>CATJPU010000351.1 GCA_949742505.1 uncultured Lachnospiraceae bacterium | reverse complement strand
CCTGCATAATTATAAAATATTTCTGTCTAAAAGGAATATTCCGGAACAACCTCAAAATGTGCTTTCAGACGTGCCGGCGAACTGTCCAGTAAAGTACACTTATTTGGATTACTCTGAAAATTTCCTGACACCTATATATCGAACATTATCTCAATAACTTAATACTTTTTTTAAAAAAATTCAAATTTTTCCTGTATTATTTTTTAAATCTCCTCCGAATGCAGCGTTCGCCTATATTCACCAATTCGCTTATACATGGTACTTCTTCCCATATTGCAGATATCCGCTAATTCCTCAAAGGATATATGAGATTGCGTCCACTCCTGATATAGCTCTGGGAAATTGTCAGGCAGCGGGATTACTGGCTTTCCAAATTTAACGCCCTTTGCCTTGGCAGCTGCTATCCCTTCTGCCTGACGCTGCCGGATATTTACTCTTTCATTTTCTGCAACAAAAGAAAGAAGCTGCAGAACAACGTCGCTAATGAATGTGCCCAGTAAATCTTTGGTTTTTGTCGTATCTAATAAGGGCATATCCTGAATACGAATATCAGCCTTTTTTTCTTTTGTAATAATACGCCATTGTTCCATAATTTCCTGATAATTTCGTCCGAGACGATCAATACTTTTTATTATGAGCAAATCGCCTTCCTTAATATGTCTTATCATCTTTTTATATGCCGGACGCCGGAAATCTTTTCCGCTTTGCTTATCAATATAAATATTTTTTCTGTCTATTTCCGCTTTGAGAAGAGAAATTATTTGTCTTTCGATATTTTGTTCTCGGGTGGAAACTCTGACATATCCGTATACTTTTCTATTCATATGGTACCTCCTCGTGAATTGTTTTTTCAATTATACAAATAAATATTTATCAATGAATATAAACAATTCCCCGAAGATTCTTCTCCATTTATAAAAAACTCATTTCCCTGCTTGTATCTGACAGGATGGATACCCTAAAAAAATGTCTGGATTCTATTACACCTCTTCTCCAAGAATTACACAGTGAATTAATCATTGTTTTTACTGGAAAGGAGCCTGCCGTATTAGAGATCGCAAGACATTATACTTCCCACATTATTCCTTTTGACTGGTGTGCTGATTTTACAAAGGCCAGAAATGCAGGGCTTAAACAAGCTGAAGGAGAGTGGTTTCTCTATCTGGATGACAACGGGTGGTTTGAAGATGTTTTGGAGATTATACAGTTTTTTTAAGCGGAGAATATCTCAGCTATGAATCAGCAACATATATTGTCCGTAATTATGTTGATATGGAAGGAAAGAAATACAATGATGCGCGTCTGGGGCGTATGTGCCGCCTGACGCCGGCTACAGAATTTGTTTTCCCGATTCATGAGAGTCTCTATCCTTTTAACGAGCCGGTAAAAATTTCAATAGTTATGTTCATCTTTATGCTTATGCCAGAGCCGGGACGCAGTCAGCCTTAACAGCGAAGTTTAAAAGAAATGTTCCGCTGCTTTTGAAGCTCTATGAAATGGGGCCAACTGCCCATAACTGTATGCATCTGGCTCAGGAATACCGCTATATAAACGATGAGTCGACTGCTATTGAATACTGTCGCGAAGGATCAATGCTTGCCGCGGGAGAGGATAAAATCTATCCTTCCGAAATGTGGATGCAGATACATCTTCCAGTGATGCTTTCTGCTATCGGAAAGCAGAAGAAAGTATTAGATGAGGGGGAGCGCATCCTGCGGTTGCCGCGCCTTCTGGAGGTGGGGCAGGCGCATCTTTACAGTGTTCTTGCAACGTTATGTCTGGATTTAAACGAGTATAAGAAAGGACTTAGCCATGTACGAAGCTTAATAAGAACCTTGGATATTTAGAAAAGCATCCGGAAAAGGCATTATGACAAACAGGTGTTTCTATTTCTTATACTACAGCCATAAAGCATGCGGTTCCGGCCTATATTGCCGGATTAATTTTTTCGGCAGAAGCCAAAGATAAAAGCAATTTCACAAAATACTAAGTTGGCTTCCCTGGGAGGACGAGACACTAAATCGATTGTATTACAACAGTATGGAGCAGGTGAAGATGAGATACCCGGAACTAAAAGAAATTATTTTGAAAGGCTATTTTTATCTTCAGACAGACAACGCCTATGTGAGTTTGCAGAAAGCCTTGTATGTAGAGGAACGGCATAACATCAAAGAAGCGGAAGAATGTTTCAAAATCTATGCCGGGAATTGTCCTTCCGGGTTTATGCACCAGACAGTAGAATTTGCAAAGAGAACCGGATGTTCTTTGAATTCATAGATAGAACAGATTTCCATTGAAACCTGGGATGAGTATGTGAACATATTGGCGGGAAATTTGAGTATATTGCATTTGTCTGAATTTGTACAGGAATTAACTCCTGCATTATCGGATTATTCGATTTATTTTCAGACAAGGATATAGAAGACGCAGAGCTTGTGAAGCTCTTGGAACAGTATTGTACAAGCATAGGCATGGAAGTAGCCAGTTTGCATAAAGTAGGATTAGCGACTAGTTCGAATCATTACATCCTTCCTTATAAATATAAATTCGCTTTTTGTATAGAAAAAGTACTGCCTGGAATTAAATCAGGAGAAGCTGAAGACGATATCTCCATACTTAGAAATCTGGTTCAGATTTATTTATGGAAGAGCGCCTCTTTAAATTGTTTGAATGATTATCTGGAATCTAAACTGTGAACGGCTGAAGAGGCAGAAGGAACTCAATCTTCTGCCTCTGGCATACGCGCCCGCCATTACCCTTTGCTTGGACTATACCATCTTCAATCATTTCAGAAAGAATCCACATGAACAATTGGAACATTTTATAATTTTCTATCCGATTAAAACTTTCTTTCCTTCAAATGCGAATCCGTATTTCCGAATTTGTTCTGCAAAGAAGCCTTTTGCTTCCAGCAATGCGGCATATTTTTTATCATCAATCTGCTTAAGAGCCTTTTGCACTGTATCGGATAACGATTTTTCTTTATCCGGGTTACGGACCTTAAATTCTAAAATATATGCGTCATCATTTTTTTGAAGGGGTTCTGCTATAACATCGTATCGTCCAAATCCGCTTTCGCGATTCGAGGAAATCTGGTATCGCCCAGAAAGTTCTACCATCAATCCAAGAACAAAGCCATGGTAGAACCGCTCCGGTTCCGTTTCGGCAGAGGATTGTTTTCCAGTGTCAAAATAGCTGAATGTAGCAAGGGCAACCCGGTTCATATAGACGTTCATTGCTTCCGTATCATTTGACAACAGCGCTTTGATAAAATCATTATATGCAGGTGTAAATTCCGCAAACCATCCTTTTACAATCCGTTTGAACATAATACGTACTTCTTTATTCGTCAGCGAAAGACCATATGTTTCCGTACCATCTTCTTTGAGCGTATGTTCTTTTACTTTCAGGTATCCGCCCGCTAAAAGCGGACTCCAAATAGCGCTCCTGTTGTAATTCAATTGTTCAAAAACAATCTGCTCGTCTATTTGTGTAAGAAGATATTCCCCATTAATAAATCTTCCATAATTATTTTGATATCTGCCGAGCCCTCGCGAATCAATTGGTCTATAAGTTTGTTGCTGCTGGTATTTGCCCAAAACGGCGAATAAATCTGTTTATCAAGGTAATTGATAATTGACCAGGGATTATAGATATTTTTTGTATTTCCAAAAGTAAAGCCATCATACCATTCCTTAACATTTTCCCATTCCTCAAATAAAAGATATTCTTTTAAAGCCTCCCATACTTCCTCCTGAGTGAAGCCGAAGGAAGTCATATATTTACAGGAAGTTGTAGTTACTACTTCGAGATTATTAAGGTCCGAAAAAATGGATTCTTTGCTTATTCTGGTAATTACAAAACGGGAAACATTGCTGGAGGCAATCCGGAATCTGATGGAAATAATGAAATGCAGTGCGGAGCAGGCAATGGCGGCGCTGAAAATTCCAGAAGCTGACAAAGGAAAAGTATATGGCAAAATTATAGAATAAACGTATCTGAGATAGGCAGTATATGCAGGCAATTTAGTTGACAGCATATACTGCCGTTCTTTTCTATCATTCGGGCAGTTCCGCATGAATGACTAATGTCCGTTAAGGTTATATTTATCGGACTTCTAATGTCCGATATGGTGTACTTTACTGGACAGTTCGCCGGCACGTCTGAAAGCACATTTTGAGGTTGTTCCGGAATATTCCTTTTAGACAGAAATATTTTATAATTATGCAGG
>CATJPU010000350.1 GCA_949742505.1 uncultured Lachnospiraceae bacterium | reverse complement strand
GGACTTTGTAGTTTACAATGCTTCCAAAGCGAAAGTAGAGAATTATAAAGAACTGGGTCTTCATTCCGAGACGGTTGCTATGTTCAATATTACCAGCCGCGAGCAGGTAATTGCAAATACATGGTACGGCGGAGAAATGAAGAAAGGTATGTTCTCTATGATGAACTATTATCTGCCGCTGAAGGGCATTGCTGCTATGCACTGTTCAGCAAATACAGATATGAACGGAGAGAACACAGCTATCTTCTTTGGTCTGTCCGGAACAGGTAAAACAACTCTGTCAACCGATCCGAAGCGTCTTCTGATTGGCGATGATGAGCATGGCTGGGATGATAACGGCGTATTTAACTTTGAGGGCGGCTGCTATGCAAAGGTTATCAACCTTGACAAAGAATCCGAGCCGGATATCTACAATGCAATTAAGCGCAACGCTCTTCTTGAGAATGTAACGCTGGACGCAGAGGGCAAGATTGATTTTGCAGATAAGAGCGTGACAGAGAATACACGTGTATCTTATCCAATCGACCATATCGAGAAGATTGTACGTCCGGTATCGGCAGCGCCGGCAGCGAAAGAAGTAATCTTTTTGTCAGCAGACGCATTCGGCGTACTTCCGCCGGTATCCGTTCTGACGCCAGAGCAGACCAAGTATTATTTCCTGTCAGGCTTTACTGCAAAGCTTGCAGGTACAGAGCGCGGAATTACCGAGCCGACGCCTACCTTCTCCGCATGTTTCGGCCAGGCTTTCTTAGAGCTGCATCCGACCAAATATGCAGAAGAGCTGGTTAAGAGAATGGAGATGAGCGGAGCAAAGGCTTACCTTGTAAATACAGGCTGGAATGGAAGTGGAAAGCGTATCTCCATTAAAGATACCCGCGGAATTATTGACGCAATCTTAAACGGAGATATTAAGAATGCACCGACCAAGAAGATTCCATACTTTAACCTTGAAGTACCTACAGAGCTTAACGGCGTAGACACAGGAATTCTTGATCCACGCGATACTTATGCAGACGCTGCAGCGTGGGAAACTAAGGCAAAGGATCTGGCTGAAAGATTTATCAAGAACTTTGCGAAGTATGAAGGCAATGAGGCCGGCAAGGCACTGGTACCGGCAGGTCCGCAGTTATAAAAGTCAGAGAAATAATCACTTATTACTATATAACAAAAACAGGCGCGAAAGACCGCGCCTGTTTTTTTATATGTATACCCTCTATGGACGTATGGCCGTTTCACAGGGTATACCCTCCGGGCTGGCTTTAGAAAAACATATATATAACCGGAACACAGCGGAACCTACGCTGCGTTTCCCCCGCTTCGGTCAATCCCGCCTCATATCAATCCTCACTTGACGATTTCGATTATATTTTAACAGGCTTGTTACACATTTATCGTGATAGTTAACAAAATATCTTCCCTTGACAAATGAATTTTGTTGAAATATACTAAATACATAGACGGATATTCTTCATCAAAAAAATTATTTGAATAATATTCTTCAATAACCATTTTAACCATTTATTTTATTTAGGAGGATTTGAGAAATGAAAATCGGATGTGTAAAGGAAATCAAAAACAACGAGTTCCGCGTAGGTATGACGCCGGATAATGCAAAAAGTTATGTGAATGCAGGCCACGAAGTACTGATTGAGGTCGGAGCAGGGATTGGTTCTGGATTTACAGATGAAGAGTACGCGGCTGCCGGCGCTAAGATGATTGACAGCGCTAAGGAAGTATGGGACAGCGTAGAGATGATGGTTAAGGTGAAAGAGCCTCTTCCGGAGGAGTATCCGTTATTCCATGAAGGACTGATTCTTTACACATATCTGCATCTTGCAGCAGACAGACCGCAGACAGACGCTTTGTTAAATGCTAAGGTTAAAGGTGTTGCTTACGAGACGCTGATTGAGAGAAACGGAAGCATCCCGCTTCTGGCGCCTATGAGCCAGATTGCAGGCCGCTTAAGTATTCAGGAAGGCGCAAAGTATTTAGAGAAGCTGTACGGCGGAGAGGGCGTGTTGTTAGCGGGCGTACCTGGAACACCGAAGGCGAATGTTGTAATCCTCGGCGGTGGTTCTGTTGGAACAAACGCTTGTAAGATTGCCGTAGGCATGGGCGCTAACGTAACAATCATGGACATCAATCTTCAGAGACTGGCTTATCTGGACGATATCTTCGGAGCAAGAATCCAGACGCTTGTATCTACCGATGCGAATATTGAGAAGGCTGTAAAGGAAGCAGATTTAGTAATCGGAAGCGTTCTGATTCCTGGAAAATCTGCACCGAAGATCTTCAAGAAGAAATATTTAAAGGAGATGAAGCCGGGCGCAGTATTTGTAGACGTTGCGGTTGACCAGGGCGGATGCGGTGAAACCACCAAGGTTACATACCATGACGATCCGGTATTTATCGTGGACGGTGTAGTTCACTACTGTGTAGGCAATATGCCGGGAGCGGTTCCGAGAACATCTACGATTGCACTTACCAACGCTACATTGAGCTACGGCCTCCAGATTGCAAATAAGGGGCTGGAGCAGGCATGCAAGGATAATGATGTTATTTACTCTGCAATCAATACTTACGATGGAAAACTTACCTGTAAGAATGTGGCAGACAGCTATAACGAGGAATACACAGATCCACGCTCATTAATCTAATCATACCTTAACAAACATTAGTAGTTCGTTAAGTATACATTCAGGCAGGGGGGAGCGATTAAGAACAGTATGGGGTCCTTACGCTCCCTCCTTTTTATGTCATAGCAGATTCTGAAGGTCTGTATATACGATTGGAAAGACTGAATCAGGGAATTAAAGGGATTAAAAGGATTCTAAAGGATATAGATTAAAAGGAAGAGAGGAAAAATATGTTAGAAGCTATTGAACGCATTAATGGGATCGTAAATGATTTCGTCTGGGGCATCCCGGCGATGATTTGTATTATCGGTGTTGGTCTGGTATTATCTTTCCGGACTGGGTTTATCCAGTTCCGCAAATTCGGATATGCTTTGAAGAATACAATCGGTAAGATTTTCCACAAGCAGGAAGCAAAAGAAGGCTCGATTACACCGTTTCAGGCAGTATGTACCGCGCTGGCGGCTACCATTGGTACAGGAAATATTGCCGGAGTTGCCGGAGCAATCGCAATCGGCGGTCCGGGCGCAGTATTCTGGATGTGGATTTCCGCGCTCCTCGGTATGTGTACCAAGTTTTCAGAAGTAACGCTGGCAGTGCATTTCCGCGAGAAAAATGAAGTAGGCGATTACGTTGGAGGACCAATGTACTATATTAAGAATGGTCTTGGAAAGAACTGGTACTGGATGGCGTGTATCTATGCGCTTCTTGGCGCTCTGACTGTATTAGGAACCGGTAATGCGACCCAGGTAAATACAATTGTTGCATCTGTTGACTCTGCATTGGTAAACTACGGAATTGCAGAGAACGGCGGACTTGGATTCGTGAATCTGTGTATAGGTATTGTAATTGCTATTCTGGTTGCAATTGTACTTCTGGGCGGTGTAAAGCGTATCGGAAGCGTTACCGAGAGGCTGGTTCCGTTTATGGCAGTATTTTATATTATTTTGGCTCTTGGCGTAGTGGTTCTGCATGCAGGCGCAGTTCCGGCAGTATTCCAGTCAATCTTTGTCGGAGCGTTTAACCCGTCAGCCTTTACCGGCGGCGTAGTGGGAAGCCTTTTCGTTAGTATGAGAAGGGGAGTATCCCGCGGTATCTTCTCTAATGAAGCTGGTATCGGTACCGGTTCTATCGCACATTCCTGTGCAGATACGGACCAGCCGGTAAAGCAGGGTCTGTATGGGATCTTTGAAGTATTTGCGGATACGATTGTTGTATGTACGCTGACGGCGTTGGTTATCCTTTGCAGCGGCGTGGGCGTTGCTTATGGAGAAGCAGCTGGAGCGGAACTTACGATTTCTGGGTTTATTGCTACTTATGGCGGATGGGTATCTATTTTTACAGCAATTGCCATGTGCTGCTTCGCGTTTTCTACTATTCTTGGATGGGGACTGTACGGTGCGCGTTGTATTGAATTCGTATTTGGAACAAAGGTTGTAAAACCATTCTATGTGGTTTATGCATTGGTCGCGATTGTAGGCGCTACCATTGATTTGGGACTGGTATGGGGTATTTCAGATACCTGTAACGGACTGATGGCAATCCCGAACTTAGTTGCCCTCTTCCTGCTGTCAGGGGTTATGGTAAAACTGGTTCGCGAGTATTTTGCATCAAACAAGTAAGGCAGGATTTCGTTGCTGTCCGCAGGTCTTCCTGCGGACAGTAATTTTTTTGGAAAAATTTTTATTCTATTTTTTACTAAAATAGTGGAAAAATGCCGTATCTTGGGTTATAATAATACCAGCAACCTGGGATGCACGATAATTCCTGTAATTTTGAACCTACAAAACTTTAAACGGGACTCTTATATCTCCGTAATATGTCAGGCCTCCGATTTGCGCAGGGGAAGGCAGAAAAGCGGATG
>CATJPU010000349.1 GCA_949742505.1 uncultured Lachnospiraceae bacterium | reverse complement strand
TCTTCTGTATCAATAAATAATTCCCCATTTTTGTCAGACGCGATTAACGGAAGGCTGTGTTCTTGTAATGCCTCATTGAGTTCCTTAATGTCGGCTCTTATCGTTCTTTCCTGAAGATTATATTTATCGACCAGCTCCATAACATTCTGCCGATTCCCAAGAATCAGTTCTCTCAATATCTTGTTACTACGTCTGTTCATAAATGCCTCCTTCATCTACTATTATATTAATACTGGCAAAGTGTACAAAAAAGTCCAAATACCATGCGGAAAATTTGCACTAATTTGGGTTATTGGTATGTTGACAAGGGATTACGGTAAATAGGACGCCGCTATGGAAAGCGCCCGGTTCCTGCAAACGGGATATCATTCCAGGTGCTTTCCATAGCGGCTGTCTTAAATATATAAGGACACGCTGTTTTTACTCCGAAATATAAAACAGGTGTCCTTTTTCTATGTTCCTATATTTTATTTAATAAATATTTCTCGATTACTTTCGCGCAGCCGTCGTGGTCGTTATCGGCGGTTTCGGCGTCGCTGATTTCTTTGACGCAGGCTCTGGCGTTTCCCATAGCCACGCCCAGACCGGAGGCCTTTAGTAGTTCCACGTCGTTATCGGAATCGCCGACCGCAATGGTTTCTTCAGGAAGTATTTTCAGATATTCGCACAATGCCAGGAATCCGGAAGCTTTCGAGATTCCCGGCGGCATAATCTCCAGGCCGGATTCTTCCGCAAAGATTACCGATAAGGGCAGCTCCTTCAGCAATCCGTAAAATTCATCCCGCAGCTCCAGATTTGCCGAGTACAGATTCATTTTCTCAACGGGAACCGGATGTTCCCGGTAACTGCTGATAATATCTTCATGGAGAATAGCCGAGCGCAATTCGATATCTTTGTACCGTTCTGCATGGAAATACTCCATCCGCTCTGCGTCCTTCCGGTTGACCATATTCTGACCGCCGCTTGCCAGATATATCATGGCGTCTTTCTTCTCTGCCAGCCCAAGGATACGACGCACAAGATTTTCCGAAATATGTACGGCGGATATCTGCCTTTTCTCGAAAGAATCGTAAACCAGCGCGCCATTTTCACACACGTAATACCGGATTCTTCTAAATTCCCTGTCGTCATAATCCATCAGCTCCCGGTAACTGCGGCCAGTGCAGATAATGACTGTTTTCCCTGCGTCAAGGGCCTTGTCAACGGCTGCCTGTACCGGCCCGGATATAACCCCCTGACTATTTAAGAGCGTGCCGTCCATATCAAATGCAATCAGCTTATATTCCTTCATCCTGTGCAACTCCTTTTCTATTTACATTTCTCTCTGAAATTCTTTCCATGGGATATTCAGCGCCGCTTTCTGATTCAGCAGAGCGTCCACATGCATCAGCAATGGGAAATCCGACTCCTTCGCCCTGCCTGCCTTTGCCAGCGCCCGGACCGCCCTGGCCGTCCGGGTGGCAATGACAACCGCCTCAAGGGTCTGCCCTTTTAACTGCGCCAAAATCTCTTCCATCGGAGTCCCTTTTCCCAGAAGAAGTCCTACCGTTCTGCTCCGCCCTGCCGCGACGGTAACATTTAAGTCCCCTGCCGCATACATGATATTGTCCGTACCGCCGCCAACAATCCGGAGAAGGTCCAGCATCTCCTTCACACTCTCCTGAAAAAGCGCGGCTTCAGAATTATTATGGTTAATTCCGTCGTCTCCCGCCTTCTCCGCCATTCCAATCGCCAGCGCGGTTCCAAGAGCGTAGCCGTTCTTTAAGGCCACCGCGCACTCCAGCCCTGTCACATCTGTTGTGAGATTAATGATATAATAGTCTGTGGCAAACAGACTGCGAATCTGCCGCAGAGTCTCCATGCAGGGACCGCAAAATCCCACGAAAGACGAATCGTGATCCGCCAAATCTCTTGCCGTACAGGGGCCGCCGATAGCATAAATCTCCGGCCCCTTTCCCTCCGGAAGACTTCTCTTCCAGTACTCCGGATAAGTCAGCATCGTCCCGTCTTCCAAATCCAGCATTCCTTTTGTCACCGAAATCACCGGAACATGCTCCGCAAGATGCGGCAGAACTTCCCTGGCAAACCAGTCCACGCCAAAGCTTGAGACTCCGCAGACCACCAAATCTGCGCCTTCTAATGCCTCCTCCTGCTCCGCATCCTTGTAATACCGGATTCCCTCGTGCAGAGTCCGCAAAAGATTCACATGATAATTGTCCTGCCGGAGCCTGTCCATCACCGCATCATCCAGAGGACTGCCCACCAGCCGCACCTCATGCCCATTTTCAAACAGGGGAAAGGTCAGCGCCGACGCCATCTGTCCCGCCCCAATCAATGTTACAATACTCATACCTGTATTCCTCCTAATTATCCATGAAAGGCCCGCAGCTCCCGGCGCCTCTCTCCCTTCGCCCATTCTCTCCTGTCTTCTTCTGTTTCCAGCATCAGCCTTGGAACCTCCGCCGGTTTCCCGTCCTTCCCCAGCGCAACCTCCGTAAGATAAGCGCAGTTAATCAGGGTCCGGCTTCCGTCCCTGTCTTCCACGTAAGTCTCCACCTTCACGTCCATGGAAGTCCGCCCCACATAGGTAACCTTCCCCTGAAGTACAATAATATCATCCCGAAAGGCTCCCCGCAGAAACTGCAGATGATCAATAGAGGCCGTTGTAATATTCATCCGGGAATGCTTCTTCGCCACCAGCGCCGCCACTTCGTCAATCCACTGCATCAGCATCCCTCCAAACAGACGCCCCGCACCGTTTAAATGCGTCATACGCACAAGGTGCAGGCTCTCCACCTTAGAATCTGAAATCCGTCTTTTTTCTTCCATACAAAAGCCTTTCCTCCCGCCGCAATACTCTTGCCGTATTCTGCACTGTATTATACCCCAAAATCATCCCGGCTACAAGCCGCGCTTTGCCAGCCCGCCTGTTACTGATTGTCAAGGACATTTGAATCTTGCCGCTCATGCTCCTCCTTAGGTGCATATTCTTTTATCTTCATTCTCCATGATTCGACGAATCTTCCCCTCCGCAATCAAGTACGCTTCTCCGCATACTACAGGCGTTCCATCCCTCTGCAATATGTAACTTCCGTCCGGAATTGCATAGAACGTATGCCCCATGCTGTCCGGATAAGTGATATCCTCCATCAGCCTCTTTCCGTCCAGAATATCATCCTTCACCGCCTGATAATGAGGCAGCACATTGCACCGGGTAAGGGCAAGTCCCTTCAGATACCGCTGATAGGTACTGCTGACGCTCTCCCCCGGAAGCTCCGGCTGCGCGTAAACCGTCTCCGCACAGTTCATGCTTCCCGCGCTGATTCCCATCACGATTCCCTGAAATCCCTTCATACGCTCCGCAAGGCCAATCCTGTGGAAAAATGCATTCTGCGTGGGCACATGACCTCCCCCGAGAATAATCATATCATACTCCTGAATCCTGCCCGCCGTCTCTTCCCCATTCCGGCCGTCGCAAAGCTCCAGACCGCTGATAGGAAGCCCAGTCTCCCGTATCACCTTTTCAAAATAAAACCGCATCTCATCATTTCCCATAAACGCATCCGGGTCAGCCGCAATCACCAGACATCTGGCACACGCCGGCCAGTCTTCCTTCAAACGCTCCACCATCCCGTTCGCCGGGTTAAATCCTTTAAAGTCCTCCGGCTCCCCGCCTCTGTAGGAACCCGTCGGACTGCTGGTCAGATATAATTTCATAATTACCTCACAATCCTTTCCTTTTCAAGCCATTTATCAGACCTACATAAAATTCCCGCACATCAAAATCCCTGATATTTTCCCGGTTCAGGTCAATGACATCCCCATGAGAAATCCCACGCTTTCCATCTGTCACAAGAAACGTATAATCTTCTCCCCATGGGAACGACGACTCTGACACCAGTCCGTCGTTGGGGCCGTCAAAATACTGTACTAAATGATGAGAGAAATTCAGCGGAAACCGGCCGCCGGACGCTACATTTAATTTGGAGCCCACGCTCTGATAATATACCTCCGGCGCATCTTTCACCTCTTCATTGAATCTCTCGCAGGCCGACGCCGTAAGGTCACCGACCGCCGCTAAAAAATCCGGATTCTCATCTCCCGCTTTGCGAAGGGCGGCGTTATAAGCCCCCGCAACCCTGTCTTTCACAGATTCAGGAATCTTATCCAGAAGATAATCTGCAAAAATACAGCCTCTGTGGGGCGTGTTAATCGTGGTAAGCGACGCCACAAAGGGCGACATTCCCAGCCTGCTGATTGCATATCTGGAATCCAGTCCTCCCTTTGAATGGGCGACGATATTCACCTTCCCGCATCCCGTCTCCTTTCGTATTTCCTGAATCCGCGCCGCAAGCTCTGCTCCGCTGTCGGCAACAGAAGCCGCCGACTGATGATTCCCATAGAAAATCTTAGCTCCATGCACGTGAAGCTCCTTCGGAATCCTGCCCCAGTAATTTAAGTATTTGTAATCCCGAAAGAATACTCCATGCACCATCAGAAGCGGATACTTTGTCTCACACAGCTTCTCCGGCGCTCTTTTCTGCCCGCTCCATATCTTCTCACTCTCAAACCTGCATTCCTCCGAAGCCACGCGGATTATCTTCACCAGCACGATTACATTGGCAACCGGAATCCAGCCGCAGATAATCCCAATAGCCCTCCACTTCACCCCAATCTGAGCGGAGGTAAGATACACCCGCAAAATTCCGTTCCAGAATACCAGTCCCTCAATCAGTATCACACACAAAAGATCTGCGAACCACATCCCTCTCTGTTCATGGAACATGGCGGGCAGCATCGCCGCAAGCCACAGAACCGAACCGGAAACAGACAGCAGAAAATAGATTAAAAGCTCGCATCCGTCCGCACACAGTCTGAGACGTAACTTCGGGAGCTTCCTGTTTCCCAGCGCCGGAATCACATTCATCCCGAGATAGCAGCACACACAAAGCGCAATCCACAAAGCTCCCGCGCCGCGCAATTCTAAAAATGGAATATTGGCCGTCAGAAAAATCAGAACCCCGCAGACAACTCTTTGAAAATATCTCATCTCACTCACCTCATATCTTCTCTTGTATCTTTGCCTTTTATTAGTATAGCGAATAGCAAAACCTATTACAATATGCAAAAAGGGCCTGCTAAAAAGTAAGCCCTTAAAATAAATGAAACTTTGTCAGACATTAGTCTGCCTGCCCGAATGGTATGCATTAAGGCGCGCCCCTGGGTATTATTTTCTGTCATCGTTACATAATGCTTCGTACTTTTTTGTAAGCTCCTGAAACTCTTCCAAAGTTCTGCATTCCTTCAAATCATTCAGAATCCTGACTCTTTCAAGCTTACGCGCTAAATTTTCAATAACCTCTGCGTTTATCGGCATACCGGCTCACCTCCCTGAAATGTAAAGGTTCCTTGCTTATATGCCTATTATATCATTTGTTTGTACAGAAATCTATACCCAATGGGGCCAGGAAGTTATTCATCACCCCACTCCCGAATCTCCCCGCATCCAATCCGGCTTCCGGAGTCTCCCGCCGGCTGGCTGCGAAAATCATCCGGCATTTCGTGGAGCACTACCGTTCTCCCAATCACATCTTCCGGAAAGAAGCGCCCGGTAAAAAACATCATCCACGCCTCGCCGTCGCACACCAGCAGAGGCGGCAGATCCCCTTCGTGCTGCGGATGCGGCTTGTCCCCGGGATTGAAATGTGCCCCTGCCTCTGCAAAAGCGTCTCCCTCTTTGCTGCCGCACTGATTCCCCTCATGAACATGAAAACCGAAGAATCCGTCCCCCGCCTCCCCTTCACTGTTCCTGATTCCCGTAAATTCTGCACAGACAATGCTTCCTCCATATGTATCATAAAACTTTACGGTCCCCTGCAAATCCGGATAGTTCTCATTTCCGGTAATCTCTGCACAGGCGTCCGGCTCTTGTGGAAGCTTCATAGCTGCTCCCCCTTTATACTCTGATATTCTTCACATTCTATGAAGGAGCAAGACTCTTTAGAACCCTCTGCGCGTTCTTTCGGAAGATTCCGTCCAACTGGCTTTCCGTTATCCCCGCCTTCTTTAACCCATGCCACAAAAGTTCCATGTCGCCGACCCATGGAATATCCTCATACTCCATTCCGTCAAATCCGTCAAAATCTGAGCCAATCGCCGGAAATTCACTTCCTCCCATCCGAATCATATGCATGATATGGGCCGTCATATCCTCCAGCTTAGACTCCTTTCCTCCGGAGAGAAACGGTCCGTAGAAATTAAGTCCCGCTGTGCCGCCAGCATTTGCAAGCTTTCGTATCATTTCATCCGACAAGTTCCTTGGATGGCTGCAGAGCGCCCGGCAGTTTGAATGGGACGCCGCTACCGGACCTTTCGCACAGTCCAGAATATCCTGGAACGCTCCGTCTGAAGCATGGGAAACATCCACAATCATTCCAAGCCGCCCTGCATATTCTACCGCTTCCTTCCCGAACTCTTTGAGTCCCAGCTTCATCACCTGCGGGTCTCTGCTATTGGGATATCCAAAACAATTCTCATAATTCCAAATAGGAGTTATCAGCCGCACACCCTTCCGGTAAAGCTCCAAAAGCCTCTCCATCTTCCCATTTAAGACGCCCCCTTCTTCTACCGTCAGAACGGCGGATATCTTTCCCTCCTCTTCATTCTCCCGAATATCCCTGAAAGAATACGCGTGCGCAATCTCACCCGGATATTTCTCACACTGGCTGTCAAGAATCTGAATCATGGCAAGCACGTCCTCATAGCATTCCTCATAACCGCCTTCCGCATGGTCCAGATAGGTAAAGCAGGCAAAAAACTGGGCTAAGGTTCCGGCCTTTCTCATCCCCGGAATCGTAATGCAGCCGCTATTTCGCATCAAATCCTCTTCCGAAAAATCCTTCGTCCCTTCCGCAGCTCCCCTCTTCTCCTTCTCTTTCTCAAAACACAATAATTTCCACAGCGTATCGCAATGCATATCAATCAAACGCATACGGTAAACTCCGCTCCTTTCTAAAACTACTGCTTTATCTTAAATTTTCTTAAGTACGACTTCTGCTCTTTCGTAATCCTGGAGCTCTCAACCGCCTTCTGTATCGCCTTGTTATGCGTCCAGGTCTCCAGCCGTTTCTCCTCAATAAAGGGAAGCGCCGCCTCATACTGCTTTGCCAGAGCCGTCGCAAAATACCATGCGACCATCATTTTAACATAATATTCTTCCGACTGAACCCTCGCTACTCTCGTAAGATATTCCTCCTGAAACACCCCGTCCAGATAAAATTTCATCAGCATTCCAATCCCGTACCGAATGGTATACGTGTGGCCGGACGCCATCCATTCCTCCGTCTTATGCTCCAATTCCGGCAAATGCTTCTGAAACACCTTCGGCGCAATCATATCACAGGTAGCCCAGTTATCCACATAGGGAAGAAATGTATCCAGAGCGCGCACGCACTCCTCATAATCTTTCATTCCCTCGATTAGAAAACCATGCAGGTTATTCTCCTCATAGTAATCATGGGGCAGCACCTTTAGAAACTCCCCCGCATCCTCCGATTTGGCATACTCTTTCGCAAATTTCCTCAAAACCGGAGTACGGATTCCGATGATCTTCTCCTTTGCCACCGTCGGCATCAGCTTGGCGTGGAAATCCCGGTACTCCGTATCCTGCAGCTCAAACAGCCTTCTCTGAACTGACTCTGTCACTTGATTCTTATTCATGTATCTGTCCTCCTATTCTTATAGCGATAAATTTAAGAATTTCTATCCATACAAAAGCGACCAGAGACCCATCATTTTCATGATGTTTCTGATCGTTTCTCCGAAAAAAACTGGATATATTTCAAATCCCTTATATTCATTTTATAGTACATGTCGGCACTCTGCAAAACCATACCATATCAGACGAAGTCCGCCTATCCGGAGGGTATGCGTCTACTTATATTCTACTGTATGTTGTAACTAAGGTCAACAGCCAATGAAAGTAAGAAACCCACTATTTCCCCGCCCCCGAATTTATGATATAATAGCCCTGCCATGTACAAGGTAATTCGGGAAATTACTGACGATGATTTGAAAGAATTTGAACCAATTCCTGAGTAAATGAATCGAGATTATAACGATAATAAAGCAATGAAGGAGTATAGATTGATGAGAAATATCCGATTAACCATTGAATATGACGGCAGCCGCTATCAGGGCTGGTCCCGTCTAGGCAAAGACGAATCCACCAACACCATTTCCAATAAGATTCTGGATGTTCTCCGGAAGATGACCGACGAGGAGCCGGAGCTATGCTGCGGCATGCGCACAGAAGCAGGCGTTCATGCATATGGACAGGTTGCCAATTTCAAGACAGACAGCGATATGGACGTCTCTGAAATTCAGCGTTACTTAAACCGCTATCTCCCCATGGACATCGCAATTACGGAAGCCAGAGAAGTGCCGGAGCGTTTTCACGCCCAGTTGAATACCCGGGCCAAAATATACGTATACCGGGTTACCATCAACTCGGTACCCAGCGTATTTGACCGCAAATATGCCTTCCACAGCTTCCACCGGCCGGACAAGTCTCTGATGGAACAGGCTGCAAAGCTCCTTACCGGACGCCATGACTTCCGTAACTTTTCATCTGTCAAGCAGGGCAAATCCACCATCAAAGACCTGTTCAAGATTGAGATTTACGAAGATATGGAGGAAATGCAGATTACCCTTGTGGCCAACGATTTTCTGCACAACATGCAGCGTCTGATTACCGGAACCTTACTTGATATCGGAACCGGGGGCAGACCGCCGGAGATTATCGACGCCATATTTGCCGGAAAGGCGTCTCCCAGCGCCCCCTGCGACCCAAAGGGAATGTATCTTCAGGAAATTATCTACAAATAGAAACCTCTGTCAAATCAAATACCTGCGGGAACCAAACCCGGTCCCGCAGGTATTTGATTTAAATCTCCATTTTCTTCTTATACTTTATTCCATAAATGGTTATTCCCGCAATTACCACCACGAACAGCCCGATCATCACATAAAGTACTACCGGAGCAGACGCTTTATAAGACTCCTCCTGCCCGCTTTTACTTTGGCCGCTCTTTTCCTCAGCGCTGGTAAGCGTCTTCTCTTCCAGCCCTCCCACTGCATTCTGGAGAGACTGCAGAGCTTTCTCTCTCTCCTCCTTTGTCGCATTCGGGTTATTCTGAACCCCTTCCGCATTCTTTCTTGCTTTTGTCAGGGCTGTATAGCTCTTCTTTGTATAGGATTTCTCCGGGTATTCCTTTGTTGTATTTATCAACTGTTCCAGTTGTTCCCCTCCTGCCGGCAAAGGCTCCTCTTCGCCGCTTTCCGGTCCTGCGGGAAGCGTTAACTCCTCATCGCCGTTCCCGGAGCCGGACGGAGGCTGCGTCTCTTCATCGCCATTCTCAGAACCAGACGGAGGCTGCGTCTCCTCATCATCCTTCCCAGGCTCAGGTGCAGCGGGATCGTCCCCAGCGCCAGGCGAAGGGGGCGTCCCTCCGCCTGACTCTCCGGAGTCCCGGCTTCCTGCCAGTACCGGCTCAGGAAGGTTTTCAAACCGGACCGTTCTCCCTTTCGAGCCTTCTGCAACAGTCAGGGCATCCTCTTTCACCTCTACCGTAAAAGCGCCTCCGGCTGCGCACACTTTTCCAAGGGTAATGGTATCCTCCCCTTTTGCAAACAGCGCTTCATTTCCTGCCAGATATACATTCATCGTCTCATTTCCCGCCTGATACCTGGCCTCCTGAACCTTGGCCTTTCCAGAGAGCGCCGGATCAAACTGAAACGATGCATCCAGGCTTTCACCTCCATTGGAAGTCACATTCAGCGTAAGCTTTAACGAAGAAAGCATCGCTCCGTCCGCTCCCGGAAGCGTAAGCCGGACCTTCACACTGTCCCCCTCCGCTTCCAGATATACGGCTTCCCGCCCTTCGGCTCTTACCGAAAACGGCAGCGCCAAAAACAGCGCGAATACCGCCATTATCATACCTGTCAAATATTTTCTCATATTTTGCTCCTTTATCGGAGCCGCCGCACCGGATACGCAGGAATTTCTCCTCTGGGAAACTCCATGTCTGTACCGTATCTTCTTCCTGCAGCCGCCCCTTATCTTGTCATCCCGCCGCCGTTAATCTGAATCTCCGGCAGTTCTTCCGGCATCACTTCAAACAGGGAATCGCTGACCATTCTCTGTCCCTCGTTGGTCAGCGCGTTATCTACCCGGTACAATTCTGCCCGAACCTTCTCGATTGCCTGCAGATTCACCACATCCTCCGGCTGAATCCAGTAGATCCAGGTACCGTCCGAAACATCCCTGACATTCCCAGTCTCAGGCACTTCTGCGAGTATTGTCTGATATGCGTTCAGATTACCTTCGCTGTCCCGGCCGCCCACCTGATTTCCATTCTGGTCGTAGAGCATCACCACGTTATAAGCAGGATTGCCCTTATAGGCGCCGGTAAATACGATGGAGCCTGCCGGAATCACATCATCCGAATCCTCTCCATACACGAAATCACCAGACAATCGTCCGATTGCGGCAGTCCCCTCTCCGGTACGCCGGAAGTCTACGTTATCTCCTGTCACGCCCAGAACATCCAATTCCGAAATAGAGATTTCCGTATCCTTCTGTCCCCTGATTTCAAGCTTTACAGACGTGGTCTGATAGGAGGCAATATTCTCGCCGCCTTCCTCTGCAAAATAGACAATCTCCGTATCGTCTCCGCGAAAAGCTCCTTCTGCGGCCTTCGTCCATCCTCCCTTTCCATTCAGGAACCAAATCCGATAATCCTTCACCGGCGTTCCTTCTGTCACCGTATACTGAAGCCCGGTAATGGTAAGTTCCTTGTGGAAGTCAAGAACCACTTCCGCGTTATCTCCTGCAACGCCCTGATATGTCGTACGATTATTGCCGTCAATGACCTTCCCGACGGGCTTCGCTTCTTCCGGTCCGCAGGAAGTATCCGTATCCTTTCCGTCCGCAACTCCCTCGCTGGTTGCCGTAATACCGGCAGAATCAGCCGTCCAGCCCGTCTTATCAATGCATCCCGCATGTTCAATCTTAAGAGGCTCCAGCATCTTCGGCGCAGAGCGGTTCAAATACTGGTCTACTACCCGGACTTTGTAAGTCACTACCCGGTTATTCATCGTGGTCACCAGATCGCTGAAGGTTCCCGCTTCCGCCTCTTTCTTCGTTACAAATCCTGCCAGTTCTTCTTCCGTCTCCCCGCCGGAAATCGTACAGCGCACAATCTCGTAGCCAAGTACGTCCTCCTCCGGAATATTTTTGGAATTTAGTACAAAATCAACCTGATTTGCCGCATTTTCATTGATTCTGGCAGCCGCAGTATCGCCCACAGCCTCCACCGTTCCATCAGTATCAAGCTTGCTTCCTTCATGTTCTAACCGGTATACCCTTGCATCGTCGTTGACATAAAAGATTGCCCTGGTCTCCGGCTCAAACTGGGACGCATAGGCTGTTGTCGCCTCGTCCGGCGTCATGCCCCACCGCTCGAAAAATTCCAACAGATTCTTCTTCGCCGCCCCGCAGGATAGGCGCATCAATACCTGGTCTGAGTTTCCTGACAGACTAAGGCTGACGCCTCCTGGCGCCGGAGCTGCGGCCGGATTTCTCGCATAGCTGTCCACTCTCGCAAAGAAGAGACTGTCAAGCTGCTCTTTATGATTCGCGTAAGTTTTATAATTATAACCGTTATCGTAAGCCAGATGCAGCTGCCAGTACATGCCAAGCTGGGTAAATACATTGGATGCATGCCCTTTCGTACCG
The DNA here is from genome assembly GCA_949742505.1 of uncultured Lachnospiraceae bacterium. Taxonomy (GTDB): domain Bacteria; phylum Bacillota; class Clostridia; order Lachnospirales; family Lachnospiraceae; genus Claveliimonas. The sequence goes on along the minus strand of CATJPU010000349.1, from coordinate 13,139 downwards.
GAAGTAACCTTCTTATATACTTCGCTGTACTGGAATCTGACGCTGTCACTGGTATCCTTTGCCTGTGCAAGCACAGAGAAATAATTATTGGTAATCTCGGCCACAGCATATGCTCCCTGATTGATACAGTGTCCAATCTCATGGGCAATTCCCCATCCGAAATACCGTCCGCTGATATACTTTCCATTTTCATCGAATTGTACTGGAACGCCGCCAATCATGCCTGCGGTTTCATTCCATTCAATCCCGATATGATTGCCCGACGCATACATAAACGCGCCCGCAAACATTCTCTGATAGCGAATATTTAAATGCCGGTAAGGAAGCCGGTCCCGCTCGGTCCCCGCGCTGGTATTCAGTCCCTTGTGCTGGTAGAACAGATACATCATATCTTCCATAGCATCCATCGACTGAACCAGTCTTGCCGCCCGTTCCTTCACCTCTCCGGTTCCGGCTCCGGTCCAAATCTGCCATGCAGGCAGGGACAGCAGCATGGAATCCAGCAGAATATCCGAAGCTCCTAAAATACAGTTCTTCGCATCATAATCATACTGCACCAGCTGATTCTCCGACTGTTTATGAAGCTCAAGATGCCGCTCTTCCATCTGATTCGTATACGCGTCCAGTTCCTCCACATACCGCTCCGCTCTTCTTAGCCGTTCCGCCGGGTCTGTCACCCGGTAAAGATCCAGCTTTGGAACCTCGGCGCCTCCGTTCACGCGAACCGCATAGTTCCCGGCCCCGGCCGTTCCTGTATATTGAATATACAACGCGCCTCCTGCTTCCGCTTTCATGGACGACAGCTTCGGAATCGTAATCTGATTCCTTCCTATCTTGAGAGGGGTAGAAATCGTCTGCGCCATGCCAGCAGCCTCCGCATGATACTGGGTAGCCACAAGCTGAAGGTTGGTCGTCTCCCCGGTTCTCTTACTGCTATGACCCACATAAATGGTAATCTCTTCTCCCGCAGCCGCAGAAATTCCCAAAGGCTGCCATGCGTTCAGCCCTCCAAAGCCTCTGCCTGCGTCGCTGGTCGTAATACTGCTGTATATCTGAACCGGCTCGGTCAGCTCAGCATTCAGAATCTCCTCCGCTGTCTTCAGTTCCCGCTCCAGGACGTCTTTATCCGGATGGTATTCTCCGCTCACCTCATCCTTCGTATTCAGCCGCGTCCGAAGTCCGTCAATCGTCTCCTGGTTCACTTCCTCCTTCAGCTTCGTATGAAGAGCGTCCGCATAAAGGGCCATAATATCGTCTTCCAGCGAATCATAATGATAGAAATAAACCTCAGAAACCGTATTGCTTCCCACCGCAAGCGAACGAGCCAGGCCAAACTGAAGCTTCTTAGCCCGAATCATCCTGGGCAGCCTAATCAGATAATAGGTTCTTCCCTGAGAATCTGATTTGGCCTCAATCGAAACTTTGCCAAGCTCTTTCCTTGTACCATTCTCATCCCAGTAACGCACTTGTATGTAGCCGTAACCCGTATTCTGAACCGACGCTTCCTGCAGCGCAAATGCTTCCATCTCATAAGCCTCGTCAAATTCATAGACAAGCCCGCCGTTTTCCTGAAGGGGATTAAACCCGCCGGAATCCCAGGTTCCATGATAGTGGTAGGATACCGGATTATTATCTACCGTTCCCCACGCCGTCCCTGCCTCTGTATCTTTCGGGCTTTCCTCCATCCTGCCCTGGGCGGCTGCTGCGCTGATGATATGTTCGCTTACCTCACCCTCTCCGGCTGCATTAATCCGCTTATATTTCGGCATATCCGCCGGGTCCGGATTAATAGTCTGTGCAACGCCGGTAATGGATGGGCCGCTCTCTCCCAGCTCATTCACACCAGTTACATAAACCTCATATTCTGTGTGATTCTTTAATTCGGAAATTGTATAATTAGACGCCGCAATACCTTCTATTTTCTGGAAATTTTCCGTACCTGTCTCCCGGTAATACAGGTTATAGGAATCGGTGTCCTCCATATTCTTCCATGAAGCTCCAATTGCCTTGAACTTCCCGGTAACCTTCAGATTATCCGGCGCGTCCGGCTTCTTATCCGTCTTCGGGATGGCTGTAACCGCCTCGCAGTAACCGCTCCTCCAGGAACCGTTCACCGACTGAACCTTCACTTCATAACTCTGATTATTTTGAAGCTTCCCCTGATTGAAGGATGTAACGGTAAGGCTGTTTCCTCTCACAGCCCTTACTTCCTCCTCTCCTTCATATGCAACCAGCACTTCATAACCGGTAACATTCCTGCAGGCGTTCCAGGTCAGCGTAAAACTCTTATTCCTACAATCCACCGAAAGATTCTCCGGAATATCCATGTCCGGCTCGGAAATGCGGTTCTCCATGCCATTGACAAACTTCACCCTGGAAATCTCCGCCAGATTGTTATTCTTCTCCATTCCCATGATTTTTAAGGATACCTTCTTCACCGCAATCTGGGGGCCTAAATTGATACAGATTGCTCCTTCCGCATCCTGCGTCACCGTCACAGCGCTGGTATCCAGAAGGAAGTTCATGCCTTTTCTTACCGGAACCACAGCGGAATGCTCCATTCCTTCTTCTGTATAGACAATCTGAAGCTCCGCGGCCGTAATGCCGTTATCCTCTGCCGTCTCAATTACAATTCCGTCCGCTCCGTAACTCTCCTCCTCCGGGAAATCAAATGTAACCGACACCGGACTCATCTCAGAAATCGTCTGCCCGTCTTTCCGCGACAACAAGACGCTTCCTTCATCCTTTAACAGCGCATCCAACTCACCGTCCACAGAAGTATCGTTATCCGGCTGCATACCAATCACCGCCGCCGGCACGCTTACCTCAAGGGAGGAATTTGTATCCTCGCTAATCTGATAACCTTTTGCGAAATACTCCAAATCCACAATATCCACGATTCCGTCGCCGTTCAAATCCGAATTTGGCGACTGCTCCTTACCGGCTTCGATATCGTCAATCAGCTTCGTCTTGTCTGCATCGTCAATCACGCCGTTCCCGTCCACATCGCCCACAAGCAGAACGCCCGGATGCACCTGCTCCTCCTCATAGGAAAACCCGCTGACAAATCCTGTGGTAAGCCATACCTGATATGCCCAACCGTCCACCTTTATCTCCTGGGTATACCCGGCGAACCCGGGCGCAGATACCGTCAGCGCATAGGTTCCGGCAGGCAGATTCTCATAGGAAACCATCCCCCTTGCCGCAGGCTCTTTTGCATCCTCTGCCAGCACAATCTCCTTATCCTCATAGCCCGTAAGAGAAACCGTAAATACCGTTTCCTTATCGAAAATAGCCGCCTGACAAATGGACACGTCAATCTGACCGCTGTCAGCAATCGTTTTCCCTTCCTGACCACCGGCCTCTGCGGCTGTCTGCTGCCCTTCCTTCCCGGCAGCCTCTTCCTCTGTCTTCTTCTCTTCCTGGCCGCCGCTCTCTCCGGCAGCCTTCTTCTCTTCCTGACTGCTTATATCTCCGGCAGTCTGGTTCTTCTGCCCGGCAGTCTCTTCGGCGCTCTTATCCTTCTCCTGACCGCCTGTCTGTTCTCCTGCCTGCGCTTTCTCCTCTTTTCCCTCTGCCGCAGGTCGTCCCTTCGCCCCTGCAGAATCTGCCTGCTCTCCTGTACTTCCCTTTCCTGTCTCTTCCCCACGCGGCTTTTCCTGCCCCTCCGGCGCCGCACTGCTCCCCTGCGCGCTCTTCGTACTCTGCTCCGGCTCCGAAGCAGATGCAGAAAAGTATGGAGTAAAAACAAGAACAAGAGCAAGCAAACATGAAACTATCCGCTTCATACTCCTCTCCTTTCTTCCCCTTTTTACTACTTTATATCGCAATGACCGGGCTAGAATCCGCCCGCATTGCTGCGGACTGTTCTCTGCGAATCACGTTCCTCCGGCCCCGGCAGCCAGCACGTATTCCAACAGTGAACCGCAGCGATTACTCCGCACTTAATTTTAATATATCATGACATCCCTCTGGATATCAATACCATTTATATTTCAATAATCCGAATTTTATCCCGTATAATAATTTCCCGCTCTTTCGATGTAAAATCCCTGTCCGTCACCACTGCTGTATAATCCCTCAGCCCGTTAATCTTTACCATAGACTGCCTTCCAAATTTCGAATTATCTACAACCAAATAAGACTTCTCACACCGAAGCGCCGTTTCCCTTTTCAGAAAAGCCTTATCTACCGTCGGCGTCATAACCTCCAGCTTATCACTGATAGAAGCTGCGCCAAAAAATCCCGCGTCAAACCGAAAGTCCAGCAGAAACCCGGTAGCATAATACCCCAGCATACTTCCCGTAGACTTCTGCACCCATCCCCCGCACACAAAGAGCTCCGCGCCGCCCTGCTTTACAATCTGCGCAATCTCCAAATCATTGGTCACAATCGTAATCCCCTGGATATTACAAATCCTCTTTGCAATCTCATAGGTAGTCGTCCCCGCGTCCAAAAACACCGTATCCCCTGGGGAAACAAGTCCGGCGCACCGGTCTGCAATTTTATTCTTCTCCCGTTGATTTTGAACCTGCTTATCCTCATAAGATACTTCCTGCTTCGCCACCGCCCCGCCATGACACCGCTCAATCCTCCCGCTCTCCTCAAGCTTCACCAAATCCCTGCGAATCGTCATCGTGCTGACCTTCAGCTCCCTCGCCAGCTCCTCCACCTGTACGCTCCCCTTCGCCTCAATCAACTCCGTAATCCTCGTCTGTCTCTCCGCCGCCAGCATACCGAACCCTCCTCGCATTTTCCTGATAATTTCCTTGTAATCTGCTCACTATCTTCTGACAGTATCATCTTACCACAAACTCAGCAAAATCTCACAAAAATTCCACACAAAATGCAGCGGAGAATCTTTCCGCTGCATTCTTCTCATTCACACTACATGAAAATACTAAGTACCAGAACCTCTACAACACCGATTGCCCATGCAACCGTAGAGGTCACCGACCACACTGTTAACTGATCTTTTGCTTCCTGAACGCCCAGCGTCCGGTTTACTACCCAGAAATAGCTGTCGTTAAAGTATCCGAAGAACAGAGAACCAACGCAGCATGCAACCACTCCCAGAAGCGGGCTTGCGCCTGCCGCAATCAGAATCGGAGCGGAAATACTTGCCGCCGTCGTCATCGCTACCGTACCGGAACCCTGGATAAATCTCATTGCCGTAGAGATAACCAGTGGCAGAATCATAATCGGAATCGCCGTCTTGGCAAGTCCCTCCGCCATGAAGGTTCCAAGTCCAGAATCCTTGATAATCTGACCAAGGGCGCCGCCTCCGCCTGTAACCAGCATAATGATACCGGCGGACATCATACCCTTTTCCATCTCGCTTACAACCGTCTGCCTGTCAAGACCGCTTCCCAGTGTAAAGATTGCGACGATCAGTCCAAGTCCTACTGCAACAATCGGCTGGCCCAGGAAAATCAGAATCTGCATAATTCCGGTTGTCTGTCCCAACGCTGTTGCGACGGTGTTAATCAGAATCAGGATAATCGGCAGCATCAGCGGCAGGAAGGACACAAACGCGCTGGGCAGTCCTTCTGTATCCATCGCAAACGCATTGTCATAATCCGGCTCCTGATAAGGCATCTCTACAATCTCGCCGTCCTCATTCTCAATGCGGTAATATTTCTTAGACAGAAACAGTCTCGCATAAGCAATACATCCGATTGCCATCGGAATGGAAAGTACAATAGAAAGCAAAATGTACTTACCAACGTCTACTCCGAAGATACCGCACACGCCTAAGGGGCCCGGTGTCGGCGGAACCATGGAGTGAGTGATTACCAGACCTGCCGCAAGGGCAACTCCAAGAGCAATCACAGATTTCTTCGTCGCCCTGGAAATCGCTTTTGCTATAGGAGCCAGTACCACGAATCCTGAATCACAAAAAATCGGAATGGATACCAGGAAACCGGTAAGCGCCAGGGCTTCCTCTTCCCGCTTCTTCCCGAACAGTTTCAGGAAAGTATGGGCCATCGTCTTGGCCGCTCCCGTCACTTCAAACAGCTGCCCCATCATAACTCCGAAACCGATGATAATACCGATACTCCCTAACGTCCCACCAAAACCGGAAGTAATCGAATTGACAATACCGAAGGTTTTCCCATCCTCAAGGGTGATATTCACTAACGGCATTCCTCCAATAATTCCAACGATTACGGTACAGATAATCAACGCCAGAAACGCCTGCACCTTTGTCTTTAACACTAAGAATACCAATACGATAATACCTATCGCAAGACCGATCAGCATTCTCTGTCCACTAAGTCCGTTTACCATACTAATAGACCTCCTCTTCCTCTCTTTAAATTACTGTCTTACAGTTCCTGCATCTTACATATACCGATGCATTCCCTATTCCATGTACGCCCGGAACCCCCGGTCAGGGTCTCCTACGACACGAAATTCGGCGCGTATTTCGCTGCAAGAAGGATCGCCTCAATCATGCTGACCGCGCTGACAATCCCTTTTCCGGCAATATCAAACGCCGTACCATGATCGACCGAAGTACGTAAGATTGGCATACCATTGGTAATCGCAATGGTCTTCTCAAAATCCAGCGTCTTCGTCGCGATATGCCCCTGGTCATGATACAGAGAGAGTACGCTGTTGTATTTACCGATTGCCGCCTGGTGGAAGACTGAATCTGCTCCAACCGGTCCCACAACCTTGTATCCCTCTTTCTGCAATTCTTCAATTGCCGGCGTAATCTCGTTGACTTCCTCCCAGCCAAAGAGTCCATGCTCCCCGCTGTGAGGATTCAAACCGGCGATTGCCATCGTTCCGTCCTTCACACCAAGTTTTTCAAGAGCCTCTGTGCACCGCTTCACATAATCAATAATTCTGTCTTTTTTGATCATGTCTAACATTTCCCGCAGAGACACATGTCTGGTCAGAAAGAACACACGCATTCCATTTGTCTCAAACATCGTAAGTGGATCTTCCGTCCCGGTAAGCGCGCCGAAAATCTCCGTATGTCCGATAAAATTGATGTTCCCTGCCCTTAACGACTCCTTGTTAATTGGCGTGGTTGCCACAGCGTCAACCCTGCCTTCATTTGCAAGCTCAATACTCTTTGCAATATATTGATATGCAGCCTGGCCGCACATCCCATTGACCTTGCCAAATTCAAATTTGGCCATGTCAACATTGCCTAAATCAATAAGATTCAGGACTCCCTCGCGAAAATCGCCGTCCTCAGGGCCTTCTATTACATTCACGCTAAGAGAAACCCCGCTGATTTTAATCGCGTTTTCCATGATCGTCCTGTCTCCCACAACCACACAGTTCGCCGCGTCAAATACTTCCTTTGCGGCAACTGATTTTGCTACAATCTCCGGCCCTACTCCCGCCGGATCTCCAATTGGTACTGCGATAAGTGATTTGCTCATAATGTTCCATCCTTTCTTTGATAAAATAGTATTCTTTCCGATGACAGGGAAGCAGGCTCTTCCCTGAACAAAAAACTGTGTTTTGGGTTAAATGTACAGCTTCTCCCTCAGATATGTAATGCAGCGGTTAATTGCATCGCTTCCGCCCTGGCTTCCTCCCTTGGTGATGATATGCACGCCTTCAAATTCACCTTTTAAGAACTGACCGTAAGCCGCAAGCGGCAGCACTTCGTCTGCAAGACTTAAGCCCGCGGTCTGGAAGCGTTCGCACACTGACACCGTTACATCTCCGCCGCTGGTATACAAACCCCGGAAAGAAGGCTCCTCCTTAAAAATCCGGTAAGTAATCTCAGCCAGCCCGCTGTTAATCAGCCCCGTAACCTCATCCATCGTCGCTCCATAGCGCTCCATATAAGGCTTGAAATCAATCCGGTTCTCGGGATAAATACCGTCGCCAGTAACTGTGGAAACCACATTCCGGCTGCATTTGCTTAAAATTTCCCTGACTACCCGCTCAATCTCTGCCTTCCTGCGGCCTTCATCCTCCAAAAGCTCCTGCGTCTTAACAAAAACATTGTAAGTCTTCTGAGACAGCCACAGCTCTTCCATCTGCTTCTGCGTATGAGGATTCACGCTTCCGACTACCGCCAGGATTCTGCTCTTCGTCTCCCGCTCTGTGGGAACAATCAGCTTTCTGGCAAGAGTTGCCGTAAATACTCCCGGATCCACTGCTACAGTCTTCAACTTACTTGCAATGACTGCATCTGCAATAAGGTCTAAATCTTCCTGCGTCACACAATCACACACAATAATCCGGCTGCCCTCTGCAACATATGTATTCAGCAGATAGGACAGATAATGCACCCCATGCATCATATCTTTCATATAAATAGAAGATACCTGATATTTGCTCTGCTCTTTAAATAGAACCGCGGCTTCGGACACCTTCACCGGAGTCTTTGGATCAATAGCGATATCCGTCTTATGAAGCGGAAGGCCGTTCACAAGCATATATCCTCCAATCACAATCCTGCCGGAAGACGGGAAACAGGGCGCTACAATCGCCACATAATCTTCACCGAGACAATCCAGCATGGCGTCCGTCTCGCTCCCCAGATTCCCCCGAAGGGTGCTGTCAATCCGCTTGGAATACACCTTCACCTCATCATCTTTTAGCAGTTCGCAAATGCTCTGCACTCTGTCGTACGCAATCTGTGAATCCACTCCCCTGCTGTCCGTAGGATACAATACACAATCACAGTCCGAAATCGCTGAAGGTTCAATGCGCTCCGAATTCATCACTGTATAAGCCTGATAATCCATCTTCTTCAGAAGTACGCCGGTCGCATTCGCCCCCGTCAGATCGTCTGCAATCACTACACACTGCGGCATGGTTAAAGCTCCTTTCATCTCAAAAACACTTTTTGTTTGCTTCTGTTATTATTGTACTTCTGATGTTCGATTTTGTCAATTGAAACTATTTTATATTCTAATTTTTTGGAACAATTACTAAAAATTAATGTTTGCTTTTGTTTATTTTAACAATTACTTGTTCGTCAGCACCTCAACTGCTTCCTTTAAGGTTGTAATCTCTCCTACATTACCGGGAAAGATAATATACGGCGTCATCGGGAACTTACTTTCTTCTCCTGTCTGCCACACAGGAATCCCCGGCCGAATCTGCCCCAGTACGTTCGCCTTCTTTACTGCCAGCGCCTTGGTTCCTACGTCGCTTGAAGTAATCCCTCCCTTGGCAATCACAAAGCTGGGTGTAATACCAAGCCGTCCAACCAGAGACTGAACCGCGTCGGAAATCTTAACAGAAAGCCGCAGCTCATCCTCTTTATCTCCCGTATCTGCAGTAATCAGAGCTCTTGTTGTATAACAGCATACCGTCTTTCCAGCCTGAATACATGCTTCTTCCGCGGCCAGACATCTCTTCACCTCGGCCTCAAATGCGGCGTCGTCTTTGACCAGCGTAGCATCCAGCTCGATAAATTCAATATCCGTAAGTTCCTTCAGACATTCTACCTGCTTTGTCGTCTTATCGGTATGGGAACCAACTACCACGATTCCGCCGTTAGCCGTCTCTTTCACTACCATCTGTTCTCTGGTAAGCAGCGGCTGATCAGACACGCCGCCCATCACCTTCACGATTGCAGCCGCAGTGCGGAACATAAATACCCTGCCCTTAGCCATAGCCCGGTACAAAGCAACACAGAACACCTTCACATCCACATAATCTACTGCATTTACCACAATCTTATTGAAGTCCTTCACAGCCATAAGCTGCGATTCAATCTTATCAATATCCACATTATGGATATCTTCCAGAGAAATACATGTCACATCTGAAGCCCGGTATGCGCCTTTTGTCTTCTCTTCCACATACTCCGGCATCGTATTCGCGCTGTAGCCAAATGTCTTATCATTTGCAAATTCCGTCTCATTAGCCGGAACCAGCTCGTCGCCATATTTCACATAATGAACATTGTCCAGAGTGAAACGGCCGCCTTCTTTAAAAAACGGACACAGAATCTCTCCGTCTATCGTCTTGCCTGTATTCTTCTCATAGTTTTCCTTTAGAATCTCCGTCTCCAGCGGGAAATGTCCCCGAAGCGTACTGTCGCTTCTGCTGATGAAGATGTACTCCTTCCCCATTTCCTTCGCCACTTCATCCACAACCGCTGCAATTTCATTGTGAGCTTTCGTTGTCTGCTCTGTCGTAAATCCTCTGGAATTGGTCAGCACATAGAACAGATTGTTTTCCTCCTCAAATCCCTGGCGGATACTGTCCTTATCCCAATTCGTATATACGGAAATGTCATGTACCGTCTGAACTCCGGTTGGATCGTCGTCCAGAACTACGATTTTCTTGTTGTTTGCCGCTATTTCCTTATTTAACAACTCATCTACATATGCCTCGTCAATCTTCTTATACGCAGATAATACTTCCGCATGTAACGCCATCTTTACCAAGACCTCCTTTTTTCTATTTGGCTGGCGGAAATATACTGCCCGCCAGCTAATACAATTGCCCTGCTCTTAAACCTCGCTGCACAACTTCGCCGCCGCACGAAGCTGTTTTCTTAGACATAACTGAATTAATCTGCCTTCTTAACCTCTACGTCGGCAAGCTTCTCAAAATACTGTACGATCCCGCCATGGTCATCTTCCATATGACCATGAATCTTCAGTGTCTGGAGAATCTCGTAAAGCTGCGCTGTATAAGGAATCGGCACGTCAATGGCATGCGCCGTATTTACCACATTCTTGATATCCTTATGATTAATACGGATTGGTCCGCCCGGTTTGAAATTCCTCTCAATAATCATCGGAATCTTAGCGTCAAGCACAGCGCTTCCCGCAAGTCCGCCGCGGATTGCCTGATATACCTTCTCCGGATCTGCGCCTGCTTTCGCCACAAGAACAAATGCCTCCGAAACTATTGCAATATTATTATTTACAATAATCTGATTCGCCAGCTTGGTAACGCTTCCGCTTCCGGAAGGACCAATTAACAGCGCAGAATTTCCCAAAATATCAAAATACTCCTTCATCGCGTCAAAGTCTTCCTGATCCCCGCCTGCCATAATAGCAAGAGAACCAGCCACTGCTCCCGGCTCCCCGCCGGATACCGGCGCATCCACAAATCCAACGCCAAGCTTCTTCAAACCCTCGTAACACTCCCGAGACTCCACTGGAGTAACAGAACTCATATCACAGATAACGGCTCCTTTCTTAACGGTAGAAGCAACGCCACCCTCGCCGAACAGAATAGACTTGGAAATCGCTCCGCTTGGAACCATAATAATAATTCTCTCACACTGCCCGCCAATCTCCGTATAAGAAGCTTCCTTTGCTCCGGCTGCTACCACGTCCGCTACAGCTTCCTTGTTCAAATCCGCAACCAGAAGTTCCACTCCTGCCTTCAGCAAATTCTTTGCCATCGGCCTTCCCATGATACCCAGTCCAATAAATCCTAATTTCATACTGCACATCTCCTTTTCTTTGATTTGATAAACGATGGCTGTTCATTTATGTTCATATTCCCACCGTTTATACTGTCATTTTCTGTTTCTTTGTTTCTTTCTGATTTCATTGTACTGCATACCGGTATACCGATCAATCCCTAAAATTTCTTTCTCTGTTTTCACTAAAAAACACAATTCAAAATTGGTAAAAATCCCTATAAACACTGGGGTTGTTAGTTATTTAATTAACATTTTAAGGCTCTTCTTATATGACATAATATTGCCGAAAAGTCCCAGTCCATGCGGCCGCGCTGCCTGTCGGAAATAATTAGAAAAAATTTTAATTTATTGAAAGGATTGTCTATTCTGATTCGTATTATATAATAGAAAAGCGAAATAATTGTTAACATGAAGGAGGAAGCCAAAATGATAAGAGGAATGTTAACCGGAACCCTGGCAGCCGCATTACTGCTGTCTGCTGAACCCGGCGCCAACTTTTCGCCCTGCCCGATGCAGCCTCAGAATATTATAGACAAAAATGGGGACGGCATCTGCGACTACGCCGGAAGCGACTGCTTCTACCCAGATACGAACGGCGACGGTATCTGCGATTACCGCGGCTCTTCGGCAGGAACCGGAGCTGGGGCCGGCGGTAGCGGCAACTATATCGACAATAACGGCGATGGTATTTGTGATAATTGGGGTACAACCGGAAGTGGCGCTGGCGGTGCTGGCGGCAGTGGCAGCTATGTCCATGATAATGGAGACGGCATCTGCAACAACTATGCTGCCGGCAATGGTTATGGCGCTGGGAACGGCGGCACCAATTGCAGCGGTGGCGGACACCGGGGCGGATGCGGAAGATAAATCCATCGGGACATGTGATAATTTGTTTAATTTCTGTGGGAATTAGTAAAAAGATATGATAAAATAATCCTCAGAGCGTGTCCTCAAATTGGGACGACTTCTTGCAGAAAGCAATTGGGGACACGCTCTGGAGGAGGATGAACGATGATTTCGCTCAATGAACAGGCCTATGAACATTTAAAGAATCTAATTGCCAGCCAGGAACTTTCCTATAATACCATATATTCTGAGACCAGACTTTCCAAAGAACTTGGAATTTCCCGCACACCTTTCCGCGACGCGGTTCACCGGCTGGTACAGGAAGGTTATATCGACATCATACCAAGCAAAGGTTTTCAGCTTCACAAGCTGTCTAAAAAGGACGTAATCGAGACCTTTCAGATTCGTTCTGCGCTGGAAGGTTACTGCGCCGTCGAAATTACCAAAAATATTTCCACAGCAAAGGCAAAAAAACTTCTGACTGAACTGGAAAAGCTGATGCAGAATATGGAACAGATTATGCATACCAGTCATTCTATCGAAAATTTTATTGAATATGACTTCCAGTTTCATAAAAAAATCATTCATTATATCGGGAACAGCCAGTTCTCTTCTATATTTGATTCCTATATGTACCGGATGCAGAGGCTGGCTGCTCTTTCCCTTGCCCATAGAAACCGTATGGAAGATACCTGCCGGGAGCATACCGCAATCTTTCATGCGATGTCATTCGGGAATGCGGACGAGGTATATGAGGTTACACTGAAACATATGAATACTCCCAAGGGGATTAATCTTGAGGATTTATAATTGCTATCGAGGCTGTAAAAAATCTTGTGTCTATGGAATTTAAGACTTCCTGATAAGAATAAGATATGTAAAAAATCTCTGTCGATTTTACACTTTTTGTGATGTC
>CATJPU010000348.1 GCA_949742505.1 uncultured Lachnospiraceae bacterium | reverse complement strand
TATGATTCCCTCCTGTATACATACTTTGTATTGTTAATAAAGTATACTCATTTTTTTCAACTTTATTACAATTATTACAAAATTGTTACATTTTGTACTAAAGGCATCATATCATGCGTCCATATGAAATTCAATTATAACTATTTTCCAGCATTGTTATATCCTGCCAGAATATCTTCTTGATAATGTTGTTAAATTTTTGCAATATCAACCAGCGTCAGCTTCTTGATATCCGTATTCTCCAGACTGGTTATCAGCGCCTGGGCCGTATCAATGGCTGTCAGCACGTTGACCCCGGTCTCAATCGCGCTTCTTCGGATTACAAAGCCGTCCTTCGCGCGCTCCGCTCCCTGAGGCGGCGTATCGATAACCAAATCAATCTTATGGCCGAGAATCAAATCCATCAAATTCGGCGATACCTGTTCAATCTTATTGACAGCAATCGCTTTCACGCCATTTTCCTTTAAGACTGCGGCCGTACCTTCCGTAGCGAAAATCTTATATCCAATCTCCGCAAACCGCCGTCCAATATCCACAATATCCTTCTTATCTTCGTCCCTGACGGTAATAATCATATTGTTATGCTTCGGAAGCTTGATCCCGGCGCCAAGAAACGCCTTATACAGCGCTTCGTCAAAGGTCTTTGCAATGCCTAAGCACTCTCCGGTGGACTTCATCTCAGGCCCTAAGCTGATATCCGCATCCCGGATTTTCTCGAAGGAAAATACCGGCATTTTCACCGCGAAATAATCCGCCTCCGGCTGCAGTCCCGGCGTATAACCAAGCTCCCGGATCGTATGGCCGATAATCACCTTAGAAGCCAGCGGCACAATCGGAATCCCGGTTACCTTACTGATATAAGGAACGGTACGACTGGACCGGGGATTTACTTCGATAACGTACACGTCTTCTCCGCATACAATAAACTGAATATTAATCAGCCCGATAACATGAAGGGACTGTGCAAGCTTCCTGGTATAATCCTCAATGGTACGCTTCGTCTTCTCGCTGAGACTCTTGGCAGGATATACAGAAATACTGTCCCCGGAATGGATTCCGGCCCGCTCAATATGCTCCATAATTCCCGGAATCAGGATATCCGTTCCGTCGCAGACCGCATCCACCTCAATCTCTTTCCCCTGAAGATACTTATCCACCAAAATCGGATGATCCTGTGCAATCCGGTTGATAATACCGATAAATTCATCCATATCATGGTCGTTAATTGCAATCTGCATTCCCTGACCGCCTAACACATAGGAAGGTCTTACCAGAACCGGATAACCAAGCCTATTCGCAACTTCCTTCGCTTCCTCCGCGGTATACACCGTCCCTCCTGTGGGCCTTGGAATCTGACATTTCTCTAAGATTGCATCAAACAGCTCCCTATCCTCCGCCGCATCTACGTTCTCCGCCGAAGTTCCAAGGATGGGCACGCCCATCTTCATCAGCGCTTCCGTCAGCTTAATGGCCGTCTGGCCGCCAAACTGCACCACCGCACCGTCAGGCTTCTCCAAATCCACAATGCTCTCCACATCCTCCGGGGTCAGCGGCTCAAAGTACAGTTTGTCCGCAATGTCAAAATCCGTACTTACCGTTTCCGGGTTATTATTTACAATAATCGTCTCATAGCCTTCCTTCGCAAAAGCCCAGGTACAGTGCACTGAACAGAAATCAAATTCAATTCCCTGCCCAATCCGAATCGGCCCGTAGCCAAGCACCAGAACTTTCTTACGGCCTTTTGTCTCCTCTGCCTCATTCTCACTTCCGAATACAGAATAATAGTAAGGCGTTTCCGCCGCAAATTCCGCCGCGCAGGTATCTACCATCTTGTAAGCCGCCGTAATGCCGTGCTGATGGCGCATATCGTGGATTTCCCGCTCGGTATGCCCGGTAATCTTTGCGATTACATTGTCCGGAAATTCCATCCGTTTCGCTTCTCTCAAAAGTTCTTCACTCAGAGCGCTGCGCTTCATCTTCGTCTCTAACTCTACCAGACGGGCAATCTTGTCAATAAACCATTTGTCAATCCTCGTGACCTCATGGATTTCCCGAATACTGATGCCCTGGCGGACTGCTTCCGCAATCTTCCAGATTCGTCTGTCGTCCACCACTTTTAACACTTCTAACAGCTCTTCTCCCGTAAGGTAGGAATAATCGTAAGACATCAGACTGTCCACATGCTGCTCCAGAGAACGGATGGCCTTCATCAGCGCTCCCTCGAAGTTATCACAGATACTCATAACCTCTCCGGTAGCCTTCATCTGAGTGGTCAGCGTACGCTTCGCGCTGATAAATTTGTCAAACGGAAGCCTTGGAATCTTCACTACACAGTAATCCAGCATCGGCTCGAAGCTTGCGTAGGTCTTCTTCGTAACCGCATTCTGAATCTCGTCCAGAGTATAGCCCAGCGCAATCTTGGCCGCCACCTTGGCGATTGGATAACCCGTCGCCTTGGATGCAAGAGCGGAAGAACGGCTCACTCTTGGATTCACCTCAATGACACAGTATTCAAAAGTGTCCGGGTGCAGGGCGTACTGCACATTGCACCCTCCGGTAATATTTAACTCGCTGATAATATTCAGCGCAGAAGTACGCAGCATCTGATACTCCTTGTCTCCCAATGTCTGGGAAGGAGCCACAACAATACTGTCACCGGTATGCACGCCTACCGGATCAATATTTTCCATATTACATACGGTAATGCAATTGCCATTGCCGTCGCGCATCACCTCATACTCAATCTCTTTCCAGCCGGCAATACAGCGTTCTACCAGAACCTGTCCCACCCTTGAAAGACGGAGTCCGTTCTCCAAAATTTCCACTAACTGCCTGCGATTATTTGCAATACCGCCGCCGCTGCCGCCAAGGGTATAAGCCGGGCGCAATACCACCGGATATCCAATGCTCTCCGCGAACTGTATGCCGTCTTCTACGTTCTCCACCACCAGAGACGCCGCGCAGGGCTCCCCAATTTTCTCCATGGCAGCCTTGAATTCCAGACGGTCCTCCGCTTTCTTAATGGTCTCGGACGTAGTTCCGATTAAACGCACATGATTCTCTCTTAAAAATCCGTTCTCTTCCAGCTCCATTGCCAGATTCAATCCTGCCTGGCCGCCCAAAGTCGGCAGAATACTGTCTGGCTTCTCCTTTAAAATCAACTGCTCCACCACTTCGACTGTCAGCGGCTCAATATATACCCGGTCGGCAATATCCTTATCTGTCATAATCGTTGCGGGATTGGAGTTCAGTAAAACAACCTCCACTCCCTCTTCCTTCAGAGAGCGGCATGCCTGCGTACCCGCATAGTCAAATTCCGCTGCCTGTCCGATAATAATCGGGCCGGAACCAATCACAAGTACCTTATGAATATCTTTGATTTTAGGCATTTTTCCTCTCCTTTCTGTCCTTCATCATCTGAATAAACCGGTCAAACAGGTACCCCGAATCCTGCGGTCCGGGGCAGGCCTCCGGATGAAACTGTACCGTAAAGATATCCTTGCCTATGTATGCAAGACCTTCATTGGTTCCGTCGTTTACATTGACAAAAGCTTCCTTCGCAACCGTCTCCTCTATCGTCGAGGCATCCACCGCATAGCCATGGTTCTGAGACGAAATATACACCCGTCCGTCAGTGAGATCCTTCACCGGATGATTACCGCCGCGATGGCCGTATTTCAGCTTATACGTCTTCCCCCCATGAGCAAGAGCCATGAGCTGATGTCCCAGACAGATTGCAAAGATTGGAATATCTGTGTCTGACAATTTCCTGACTTCTTTAATAATAGAAACATTCGTCTCCGGGTCTCCGGGTCCATTGGATAACATGATCCCGTCCGGATGACTTGCTATGATAGTTTCAGCAGCCGTATGCGCCGGATAAATGGTCACTTCACAGCCTCTGATGTTCAAAGACCTGGCAATATTATTCTTTGCGCCGAAATCCATAAGCGCAACCTTACATCCTTCTCCAGAAAGAACTTCCTTCTCTGTGCAGGTGACTTCGGAAACCACATCCCCGATTCGGTAACTCTTAAGCTGCGGAATGATTTCTTCCAGATGATAGTTCTCATTGGTGGTTATCATGCCGTTCATGGTTCCCTTTTCTCTGAGAATCTTGGTAAGCGCCCTTGTATCTATCCCCGCAATCCCTGGAATATCCTGTTTCTCAAGAAACTCCTGAATCGTTCCCTCACAGCGGAAATTACTTGGCATCCTCGCAAGCTCCCTCACAATATATCCGTCCGGCCACGCCTTCTTTGATTCCATATCCGGGGTAATTCCATAATTACCGATTAACGGATAGGTCATTACTACTGCCTGTCCGGCATAAGATGGGTCTGTCAATACCTCCAAATATCCTGTCATAGAAGTATTGAACACAATCTCGCTGATTACATCCCTCGGCGACCCGATGCTGGTTCCGTTAAAGACTGTCCCATCTTCTAAGATAAGAAATGCTTTCATACACTCACCTGTTCCCTTTCTGTGTTTTCTCTTTAAAAATATAACTGCACAAATTGTAG
>CATJPU010000347.1 GCA_949742505.1 uncultured Lachnospiraceae bacterium | reverse complement strand
CGAACACTGGGAAGGCTTTGACTTCCCAGTGCCCTCGCTTCGCCTGCAGGCTGTAAAGCGAAAACAGGGCAGACTGCTCGCAGGCTGAACTGTTCTTGCTTTTCATTCTATGTGAGTGCCAACGAACACTGGGAAGGCTTTGACTTCTCGGTGCCCTCGCTTCGCCCATGCAGACTGAAAGAAAACAGGGCAGACTGCTCGCAGGCTGAACTGCAAAAGATAAATCACGCAACAAGAAGGAGGCTATCCCTATGCTGCTCACCCAACGTGCCGAAGACATTATCCGAATCTTAATCCGGTTTCCCCAGGATAATCCTGTTACAACAGCTATCATTTCCGAGGAACTAAATATCAGCAGCCGCTCCATCCAGCGGGAGCTGCCAGGCGTGGAGCAATGGCTTGCCGCGGAAGGCTACCGTTTCGTCCGCAAACGCAGCGTAGGACTGCTTCTAGACGAACCGGATTCCAGAAAACGTGAGCTGCTGGCACTTCTGGATTTAAGCAAATCTACCGCAGTCACTGTGGACGACCGCAGGGACCGCCAGATTATTCTCCGGCATGAGATTCTATTTGCCGCGGAACCGGTTAAATCTTATTATTTCACCGATAAGCTGGGAATATCCGACGGGACTCTTACAAGCGATTTGAACCAGTTGGAACGCTGGTTTGAAACATACCACCTGAATCTTATCCGCAGGCAGGGTCTGGGGATTTTCCTGGAGGGCTCGGAAGTTTCCCGCAGGCAGGCTGTCACCTCCCACATCTGCAGCCAGCTGAGTCAGCGGCGCAATTCTGCTTCCATGCAAAGTCTGGATTCCTCCAGACAGAGCATCCGCATCAGCGAGATCCCGGAGCAGATTACTGTATCTGTCACGCAGATTCTGACTGACGGGGAGCGGCAATTATCCCTTCGCCTGTCAGACAACGGTTATCTTCACCTGCTGGCATATATTTCGTATTCCGTATACCGGATACAGCAGGGATTTATCATTGAAAATGCAGGGGTATCTGCCGCAGATTTGTCTGTAGAGCCAGAATTTGCCGTAGCCGAGTACCTGATGAAGCAGCTTCGCAGCCAGTTTGACCTCCCTATTATCGAACGGGAGACGGAATACCTGACCCTGTTTCTTACCGGGGTGCGCATCTGGCCTGCCAGCCGTCGGGACCTGACTACAAAGAGAGATTTCGACATCCATCAGCTCACGCTTTCGATTATAAGAAATGTGGGAGACAGCCTTGGGGTTGATTTCAGCGACGATTCCAAACTCCCTACAGAGCTGGGCATGCACATTCAGCCCACCATTGGAAGGCTTCGAGCCGGGATTCCCATAGAGAATCCGCTCCTTGAAGACTTTCGGACAAACTATGAGGCGGTTTATCTGGCCTGCACGAAGGGCTGCGCATCCCTCTCGGAGACGTATGGGCTTCCTTCTTTTCCTGCTGCCGAGATTGGATTTATCACCATTTATTTCGTGATGGCGCTGGACCGCAAGGCTAAGCTGGAACGGCGAATATCCGCCATTATTGTATGTCCTACCGGCATTGGAAGCTCAAGACTTCTGGCTGAGAACCTCAAAAAAGAGTATCCGGATCTGGATATCCGGGGAACCATGTCCGCATTTGACATTGACCCTAAAAAACTAGCCAAACAAAACATTGACCTGATTGTCTCCACTGTAAAGCTTGATACTTCTTATCGCTGGATACGGGTCAGCCCAATTCTGGCAAAACAGGACAAGATGCTCTTAAATTCTAAAATGAAGCTGATTCTTTCGCAGAAGCAGCGTCAGGAGCAGACTGCGCGGCAGATTCCCGCGGCGCCTCTTACCAGAGATAATGTAGAATATATTTCATCCCTTGGCGATGAAATATATCATCTGCTGGACAACATTCGCTTCGGGCGCGCCCCGGTACTGCAGAACCGGGAAGACATCATCGTCCATGCAGCATCGCTATTTGCTGACACGCCGGAGACAGAGCAGCATTTTTACGAAATTATTAAGAAGAGAGATCAGCTTGCAGACACCTATATGAAGCCTTTCCACACACTTTTCCTACATGGCAGGAGTCCGGATATTACTCATGCATGTTTTGGGTACGTCCATCTGGAGCCTCCCATATACGAAAACGGAAGAATCATACTAGGCGCAATCATTTCTTTCATCCCGGAAGGAACCAAGAACAAGACAGCCGCGCCCCTTGCCAGCGAAATTATCGGCGCTTTGCTGGAAGAACCCGATCTGCTTGCCGCCCTTCGGAATGCGGATGACGAACTGTTTGCCAGCCTCTTAGAGGTATCGCTGCTGAAATATTATAAGCGCTGTGTTACATCTTTAATTTAAGGGGGCAGATCAAATGAAAATAACCGTTTTAGTAGAGAATACTTCACTGAATAAGGAACTTCGCCCTGAGCATGGACTCTCGTTATACATAGAAACAGAGCATAATAAAATTCTATTTGATATGGGGCAGACCAGCCTGTTTGCGGACAATGCTAAGAAACTTGGCATTCATTTGGAAGATGTCGACATAGCTATACTTTCCCATGGCCACTACGACCATGGCGGCGGTTTGCGAAGATTTTTAGAAATCAATCAGAAGGCGCCTGTATATCTGAGCCGTTATGCCTTTGAAGCACATTTTCACAGCCCGGAGAAATACATCGGCCTTGACATGTCTCTTGCTGAGAGTCAAAGGCTTATCCACACCGGGGATACTTTTTCTCCCGGCCCGGGTCTTACGCTGTATTCCTGTAATAATTGCCGGAAGTCCTTTGAACTGGGCAGCTTTGGTCTTAGCGTTAAGCAGAAGAATACATTCCTGCCCGACGATTTTCGTCATGAACAGTATCTTCTAATCGAAGAAAATCATAAAAGAGTGCTGTTCAGCGGATGCTCCCACAAAGGAATTCTGAATATTGCAGGATGGTTTAAACCCGATGTACTAATCGGCGGTTTCCACTTCTCCATACTGCCCACCGATGAAACCCTTGCCGGATATGCCAGATATCTCGGCGGTTTTTCTACTGCCTATTATACCTGCCACTGCACCGGAACAGCCCAGTTTGAATTTATGAAATCTTATATCGAGCCTTTATATTATCTTTCAACCGGGCAGAGCATCATATTATAGAATTATTCCTGCCAGCGTTTATTCTTCGTTTTTCTCGCAATATAATTATAAATCTCCTCCTTTCGCCATTGCGCTAATCATTTCCCAGGCTATAAAACAGGCGGTGCAGAGAATATCTTCTCACACCGCCTGCTTGCCTGAAACCGAATTACTTCCTGTTCAGGATCTGTTCTCTTACGTAGTCAATGCTTCCGGCTGACATACTGAACTCATCCAGTCCAAGATCCAGAAGCGTCCCAACTGCCTTCTGATCTCCCGCCATCTCGCCGCACATGCCTACCTTAATGCCTTCCTTATGGCCAGCCTCAATTACACTACCAATTGCCTTAAGGACTGCCGGGCTGAAATAGTTATACTTCTTGGCAATCTTTTTGTTGCCGCGGTCAACTACCAGAATATACTGCGTCAAATCATTTGTACCAATACTGAAGAAATCTGCTTCCTTCGCAAATTCATCTGCAAGCAGAACACTTGCCGGAGTCTCGATCATCATACCCATTTCAATATCCTTATCGTACGCCTGACCTCTCTCATCCAGCTCCTTCTTACACTCTTCCACAATGGACTTTGCTTCCAGAAGCTCATCCATAGAAATAATCATCGGGAACATGATTCTTACATGACCAAAAGCGCTGGCACGAAGAATTGCACGAAGCTGCTCCTTGAACATATCTTTCATATCCAGAGAAATACGAATCGCCCTCCACCCAAGGAATGGATTCTCTTCCTTCTCAAATTCATAGTAAGACAGCTCCTTGTCTCCGCCTATATCCAGTGTACGGATTGTCAGCTCCTGTGACGACAGCTCTGCTGCTTCCTTATATACTGCAAATTGTTCTTCTTCTGTCGGGAAGTGTGTATTCTGCATATACAAAAACTCACTTCGAAACAGTCCTACGCCGTCAATATTCATCGGAAGCGCATTCCGGATATCCTGTACATTGCCTACATTCGCGCACAGGTAAATCCTCTTACCCTCTTTGGTTACTGCAGGTGTGTTTCTCAATCCCTCAAGACGCGCTCTCTCCTGCTCATATGCCGCCTTCTTGCCAAGATATTCCTTCTCTGTAGCTTCATCCGGCTTCACGACGATAATCCCCTCGCCTGCATCCATACAGATGAACTCGCCGTCTTCAACCTTGGAAAGAATGCCTTTGACACCTACCAGAGTCGGGATGCCCAAGCTCTTGGCAATAATGGAAACATGGCTTGTAACGCCGCCTTCCTCGGTAATAATGCCTTTTACCAATGAAGGATTAATCTTAACTGTATCTGAAGGATACATGTCCCGAGCCATAACTACAACAGGCTCCGTAATTCCCCCAAGGTCCGGAAGCTTCACTCCCTTAACTCCAGCCAGCAGACGCTTACCGATATCTCTTACGTCTGCTGCCCGCTCCTTCATGTATTCATCATCCATAGATGCGAAAATCATAGCAAATTCATCTATGGTCTCGCTGACTGCCTGCTGAACATTCTTTTTGTCATTCTTAATTCTGCCTTCTACTCCATCCTGCAGCATGAAATCATCTGCAATTTCTAAATGCGCTGCAAAGATCTCATTCTTCTCTGCCAGCTTGTTAAGTTCAGCAATAACCGCCGCCTTAGAAGCGGCAAACTTATCAATCTCAGCCTGCGCCTGATCTTCTGTGATAGATGCAGTATCAGGTGTCAAATCCGGCTCAAGATATAAATAAATCTTCTCAACGGCAATACCTCTTGACGCCGTCTTTTCAACGCGAATCTGTTCCATCTTACTCTCCCAATCCACTTTCAATTGCTTCAATTACTGTCTTAAGAGCCTCTGCCTCGTCTTCTCCGTCACACTCAACGGTGATCTCTGTTCCGCATTTGATAGCTGCTGACATAAGATTCAAAACGCTCTTAGCCTGAAGCCTCTTCTCTCCAACAACCAACACAATGCTGGATTTGAATGGAGCCGCTGTCTTAGCCAATGTTGCCGCCGGTCTAGCGTGAATTCCTGTAGGATTTGAGATTGTTACTTTTTGAGATACCATGATATCTTCCTCCCTTATTGTT
>CATJPU010000346.1 GCA_949742505.1 uncultured Lachnospiraceae bacterium | reverse complement strand
GTCACTGAGCAATCACAGAAATGGACTCTGAAAAAGATTGATATTATCCGTACTATTGCGTATAATAGAAATGTAAAGAAAGTAAAGGAAACCAAGCGGTTATTTTTGAAAGGGAGACGATACATGGAAGTAGCAAAGATTTCCAGCAAAGGGCAGATTACCATTCCCGTCTCAGTGCGTAATGCGCTGAAGCTGAAAGCCGGAGATAAGATTGTAATTTTGGAGGAAAACGGCAGATTCTATTTTGAAAATTCTGCAATGCTTGCGTTCAAGCGGGCGGAAGAAGCGTTTGCCGGAGAAGCGGAGAAAGCAGGCTTTACGTCCGAGGAAGAGATGCAGGAATACATGAAGGAAATTCGGAAGGAAGTAAGGGGGTACTAGTTTGCGGGTAAGTGCGATTATGTGGTTGAGGAATTACGGCTTGTGACAGAGCGAAAGTTCCCGGCAAAGAGGAAAATCCTTGACCGTTTCTTTCTGGAACTTCCTTTTGAACTGGTCTATACTCCGAAAGCACTGGACTTGAATGATTTCCCCCAAATGCGTGATGCAAAAGATTCTCCGATACTGGCAACGGCAATGATGGATGGCATTGACGTATTCGTGACGAGTGATAAGGATTTTCTGGTTCTGGACGTGGATATACCGGAAATTGTGACAATGGCAGAATTTTTGGAACGATATTAAGAAAAAGAGACATAATAAGCGCTTCTGACGCAAATAACCTGTGTTATCTGCGCCGGAAGCGCTTTATTCATAATTTGCTATAGTATTATCAGGAGATAACTCTTATATCCTCTGGGATACATCTGTCAAATCTTCATAGCGGTCTCATAAGCTCCCCAGATTACACTCCGCAGATTCCCCACTTTCTGACAGTCGCCTACGAAATATACATTTTTCTTCTTTTTGTCTACGCTCACAGGATTAGCAATATATCCCGCCGAGGAAATTACGCTGTCGCATGGAATCGTGATGGTCTTCTTCCATTTATCAATACATACTACGGCGCCTTCTTTTACTTCTTTCAGGCTGGTTTCCAAGTGTACCGGAACCTTATGTAATGCAAACCATTCCCGCAGGTAGGAGCTGTTGGCCAGACAGACGCCCTTCTGGGATACCAGGTCGTCTTTCATCTCAATGATAATCGGTTCCTTGCCCATCAGAGCCAGCTCATAGGCAATCTCGCTTCCCGTCAGTCCGCCTCCGATTACGGCAACTTTCTGTCCGACTTCTTTGCCATTCAGAAAATCGCAGGCTTCTATCATACGCTCGTAACCCGGTATATTTTTTAGTATGCGCGGCGTAGAGCCGGTTGCAATGATAATTGGCTCGTCCCCGAACCGGGATAAATCAGTTACATGTTCGTTCAGATGAACCTCAATCTTTAGAATCTCCATCTGACGGCGGTACCAGGCGAGCAAATCCCGAAGCTTACCCTTATAAGATTCCGCGCTGGCCGGGATAAATGTGCCGCCTAATACGTCGGCTTTCTCATAGATAACCGGAGTGTGGCCGCGCTTTTTTAAGACTCTTGCGGCTTCCATGCCGCCGATTCCTCCGCCGATAATGTGAACTTTCTTCGGCTCTTTGGCGGGGATAATCCGGTGTTTGCCCCATTGCATGGTTTCGGCATTGACGGCACAGCGGGCCAGATGCAGGCTGTCGTTTAAATCCTGGTCATTTGGAACGCCCTTATAATGGCACATGTTAAAGCATCCGTTGTGGCACAGGATGCAGGGCCGGATATCTTCTTCCCTGCCTTTTATCAATTTGGTTACCCACTGCTGGTCGGCAAGGAATGGTCTTGCAAAGCCTGCGCCGTCCAGTTTCCCGGCGGCAATGGAGTCCGCGGCAGTATAGGGGTCTAACCGTCCCGCGCAGACTACGGGGATATCTACAAATTCTTTGATGTGTTCCACGTCGGCCAGATTACAGTTCTCCGGCATATATACCGGCGGATGCGCCCAATACCATGCGTCGTAGGTACCGTTGTCGCAATTTAACATATCATAACCGGCGTCCTGTAAGTATTTGACTGCCCGTTCGGATTCTTCCATATCACGTCCTGCTTCCGTATACTCTTCGTCCGGAAGAGCGCCCTGACGGAACCCCTTGGTCTTGGAGAGAACGCTGTAGCGCAGGGAAACAGGGAAATCGTCTCCGCAGGCCCACTTAATAGCCTTCACGATTTCAACGGCGAAACGGTAACGGTTTTCAAAGGAACCGCCGTATTGGTCGGTCCGTTTATTGACATATTTTAGAGTGAACTGGTCCAGAAGATAACCTTCGTGGACGGCATGAATCTCTACTCCGTCTACCCCGGCATTTTTTAGAAGCTTCGCGGTCTTGGCAAAAGCTTCTACAAATTCATGAATCTCATCTATCGTCATCTCCCGGGAAGGAACCTTATCCGACCAGCGGTTGGGGGAAGGACTTGCGGATGCAGTTATTTTATCAAGATCCATGAAGGGCTTGGAAATCTTTCTCAGCATTGGACTGGTATAGAGCTTTTCCATCAGCTCGCTAATCGTAAAGGAGCGGCCGAATCCTGCGGTGAGCTGGACAAACAGTTTCGCTCCGGTTTTATGAAATTCTGGCATCCATTTCTTCAAATCCTGATACATCTTCTTTTCTTTGTGCAGCCATTGTCCGCCCATAGGATTGTATACGGGCTGACAGCCTGGCAATACAAGCCCGGCATTATTTCTCGCGACTTCCATGATAAAACGGGCGCCGGCTCTATCGAAATGATGCTTTTCCATCCATCCGAACAAATCTGTTCCGCCCATGGAAGTGAGAACGATACGGTTTTTAATCTCGCAGTTTCCAATCTTCCAGGGGGTAAACAGCGGTTCCAGTTTTGTATTCATACTTCGTTCATCTCCTCTCAATAGTATGTGCCTGATGCGTATCTATAATTAATTTATTATAACAAATTTTTGGTCAAACTGCAACAAAAATAGCAAATTTGCGACGACGATTTGTTGCAAATAGACAAATCCTGTGATAAAATAATAGAAGATTGTATAAGAGATTTGAGTATGGTGTACCAAGGCATTTTTCAAACACGCTTTGGGAAAGGGAAAGGACGGTGGGACCATTGCACGAAACAACGATTATTGCCGCCGCAGGCAAGGGCGGAGTAGGGAAGACTTCCATATGTGCGGCCATGGTACGCTTGCTTGCAGAGCGTTATCCGAAAGCCAGGATTTTGGCGGTAGACGCGGACCCGGCGGTGGGACTGGCGGCCGGTCTGGGTGTGGAAGCAGAGTCTACGCTGGATGATATCCGCAAGAGTATTGTGGCCAGCGTGGAGCAGGGGCAGCCTAAGGAGGCGGTGGAGCTTTTGGGCGAAGCCAGATTCCGTATTTTTGACACAATGGTAGAACGGGAGGGATTTTCTTTTCTGGCGATTGGGCGGCCGGAGAGCGCGGGATGCTATTGTAAGGTGAACGCATATTTAAAGGAGGTAATTTCACTGCTGGCGAAGGATTTTGATTATGTAGTCATCGACGGCGAGGCGGGAATTGAACAGATTAACCGCAGAGTGCTGGAGCAGGTGACGCATCTCCTTCTTGTGACAGATTCCAGCCGCAAGGGAGCGCAGGTGGCAAAGACCATTCAGCAGGTAGCGAAGGAGCTTGTGATGTACAGGCAGTGCGGCGCCGTTGTCAACCGGGTGTCGGATTTATCCATGCTGGAATTGGTAGATTTATCTCCGATTGAGATGCTTGTCAGCATTCCGGCTGACCAGGAACATGCGGCGAATGAAGTGAGGGGACTTAGTATCTTTGAATTGAGTGAAGACGCGCCGCTTCTAAAAGGGGCCGGAGAGGCGCTTAAGCGCTGGGAGATTTTGTAAATTTGCGAAAAGAACGGAGAGAGGTGTGATAGTTGAGAGACTTAAAGCATTTAATTTATTTTGAGAAATTGTTGGAAACGGCCAACAACACCCTCATTGACGAGGCCAGAAGAGAGGGACGGCTTGCAATCGGCTATACCTGTTTTCACATGCCGGAGGTACTGCTGAATCTGGATAACTGCTTTTCGGTCCGCCTGCGGGCGCCGAATAC
>CATJPU010000345.1 GCA_949742505.1 uncultured Lachnospiraceae bacterium | reverse complement strand
GGCATCTATGTGGACGGCACACTGGGCGGTGGAGGACACAGCTATGAAGTGTGCGCCAGATTGGGTGAGAAGGGGAGTATTATAGGAATAGACCAGGACGAAGACGCGATCGCTGCGGCAGACGTCCGCTTAAAGGACTTCAGGGAGAAAGTTACAATAGTCCGGAGCAACTATTGCAATATGAAGTCTGTGCTCCATGGATTAGGCATTGACAAAGCCGATGGGATCATGCTGGATCTGGGCGTATCGTCTTATCAACTGGATACGGCAGAGCGAGGATTCTCCTATCGCGAAGATGCACCCTTAGATATGCGGATGGACAGGCGTCAAATGACGACGGCTAGGGACATTGTCAATGGCTACAATGAGATGGATCTCTACTGCGTAATTCGTGATTATGGGGAGGACAAGTTCGCTAAGAATATTGCCAGGCATATTGTGAGAGAACGCAGCAGAAGACCCATCGAGACTACTGGAGAACTGACAGAGATTATAAGAGGCGCCATTCCGATGAAATATCAG
Organism: uncultured Lachnospiraceae bacterium; assembly: GCA_949742505.1. Classification (GTDB taxonomy): domain Bacteria; phylum Bacillota; class Clostridia; order Lachnospirales; family Lachnospiraceae; genus Claveliimonas. The sequence continues at coordinate 5,127 of CATJPU010000345.1, read as the reverse complement.
AGAAAGGGCGGACATCCGGCGAAGCGGACCTTTCAGGCAATCCGCATTGAGTTGAACAAAGAACTGGAAGTTTTGAAAAATTCGCTGGACGATATGATTGAAATACTAAATTCGGGTGGAAGGTTATGTATCATAACCTTCCATTCGTTAGAAGACAGAATTGTAAAGAATGCTTTCAGGAAGAATGAGAACCCCTGCACATGTCCAAGTGATTTTCCGGTGTGTGTGTGCGGTAAGGTCTCAAAGGGGAGAGTGATTACCAGAAAGCCTGTATTGCCGGGGGAGGCAGAGATATCAGCAAACAGTAGGGCGAAAAGCGCTAAACTGCGGATCTTTGAACGGTCATAGATGGACGGGCGGCGGAAGCGGTGCGATGACGCTGATGACAAAGAGGTAATGGAATACTTTGTGAAACGGCCGGCCAAAGGCTTATCAGGCGTGCTTTTGGGTATGAATAAGTAAGAAAGGGGAACATTATGGCAGCAAGAGGGTCAGCAGTCAGAAGACAGTCATCATACAGAAGAAATATACCTGATTCACGTCAGATGTATGTTTACGGAAATGCTGTGCCAAAACCGGCATACGAACCGGACAGGCGTGTGGCGAGACCCGCAAAGCGTAGAAAAGTCAGCAGTCAGGTTAAGCAGAATCGCCGTCAGGCAATGGGTATCAATAAAGCATATGTCGTATTTCTTGCATTTGCAGCGGTGCTCATGTTGATTGTGTGTGTAAACTATGTGGAGCTGCGGTCAGAGCTTACTAGCCGTTCCAAGAATATTACAGCGCTTCAGGAGAAGCTTGTAACTTTAAATGAAGAAAATACGACAAAGTACAATTCGATTATGGATGCCGTTAATCTGGAAGAAGTCAGAGAGAAGGCATTAAATGAACTGGGCATGGTATATGCGTCGGATAGTCAGGTGATTGAATATGATAATCCCACCGGTGATTATATTAAGCAGTACGACCAGATTCCGGAGGAAGGCGTTCTGGCAAATTCTGTGAATGTGAGTCCAAATGGAAAGTGACGCATTAAGGTGATAATATGTCAAAAAAAGCAAAATACTATTTAATAAAGAAATTTCCCAAATTTATGCAGAAAAAACTGGTATTACTATATGTAGGAGTGATACTGGTTTTTGCTATTCTGGTGGGAAGAATTACATATATTAACGCCAGTAAGGGAGACCAGTATACAAGAGTTGTGTTAGAACAACAGCAGTATGACAGCCGGCTGATTCCTTACAAAAGAGGGGATATTCTGGATTGCAACGGAACGAAGCTTGCTACCAGCGAACGGGTATACAATGTAATTCTGGATGTTAAGGCGACGACCAGTGACAAGAAGTATATTGATCCAACCATCCGGGCGTTGGAAGACTGTTTTGACTTAAAGGGTTCAGAAGTGCGTGAGTTAATTGAAGAGAATCCGGACAGCCGTTATCTGATACTGAAAAGGGGCGTAGAGTATTCCAAAGCGAAGGAATTCAAGGAGATTGACGCCGACGATGAGAACTATCCTGATGTGTACGGTATCTGGTTGGAGGAAGATTATATCAGAAAATATCCCTATAATGTACTTGCCTGTGATGTAATCGGGTTTACTTCCGATGGCAATGTAGGAAATAATGGGATTGAAGGTTATTATAATTCGGTACTAAATGGAACAAACGGACGGGAATATGGATATCTGAATACGGATTCTTCCGTTGAGAGAACGGTAAAGAAACCAACCAATGGGGATACGGTTGTATCAACCCTTGATTTACAAGTACAGAGTATTGTAGAGAAGCATATCGTGGAATTTAACGACGCCCGAAAAGATTATGCTTATCCGGGCGAGGGCAGCGTGAATACTGGTGTAATTGTCATGAATCCTCGGAATGGTGATATTATCGCCGAAGCATCTTATCCAAATTATGATTTGAACAGTCCAAGAGATTTGAGCAAATATTATACCGAAGAAGAAATAGAAGCAATGACAGATAACGAAAAGCTGGAAGCGCTAAACGGGTTGTGGAGGAATTTCTGCATCAGCGATACCTATGAACCGGGGTCTACGATTAAACCTTTTACGGTAGCTACCGGATTAGAAATCGGCGCTTTAAATGGCAGCGAAAGCTTTACCTGCGGCGGTATGCTCCATATTGGGGACCATGATATCCACTGTGTGAACCGGGATGGGCATGGAACTCAGACATTGAAGGAATCCGTAGAAAATTCCTGTAATGTGGCTCTGATGCAGATTGGTAATATGATTGGAAAAGAAGAACTTTGCAAATATCAGCGTGTTTTTGGATTTGGGGAGCTGACAGGCATTGATTTGCCTGGAGATGCGTCTACGGCAGGGCTGCTTTATACGCCGGAAACTATGGATGACGCCAGTCTTGCCACCAATGCATTTGGACAGAATTTTAATGTGACGATGACGCAGCTTGCGGCCGGGTTCTGTTCCTTGATTAACGGGGGAGATTACTATGAGCCCCATATTGTGAAACAGATTCTGGATGAACATGGCAATGTGGTTGACAATAAGAATCCGGTACTTGTGAAGCGGACTATTTCTGAGGAAACCAGTACCTTGGTGAAGGAGTATATGCGCGGGGTTGTATTAAATGGAAGCGGTGTAAAAGCGAATTTGGAAGGCTACGAAGTGGGAGGAAAGACAGGTACGGCCGAGAAGCTTCCGCGTGACAATGGGAAATATCTTGTTTCCTTTATTGGCTATGCTCCGCAGGAAAATCCGGAAGTAGTGATCTATGTAGTTATTGATGAGGTCAACGATTACGACCAGGGGCAAAGTTCCCTTGCGGTACAGCTTGCGGCAGACATTATGAAAGAGATATTCCCATACATGGGTATTACGCCGGTTCCGGGATACGATCCCCAGACCATAGGAACCGTACAGCAGAATGACGATGTAGTTGATGATTCTAATGATTATGAAGACGATGATGAGGATGATTACAGTGAAGACGATGACGGTAACAGCGACTATGAAGATGAAGGTTATATCGAAGAGTAAAGCTGAAAGCCAGTCAAAACTCGCAGAGGCTGCGTCAGCAGATATTTTCGTATTCGATAAACAGCAGTTATGAGCAGGACGGCAGGAGAACAGACCATTCAGGGACGCTTTTAATTGAGGCGAAAAAACGGCTTAGGGAGACCTGAGCGCGAAGGTTCTCCTGAGTGTTTTAGTCTCCGTTGGCCGTTAGTTCACCAGAATGTTGTCCCGTCTGTGCGCCTGTCGCTCTGCTCATAACGGCCTCCTCCCCGAAAAGAAAAAATAAAAAAATGGAATAACCTTGCATGACGTGCCGTAAACTATAGGGAATCGTTATGTGAGGTTTTTTGTTTGAAAAATAAGACTTATAATAAAAGAAAAATCTGTATTGTATTTTTCTTTGCCCTGGCGGTTATTATCTTCTTAATCGGCAGACTGGTATATCTTATGGTATTTGATGCGGAATACTATCAGGAGAAGGCAAAGGATTTGCATGAAAGAGAGAGGGATATCAAGGCGGCCAGAGGGGAGATTGTGGATGCTAAGGGAACAGTACTCGCTACAAACAGGACGGTTTGTACGATTTCCGTTATTCACAGTCAGATTACAGACCCGGAAGGGGTGATTCAGGCTTTGACCGATATTCTGGAAATGGACGAGGGTACAGTACGGACCCGGGTAGAAAAGGTATCTTCGATTGAAAGAATTAAGACCAATGTGGATAAAGAAATTGGAGACAAGATTCGGAATCTTGAGCTTGACGGAGTGAAAGTGGATGAAGATTTTAAGCGTTATTATCCATATAATGAGCTGGCCTCTACCGTACTTGGATTTACCGGCGGGGACAATCAGGGGATTATCGGACTTGAAGTAAAATATGAAGAATACTTAAAGGGCAAGAATGGGAAGATTCTTACAACCACAGACGCCAGAGGCGTGGAACTTGATGGAGTGGCAGAGGACCGGATTGAAGCTGTGGCAGGCAATACCCTGCAGCTTAGTCTGGATTATAACATTCAGATGTATGCCCAGCAGATGGCGGAAAAGGTCATGGAAGAGAAGCAGGCGGACGGAGTGTCGATTATTCTGATGAATCCTCAGAACGGAGAGTTGCTTGCGATGGTGAACGTGCCGGAATTTAACTTAAATGACCCCTTTACCCTGCCGGAAGGAACGGAAGGGATGTCAGAGGAAGAAAGGCAGAATGCTCTGAATCAAATGTGGAGAAACCGGAGTATCAATGATACCTATGAACCGGGCTCTATTTTTAAAGTAGTAACCGCTGCCGCCTGTTTGGAGGAGGGAGTGGTGTCGCTTAACGACACTTTTAGCTGTCCGGGGTATTATGTGGTGGAGGACCGTAAAATACGCTGCCACAAGGTAGGCGGACATGGTGGAGAGACCTTTGTGCAAGGGATTCAGAATTCCTGCAATCCCGTATTTATCAATATCGGCCTTCGCCTCGGAGTAGATTCTTTCTATCATTATTACGAACAATTCGGACTTCTTGGAAATACAGGCGTAGACCTTCCCGGCGAAGCGTCGACAATTATGCACAATAAGGCGAACATCGGGCAGGTGGAGCTTGCCACCATGTCTTTTGGCCAGTCTTTCCAGATTACGCCGGTACAGATGGCGGCAACGGTGAGCTCTATTATTAACGGAGGTCAGAGGGTTACGCCGCATTTTGGCGTGAGGGTGTTAGATAAGGACGGCCGGGTGGTAAAGACATTTTCCAATGATAAGGGAGAGAGGATTCTTTCGGAAGAAACCTCGGCCACCATGCGGATGCTCTTAGAAAGCGTTGTGTCAGAAGGAGGAGGAAAGAACGCGGCGATTGAGGGCTATCGAATCGGCGGGAAAACGGCTACCTCACAGACGCTCCCCAGAAGCGCCAATAAATATATTTCTTCCTTTATTGGATTTGCGCCGGCCGATGATCCGCAGATTATCGGAATGTGTATTATTTATAATCCCCAGGGAGTATATTATGGCGGAACAATCGCGGCGCCGGTCATCGGGACGATTTTTGAGAATATACTTCCTTATCTTGGCATTGAAAAAGAGTAGCAAATGCAGTATACTATTGTAGTTAAGACGAAATAACAAAAGAAATAACGAGG
>CATJPU010000344.1 GCA_949742505.1 uncultured Lachnospiraceae bacterium | reverse complement strand
GAAAAACAGCCTGTTAACTTCGGCCATGGAAAATGGAAAGAGCAGGGAATCCATTCAGAGTATGTTAGATTCCTATGAGGAGAAGATAAAGACCCTTGACCAGCAGATTGCGCAGGAAATGTCCAGCCAGAATGAGAAGCAGATAGAGAAAACGAAATCGGAAAACTGGAGCAGCACGCCGAAAACGAAGCAGGAGATCGAAAATAAACGTCTTGCTGATATTACGAATCTTACAACAGGGTTATCCCAGGCGGCAGATTTGCATTCCCTTCAGAAGAGAATGGAGGGGGAAGCGAATGTTTTAGAGTCTGAGATTGAGCTGGATAAAGGACTGAGAAACGGTACGGATTTAAGCAAAGCCTCAATATCAGGAAAGGAAGCGAAGCTTGCAGATTTAAGAAGAAAGGCTGGCGAATTGATGAACAGAAGCATGGAAAAGGCAGCGGATACGATAGAGCAGGCTTCGGACAGTGCCGAAAAGTTAGACGAGGCAGCTAAGAAGACGGACGAGACAGACGAAACAGGCGAAAAAGACGGGTGCGGGGAGAATGAGCCGGCAGCCGAAGAAGAGCTGAGGTAGAGTATGGAACGAGAAATATTACTGCTTGGAAATCCGGATTTATATCTGGTAAGCGAGGAAGTGAAAAAGGAAGAACTGGGAAAACTGCTGCCGGTGTATGAAGATATGTTTGACTGTATCCGGGGAATTCGCAGGGACTATGGCTTCGGAAGGGCCATTGCGGCGCCTCAGATAGGAGTGCGAAAGCGCCTGATTATGTGCAAGGATAGAGCCTGATGTAAAAGAAGATAATTTTGTCGTAACAATTATTCGGGTCATGTACAGTGGACGCAATATAGAAGAACAGCTTAATATGCATACAAAAATGTAAATACATTTTTAACAAATGGCCGAATAGCCATAGGATGTGCTTTATGAAATGAAACGATGGTTCATGGAACTGTCGTTTTATTTTTGTGCAGAATAATACCATTTATTGCAGATTATGAGTAATTCTTGGCACTTTTTGAGTATTCTATGACTATATTATAATACTTCATATAGAGGAGGCAGTTATGAATAGGAGGAGTAATAAGATACTGAGAGAACTGGTTTTAGGTACCCGGCAGAATGTTACACAGCTGGTCGGGAAATATAAAGTTCAGGAACGAACAATCCGGGCAGATGTAAAAGAGCTGAATGACGCCCTGGAAAAATACAAGCTTCCGTCTATTATACTGGAGCCGGATGGAGAATTGTCCATCGACACCAAAGATAAGATTGATGTACGCGCTTTTGAAGCATTTATATGCGAGCATACATTTTATACGTATTATTTATCAAAAAATGAGCGTGCGGCAGTCCTTGTTATGATTTTGCTGAATGCAAAAGGGTATATAACGGTGGAGCAGCTTAAGGAAACTATCGGAGTTAGCAGAACAACGCTGCTTCGGGGGCTTCCGGAAATTAAGAAATGGTTTGAGGAAAGTCAGATGGAACTGTTTTCCCAGGTGCACAGGGGCTATATTGTCAATACGCCGGAACTGGAAGTCAGGAAGGGGATTTTGAAGTTACTGGAGGTAAATGGTGACGACAACGAGTATGAGACGGGATATTGTCTGGGAGCTTTCTGGAATCTTCTGATTCATCAGATGGACAGGCTGAATGTCTATAACGACATGAAACAGTTGATTATCTGGCAGGAGGAAGAACTGCAGTCTTTTTTGTCTGATTACTCTTTTTTTGAAGCGGTTCTTGAACTGACACTGGTTGTGAACCGCGCTGCGAACCGCCAGTTTCTTCCGGATTACTATGAAAATACCTGGGGTGACTTAAGAGAAAGCTCCAAATATCTATTCAGCAGTAATCTTTTTGAAAAAATAAGGAGGAAGTATCAGATTGAAGTTCCGGAAACGGAAGTGCTGTACTATACCGAGTGCCTGAAACGCAAAAGCTATCTGATGGAGAAGAACCATAAAGGGAAAGCGCTGGATATCCGGCTGCTGATTGCTGAAACGCTGTATCACATATCCAGTTGCTTTGGAATTGACTTCTACCTTGACTTTTCGCTGTATGATTTGCTGATTTCCCATATGAGGTCGGCGGTGTACCGTCTTCAGAAGGGGGAAGCGTTAAAGAACCCTTTAAAGGAATCTCTGCTGAGAGAATATCCGGAGATTTTTCAGATTATCCGGGATAATATCCGAACGCTGGAAGAGTATATCGGCAGTGAATTTTCGGAAGACGAAATGTCGTTTATGGTGTTATATTTTGCATCCGTACTTGAGAAAGAAAAGGCAGAAAATTCGAAGAACAGTAAGGTACGGGTAGCGCTAATCTGCGAGACGGGAAGGGGAACCGTCCAATTTATGCTGGCAAAGCTTCATTTGCTGGATGAAATGATTGATATTGTAAGCATATCGTCTGTTCATAATAAGAAAGAAATCAGGAACAGTAAGGCGCAGATGATTATCTCTACGATTGGTCTGGACGATGAAGAGCTTCCCTGTGTGGTAGTGCGTTCGGCGATGCTGAATACGGAAGATTTGGCGGATATTCAGAGGATGGCTTTTGAACTGTCGGAGGAAAAAGCGGAGACGGCGCAGAATCCGGAGATTACCATAGTAAATCCGGTGGACGCGGATATACAGGGAGCATTTTATGAGCTGCTTTCCGCGGATAGAATCCAGGTTGATTTTCAGGCTGATAATTGGGAAACGGCGGTCAGACAGGCTGGAAGGCTGCTCTATGAGACAGGAGCAGTGAAAGAAGAGTATATCGAAGCCATGGTTGATACGATTAAAGAGCATGGTCCCTATATTGTCATCTGGCCGGGAACGGCCCTGCCTCATGCGGATATGAAGGAGGGGGTTATACAGGAGGCAGCGTCGCTGGTACGGCTGAAACCGCCAGTTTGCTTTCATAATGAAGCGAATGATCCGGTACGCTATGTAATCGGAATGAGCATTTTAAGTGCGGAGAGTATTAATCAGGCGCTGTATGATGTCATGATAATCTTTGGAAATGAAAAGACCAAACAGATGTTGGATGAGATGCCCGATGAACGGTCGGTATTAGAGGCAATTAATCGTTTGAAGACTGTTAAGGGATAGAACAGAGCGGCTTGTCCGAAGGATTATATTTTACTGCCTGACAAAGGAGGAGAAGATGAAAGCATTAGTGAAATATGCAAAAGGACCCGGCAATCTGGAAATTAGGGATATTCCCGAGCCGGAAGTTTCGGGAGATTTGGTGAAAATTCAGGTGGTCTATGCCGGTATCTGCGGATCTGATTTACATACCTGGGCCGGCAATTATGCCGGAAATAAACCGCCGGTTACGCTGGGACATGAGTTTTCCGGAATTGTGGCAGAGACCGGACCGGATGTAAAACATATCAAAATTGGGGATTTGGTTACCAGTGAGACTACATTTGAAACCTGCAAAACCTGTCCGTACTGTAGAAGTGAAGAATATAATCTGTGTTCGGAAAGGCAGGGATTAGGAACGCAGGCAGACGGCGGATTTGCAGAGTATGTGATCAACCATGAGGCGAGAGTACATGTGCTTCCAGAGCATGTAACGCTTCTGCAGGCGTCCCTGACAGAACCGCTGGCATGCGCCGTACATGGAGCTATGGAAACTTCCCGGGTAAAGGAAGGGGAGACGGTTCTGGTTTTTGGGCCTGGAGCTATGGGACTTTTAACCGGAATGGTTTGTAAGTCTCAGGGGGCGAAGGTAGTTATCGCAGGGCTTACGAAGGATGAAAGACGGTTTGCAGTCGCGGAGAAACTTGGATTTGACCGAATTGTGGATCAACTGAAAGAAAATCTGGATGAGGTTATGTATGAAATGACGGATGGAGCGGGGCCGGATAAAGTATATGAATGCTCCGGTGCAATCCCTGCGCTGAACCGTTCTTTTGAATTGGTTAGAAAAAAAGGAGAAGTTGTCCAGATTGGAGTATTTCCAAAGGATTATAACGAAGTGAATGTGGGAATATTCTTCCCGAAGGAGATTCACTATATGGGTACCAGAACTCAGAAACCAAGCGCCTGGGTCACATCGCTGAAGCTCATGGAAGAGGGACTTGTATCGCCGGAGAAGATTGTGACAATGATTACGAAGCTTGATAACTGGGAGGAAGGATTTACCCGAAGCAGGAATGCAGACGAGGTGAAGGTGGTTATGCAAATATCGGAACCTTAATGCCCTTCGGGCTGGCAGAATTTTTCCGATAAAGCATACCCTCCGGGCATCCCATTATGGCCATTCGGCCATTTCACAAGGTATACTTAAGGGACAGCGAATGCCCGGTAAGACATACTTAACGGAACGCGAATGTCCGGTAAGATATAGGAAAATGAGGAGAGAAAGAAGGAGACGATATGCGGATATTAAAAGAGAATTTAGAGAAAGGATATCTGGTTGTAAAAGCTGATACAACAGATAAATTTGAAACCCTGAAAACCATGGGGGCGCTTATGGCGGAGAAGGGATTTGTAAAGGAATCCTACATAGAGGCGGTACAGGAGCGGGAGAAGGTATTTCCTACCGGACTGCCGATGGAGGCATTTGGGGTTGCGATTCCTCATACAGACAGTATCCATGTGAACAGGAAGGCGGTGATGTGCGGAATCTTAGAAAGCCCTGTTGAATTTGTAGTGATGGGAGACGACGAGGCGAGAGTACAGGTCGAGGTAGTCTTCATGCTGGCCATTGTGAAGCCGGACGACCAGATTGCGATGCTGGCCCAGCTTGTGGAGACCTGTCAGAATGTGTCCGTACTTCAGACGATAAAAGCGGCGGAGGATTTGGATGCTATTACGAAAATTATGGACGGACTGATGGCATAGTTTGTCTGTGATTGATATACAACTATTTCACAACATTAAGAGAAAGAGAGGATGAGAAAAATGAGTATTATCACAAACGCTGTCCAATATATATTGGACCTTGGAGCAAGTGCCATGCTTCCTGTAATTCTAACAATCTTTGGAATGATTCTGGGTCAGGGATTGGTGAAGTCATTCCGGGCAGGTTTGACGGTCGGCGTAGGATTTATCGGAATTAATCTGGTCATTAACCTGCTGTCCGAGTATGCCGGAGGAGCCGCGCAGGCTATGGTGGAGAGGCTGAACTTAAATCTGAACGTATTAGACGTCGGATGGCCGGTGGCGGCGTCCATTACCTGGGCGACTCCGATTGCGGTGATGCTGATTCCGATGCTGTTCATTGTCAACATTATTATGCTTGCGCTGAATCTTACCAAGACGATGGACGTGGATATCTGGAATTACTGGCATCTGATTTTTGCAGGCGGCGTGATTTATTATGCGACAGGAAGCCTTCCGCTGTGTATTCTCTGTGCGTTAATTCATGCGATTGTAACCTTCAAGCTTGCCGACTGGACGGCGCCGGCGGTTGGTTCCTTCCTCGGTCTGCCGGGCGTATGCCTTCCTCATGCCGAGACGGTTGCATGGGCGCCGGTGTGCTATACGCTGAACCGCCTTTGGGATAAGATCCCAGGGCTGAACAAGGTGGATGTGACCGGAGATACGTTGAAGAAAAAACTTGGATTTATGGGCGAGCCTATGTTCCTCGGTCTTGTGCTTGGTATTATTATCGGAGCGTTAGCGGGATATGACTCTAAGTCGATTATTCTTACCGGTATTAATATGGCGGCGGTACTGGTGCTTCTTCCAAAAATGGTTGCGCTTCTGATGGAAGGTCTGATGCCGATTTCGGAGGGGGCAAGAGAATTTATCCAGAAGAAGTTCCCGGGCAAGGAAGTGTACATTGGTCTGGACGCGGCAGTGGCGACAGGACATCCGACAGTTGTTACCGTATCTCTGATTATGATACCGATTACCATTGCGCTGGCATTCCTTCTTCCATATAATAGAATGCTTCCATACGCAGACCTTGCAGTGCTTCCGTTTACCGTAATTTGGGCGGTTGTTGCTTCGAAGGGAAATATTATTCGAAGCGTACTGAACTCTTCCGTTATGTTGTGTGCAATTTTCTTCATTGCAACGAATCTTGCGGAGGCTACCACAACGATGGGTAAGGCGGTTGGATTTGCATTCCCGGAAGGCGCTACGCAGATTTCCGGTATTGACGCGTCCTGTCATATTCTGGTGTGGGTATTTGCGAAGCTGTGCGACCCGGCGAATATGCCGATGCTGATTGCGGCAGTCGTAGTGGTAATTGCATACTTCGGCATGTGGTATCTGTGCAGGAATGATGTAAAGGCTCAGGCGGCAGAGAGTACGGAAGTATAAATGGTATCTCTTGTCACAAGTTTGCGTCAGCGCCGAAGACAGGATAACGCATGCTTGAAAATGGCAGAGTAGAAATAGATTCGCGGTGAAAATAGAAGGGAGTTTTATTGTATGAAAAAAGTAATTGTTGCCTGTGGAACAGGCATTGCGACATCTACAGTTGTGTGTGTAAAAATTAAAGAAGCGCTTCAGAAAGCAAACGTGCAGGCGGATGTCATTCAGTGTAAGGTTGCAGAGATTGATTCTAAGATTTCAGGGGCGGACCTTGTTGTTACTACAACCAGCTATACTCATGATACGGTTCCGGTTATCCGGGCGCTATCCTTCCTGACAGGAATCGGAGTTGAAGCGGATATAAAGAAAATTATTGAGATTTTAAGTTAAGCGGTCTTAAAAAGGCCGGAAAACAGAGGTGTACGATGAAGATAAGTCTGGAAGGAAAAACAGCCGTAATTACAGGCGCAGCCAAAGGTATTGGCCGCAGTATCGCGGAGAAACTGGCTGATAGCGGGGCGGCGGTCGGAATTATTGATTTCGATAAGACTACAGGTCTTAAAGCCCAGGAAGAATTGAAGGAGAAAGGGTATTCCTGCGTGTTTGCAGCCGCTGATGTATCGAACTATGAATCTATGGTTCAGGCCAAAGAAGAATTGGTGAAAGCTTTTGGCAGAATTGATATTCTTATCATCAATGCCGGAGTCAGTAGGAAGCATACCATTGCAGAAATTGACGCTGCAGAGTGGGACAGGGTGCTTGCGATTAATTTAAGCGGTTCTTTCTATACGGTAAAGGCTTTTTACGACTGCTTTGAGGGAAAAACTTCGGAAGATGAAGGAAGAATTATATTTATTACTTCCGGTTCCGGTATTACAGGAACCGGCGGAGGAGCCCATTACGCAGCCTCCAAATCCGGTCAGCATGGGCTGATGCGGACGGTATCCAAGGAATTTGGGAAAAACGGCGTTAATGTAAATGCCATTGCGCCAAGAGTCATCGTTACGGAATTATTTGACACCCTCTATCCCACAGAGGTATCGAAAGAGAAGCTGGTATCTCAGATTCCAATCGGGAGATTCGGCTATCCGGAAGATATTGCGAATCTGGCATGTTTTCTGGCGGCGCCGGTAAGCTCTTATATTCATGGACAAATTATTCTGATGGATGGAGGGAGAACCTACTAATCAATAGGAAAGGAATTGTTATTATGATAGAAACAGGAAGCAGACTTGCGTCAATTACAAATGAAAAACCATGTCAGGATTCGGTTTTTCGGTATAGCTGCAGTGCAGCAAAGGTTTCGACGATGAAGAAAGTTTCAGCGGCGCTGGTGATATTGCTGACGGCAGGGTTTGTCATGGCGGGAACTTATTCCTGTCAGAGTATCGCAGATATTGCAGTATTGTTAAGCTGGCTGCTTCTTTTTCTGCCTGTGGCATTTTCCTGGTTTGCGCTTTTTGGAATCCTGCGGATGGGAGATGCGGTTACCTGGAAACAGTACAAAAGGGGGCCGGAAAGACTCAGGCAGAGCGGGGCCTTTGGAGCGCTTTTGTCAGCGGCGTCTGTCTTTTGCTGCGGTTATTTTATCGTGACAGGCGATGTGGAATCTATTGTCGTAGAAATCGGGATGTTTCTGCGGCTCCTGTTTGAATTTCTTCTGGCGGTAGGAATTCTGCAGATGGGAAGATACTATTTATCGCAGTTGAAAGAATAGGAAAATTATAATTCATATATTGTCCGGCAGACGTGGATTGAAGCAGGCGAATGGAAACGAAAAAACTGCTTGCATCATTAGGGGTTATGAGTGTATAATAACTAAAACTCTTTGCGCTGCATATATATAATTAGAGTGTAAACAGTAACAGTGAATTGCATCCATGGAACAGTAAGAGAAGATTACTGGAACGTGGGTGTTTTTCTATAGCAGGAGAAGAAGCAATATTGCAGGAGGTAATGACATGGAGGATGATTTTGAAAAAACTGCGGTCAGGGTATCGCTGGTCAGCGTGATCTGGAACACGCTCCTTTCTCTCTTTAAATTTACAGCGGGTGTGATGGCCCACTCAGGAGCCATGGTCAGCGACGCGGTTCATTCGGCGTCGGACGTATTCAGCAGTATTGTTGTGATGATTGGCGTGAGGATGGCAAGCAAAGAGTCGGATAAGGAGCACCCGTTCGGACATGAGAGGCTGGAATGCGTTGCGGCAATCGTGTTGTCTACAGTGCTTGCGGTAACAGGTATCGGGATCGGATATACTGCGGTTATGAAGCTGATACGGGGAGAGTATGCAACGGTTATCCCCGGGATGCTGGCGCTTGCTGCGGCAATTGTTTCTATCCTGGTTAAGGAGGCTATGTTCTGGTACACCAGATATTATGCGAAGAAGATTGATTCCGGAGCGCTGATGGCGGATGCCTGGCATCACCGTTCGGATTCCCTTTCATCCATCGGAGCGCTGATTGGTATCGGAGGCGCTATCGCGGGCTTTCCAGTTTTGGAACCGGCAGCAAGTATCGTAATCTGCTTCTTTATTGAAAAGGCGGCTTTGGATATTTTCAAAGACGCCGTTGATAAGATGGTTGATAAGTCCTGCGACGGACAGACGGAGGAAGAACTTCGGGAATGTGCCATGGGGATTCCCGGCGTATTGCAGGTGGATCTTCTGCGAACCCGTATGTTTGGGAATAAGATTTATGTAGAGATGGAGATTGGCGCGGACGGGAAGCTTTCTTTAGGGGAAAGTCACGCGATTGCCGAGCGGGTGCATGACGCAATCGAAGAAGGATGGCCGAAGATTAAGCATATACTGATTCATGTGAATCCAGTATAAAATGAACTGGAATTTCAGGGGGAAAGGGATGTATCTGGTATCGTTGTATTTTGACAGTAAGACGGAGGAAATATTGCAGAGACATATAGATAAGGTGGCTGCAAAGACCGGAAATACGTATATGCAGGAGCGTCGGATTCCCCCGCATCTTACAGTCGCGTCCTGCCGGAATGTCAGAGAGGAAGAATTGATTCTGGCGTTGAACAGGTGTTCCGGCGCCTGGCATACCGGAACTGTAAACTGGGCGGCTGTGGGAAGCTTCAAGCCTCACGTGCTGTTTCTGGCCCCCGTTTTGAATCAATATCTGCATGAGCTATGCTTGTCGGTGAATACGGCGATTGGCAGGCTGGATGGCGGGATAGATGCGTCGGGGCATTATCAGCCCTTTGAGTGGATGCCGCATACCGCCGTCGCGCGGACGCTGACAGAAGAACAGATGCTTACCGGTTTTCATGTATTGCAGACGAATTTTCAGCCTTTTTTGGGAGACGGGGTGAAGATTGGGCTGGCGCGGAGCAATCCATATCAGAATCTTGCGGTGTGGGATTTGGCGGAGTAAGGGCTAATGCGCAGAGGTGTATGTAAAGTGTAACAATTCAGCCGAAGGCTGCACTGTTACTGTAAAATTGAGAAAATTCATATTGGATGTATATAATTGCGCTGTCATTGCGCACAATATATAGAAAAAGAACAGGCAGAGGCTGTACGGAAGATAAGACTTCAAGTGCAGCCTCCGCCTTTTTTGTGATATGGAAAACTTCGGTTCTAATATCGCAAAACCCTTCGGGGGATACGTATTTGCGTAATTATCGTATTTATTTACGGTCCGGCGGATAATTTTTGAAAAATCAGTTGACTTTTTTTGTCCATTTATTATAATGTAATTACTTTAATAAAAAGATTTATAAAAGTTATTATATATTGGATGTGAGAAAAGATGAGGCGGATTTCCGGGATGTGGAAAAACGATGAACTAATCCATTTCCGCAGGGGTGAAAAAGCTGGTATTAAAGGAAGATACTTAGTTTTATACAATAGGTTCATCAAGAAAAACAAAGTATCAAAAGGAGGAGACAAAATGAATAAGAGTTGGCTTGAATTGGAAGGTAAGGTTGTGATCGTGACCGGCGGCGCATCCGGTATCGGCAAACATGTAGTGGAAAGACTTGCAGATGTGGGAGCGAATGCGGTAATCGTGGACATGAATGTGGAGACCGGAGCAGAGATGGACGGCGTATACTGTGTTCAGTGTAACGTAACCGACGCCGGCAGCGTAAAGGCAATGACAGACGCAGTGGTTGAAAAGTACGGAAGGATTGACGCTCTGGTAAATAACGCGGGAATCAATCTGCCGAGGCTTCTGGTCGACGTGGCGGGGGAGAAGCCTCAATATGAGCTGAACGACGATTCCTTTAACAAGATGTTCGCGGTAAATGTGAAGGGAGTATTCCTCTGTGCGCAGGCCTGTGCGAAGCAGATGTTAAAGCAGGGCGGGGGAGTGATTGTGAATATGTCTTCCGAGTCCGGCAAGGAAGGTTCCCAGGGACAGTCTGCATACTCTGCAACAAAGGGAGCGGTAGACAGCTTCACCCGTTCCTGGGCAAAGGAGCTTGGCAAGTACAACATCCGGGTTCTTGCATGCGCGCCGGGAATTATGGAGGCAACCGGCCTTCGTACCGCGGCTTATAATGAGGCTTTGGCCTATACCAGAGGATGCAAGCCGGAGGAGCTGTCTACGGACTATACGAAGGTGATCCCTATGGGACGCGACGGCAAACTGGATGAAGTAGGGGATTTGGTAGCATATCTGGTTTCTGACCGGGCAAGCTACATTGCAGGAACAACGATTAATATTTCCGGAGGAAAGTCCAGAGGATAATTGGGATGAGAAATCAGGACTCTTGGAATGACAGGCTGGACATGCGAAGGAAGAGTCCGAACAGGTACGGAAGAGAAAGGAGTGCTGGCAGTTGAAGAGCTTATTTTGCGATAACCGGAATGCGAATATGCTGCAGCTATTTAGAAAGAGCTCGGTGATTTCGGTCGGCACTTTGGCGGCAAAGCTGGATGTAAGCGAGCGGACTGTGCGCAATGATATCAGGCAGCTCAATGAGGAGTTAGAAGACTGCGCGGAGATTATCGGGGAACAGGGGAGATATTCCCTGCGAATCTTTAATCTGGAGCGGTTCCGGGTGCGGTTCGCCAAAATGATAGAGGCGGATGATTTCTTAAATTCGCCCCGCAACCGGATGGATTATGCATTTGGGAAGCTAATGAGGACGGAGGAGCCTTTGCTTACCGATGAACTGGCATATGAGATGAACGTAGGCCGGACTACGCTGGTCGGCGATATGAAGAAGCTCAGGGGGGAGCTTACCCCGTATCGTCTGGAAATTTGCGGACAGACCAGCAAAGGCATGAGTCTAAGAGGCGAGGAGAAGGATATCCGCAAATATGTGTTGGAGAATAATTATGAGCAGATTTATGGCGAATATCCGCTGGATAAAGAAATCGCAGATGTGATGGAAGAGACATTTTCAAAGAATTCCTTTGAAAAGAGCGTGCAGGTAAAATTCCGGCAGTACATGACTCTGATGTTAGACCGGTTTCTGACAGGGCATTATATCGGAGAGCTGTCGGCCGGATATTACAATCTGACTTCCCGTCAGGAATTTGCGGTGGTGGAACGGCTGATGAACGAGATTGCAGAGATTCTGCAGATTGCGTTCCCAGTGGAGGAGAAGCTCTTTGTATTGCTTCCGATTGTGGGGATGCGTACGCCAGCCGATACGGAAAACATGCAGAAGATTAAGCTGGATGAAGAAGTGAAGGAGTTGATGGGTAAGATTCTAAAGGCGATTCAGGCCGAGATGGATATTTCGATTATAAGCGGAGAGTTTACCGATGAATTTCTGTATCATCTGATGTTTATGATGAACCGGCTGCGTTTCGGCGTGCGGCTTGCCAATCCCATGCTGGACGATTTGAAGAGTAAGTATCCTCTGGCATACGAAATGGCCGGGATTGCGGCCTCTGTGATTGGCCGGGAGTATCATTTGACGGTATCGGAAGATGAACGGGGATATCTGGCTTCTTATTTCGGAGTTTTCTTAACGGAAAATGATTTGAAGAGGACAAAGAAATTCCGGGTGGCCGTTGTGTGCGGGACGGGCAGGGTTACCGCAAGGCTGGTAGAGGCGCAGCTGAAAAAAGTATTGGACAGTTCCGCGGAGATGACGCTGTTTGCGGATGAGACGGTAACCGGGGAGATTCTGGAGGAATTTGATATTGTGCTTACTACGGTAAATCTTCCCTGCGCCTGCGAACGTCCGGTGATTCGGATTCATGAGATTTTCAATGAGCGTGAGCTGCTGCATAAGATCGAGAAGGCCAAGTACTGGGATAAGATTGACGTTCCGGTGGTGGATAACAACTGGTTTGTGATGAACGGGCTTTTGGAGGAGAACGCATTCTTTGTCTTCGACGGAGCATGCGCCTATGAAACTGCCGTAGAGCAGATGGCGGACTGCTTAAGACAGCAGGGGCGGGTGGACGACGGATTCGCGGAAAGGCTCCGGGAAAGGGAGGAGAAGGGAACCATGGTCTTCGACCACGCGATTGCCATTCCCCATAGTATCCAGTATGCGTCAGACAGGCTGGCGCTTTCCATCGGCGTATCAGACAAACCGATTCTCTCCGGCGAACATGGCATCCGGATTATCTTCCTGCTGGGGCTTCCGGAGAAGGAGGACTTTGACGACGGCCTGCTGATCCGGCTGTACGACGAAATGATCAGCATTTCCCAGGATTCAAACCTTCTGGAAAAAATTGCGAAGGCAGACAGCTTTTATGCATTGCTGAAGGCGATGTACCGGCAGGCAAATGAGTAACAAGTTAACGATGACAGGACAAAGGAGTTAGGAAGATGCTGAAAATAGTGATAGTATTTGCGATTGCATTTCTGCTTCAGGCGATCGCCTCCATGGCGCAGATGAAGTATTTTGCCAGAGAATTTACAGAATACAGAAAGCAGGGAAAGGTAGTCTGCGGAAGACAGGCGGGCGGCTTTCATGCGGGAGCAATCGTATTATTTCTGATTGACGATAGGGGAATCATCAGAAAGGCAAAGAAACTGGAGGGCGTTACCTGCCTTGCCCGTTTCAGAGAGCTGGAAGGTTTCCAGGATCAATACGTGGGAGCGCTGACGGGAGAAGAGGTTCCGAAAACACATAAGAATCTAAGGAAAGCAGTCAGGGACGCGGCGCTTACTTATTGCAAATATGTTTCCGGCGAGGAAATTGAGAATCCTCCTGCTCCCTTCCAGAGAGCGGGCCGTTCTGTCACAGGATTCCTGCAGCGCAAAAAGGCGCTGCAATAAGGCTGTAATCTCCGAAAACGGGTATTGCGGAGGGGATTCCTTACGGCAGGCCGGATGATGGAGAAGCGTCGTAATACGGAAGAAATTACAAATAAGATAACAGTATGTAGAAAGGTGGATTATTATGGATTTTATCGTAAAATTAGCCTCTGGCTTTATGAATTTATTTACTTTGGGCGGAACTCAGTTCGTGAGCTGGGTAACCGGAATTATTCCGACAATCGTGATGCTGCTGATTCTGATGAACGCAATCATCGCGCTGGTGGGAGATGAGAAAATTGAGAAGGTTGCGCGGATTTGCACCGGTAATCCAATCTTGAGATATATGGTACTGCCATTCGTCAGCGCGTTTATGCTGGGTAATCCAATGGCGCTTTCCATCGGCAAATTTATGCCGGAATTTTACAAACCCTGTTACTATGCGTCGGCAACCTACCACTGCCATACCAACAACGGTATTTTCCCGCACATCAATGCTTCGGAGCTGTTTATCTGGCTGGGAATTGCAAATGGCGTAACGGCGCTGGGATTGAGTACCGTGCCCCTTGCAGTTCGTTATTTGCTGGTTGGTCTGGTTGCAAATTTCATTTCTGGATGGGCGACAGAATTTACAACAAAACTGGTTGAGAAACAGCAGGGCGTAAAGCTTAGCAGAGAACTTAAGGTAAAATAAGGGAAGAGTAAGAGGAGGATTTTATCATGGCAGAATATAAATCAATTCGTGTAGTACATGGCACCGGAGGTTTCGGAGGACCGCTTACCATTACGCCGACCGAAAAGCGCAATAAGGTAATGTATATTACAGGCGGCGGCGCAGAGCCGGAGTGCTTGGCAAAGATTGTGGAGCTTACGGGACTGGAGCCTGTGAACGGATTTAAGACCAATTGTCCGGAGGACGAACTGGCGTTAGTAATTATTGACTGCGGCGGGACATTGCGCTGCGGCATTTATCCAAAGAAGCGGATTCCTACCATCAACGTGATGCCGGTTGGCAAATCTGGTCCCATGGCCCAGTTTATCACAGAGGATATCTACGTATCTGCAGTAACTTCCAGGCAGGTATCGCCTGCCGACGGAACGGAGGTTCCGGCCGAAGAAGTTCAGCCGGCCGTGGAAGAAAAGAAGCCGGAAGGCGTGAAGTTCAGCGCAGACAAGAAAGTGTCTGAGACACTGGCAAGCCAGGAAAAGAAGAGCCTTGTTACCGTAATTGGACTGGGAGCCGGCAAGGTGGTGAATACCTTCTACCAGGCGGCAAGAGACGCGATTCAGACCTGTATTACTACGCTGCTTCCATTTATGGGATTTGTATCCCTGCTGATTGGTATTATCAACGGTTCCGGCTTCGGCGATGCATTTGCATCCGTCCTGACGCCCCTTGCGGGAAATATCGGAGGCCTTCTGATTCTCGGCATTGTGTGCTCGATCCCCGGCCTTTCCGCACTGCTTGGGCCTGGAGCGGTTATCGCCCAGATTGTAGGAACCCTGGTAGGAGCAGAGATTGGAAAAGGCAATATTGCTCCGCAGCTTGCGCTTCCGGCGCTGTTTGCAATTAATACCCAGGGCGCCTGTGATTTCATCCCGGTAGGTCTGGGACTGGCAGAAGCCGAGACGGAGACCATCGAGGTGGGCGTTGTATCCGTTATGTATTCCCGGTTTGCAACAGGATGGATCCGCGTGCTTCTGGCATATGCGGCAAGTTTCGGATTGTATTAAAAATAAATCGTTTGGACTGGAGGGTCGATCATGAAAGTGATATATGAAAATAAGGTAAAAGCGCTGGGCGCCTGTGTAAATGAATTTCAGGATTCTAATATGTTTATCCTGTTCGGGGATAATGCGCCGGAGGAATTAAAGGATTACTGTTACTCCATCAGTGTAAATCCCATTAACGGGACAATCGCTGCAGGACAGATTCTTAAGGTTGATGAGAATGAGTACCAGATTACAGCGGTTGGAGCGGAAGCTCCGGTTACGCTGGCCGGGTTAGGCCATTGTACCGTTAATTTCAACGGAGAAGCGGCGGCAGAACTGCCGGGGACCATCTGCGTGGAAAGTAAACCGCTGCCTGAGATTCAGGTTGGAACAGTCATTCAGATATTAGAAATATAGAAGTCTCTCATAAAAACACCGCCCGTATTCATTTTCATGATGCGGGCGGTGTTTTTTCTGTACAAAATGGGATGGATTGGGTATAGTATATAATTAAGCAACAATGTAAGAACTGTTGTTGCAGAGAAGAGTGTGAGGGAGATGTGAATATGACAGCAATGCAGGAACAGGCGATTGAAATGATCAAAAATATGTCAGATGATAAAGTGTCTGACGAGAGGTGAGCGACATGCTTGAGAATGCAGGAAATGTGAAGGAGAATAATCAGGAGCGGATTTTTAGCCTTTTGCGCAGAAAGGGAGGCCTGACAAAACAGGAAATCGGGACATCCCTTGGCCTTAGTATGCCTACGACCTTGGCAAATGTGAACGAACTGATAGAGCAGGGAATTCTGGAGGGAGGGGAGGCCGCAGAGTCTACCGGAGGCCGAAGGGCGAGAAAGATTCAGGTGAATGGGAAAGCGGGCTTTAGCGCGGGGATTGATATTACCACCAGTCAGGTTGGATTTGCGGTTACGAATCTGACGGGAGAAGCGACGGTGAAAAGAAGCGTGCCTTTCAAGTTTCGGGATGAGCCGGAAGTTTATGAGCGGATTGGCGCTGAGCTGGAACAGATGCTAAAGAGAGGACGCTTGAAAAGCAGGCTTCTCGGAGTAGGGATTTCCTTTCCCGGGATTATTGATATGCAGGCGGAACGGATTGTGCGGTCGCATATTTTCGGTTTGGAATATGTGAGTCTGGATCGGTTTCACAGAGCAATTCCCTATCCAATGATTGTGGAAAACGACGCGAACTGCCTGAGTTTTGTGGAACTTCGGGCAGAGCGTTCCGATTATGTATATATTTCCCTGAATCGGACGGTGGGGGGCGCTATCGTCCAGAAGGGGCAGCTGATGACGGGGGATGGGTTCCGTACCGGAGAAGTGGGGCATATGGTGCTGGTTCCCGGCGGAAGAACCTGTTATTGTGGAAAAAAGGGCTGTGCAGATGCATATCTTTCTCCGAATGTACTGTCAAAAGATGCATCTCTGGATCGTTTTTTTGCGCGCTTGCAGCAGGGAGAGGAACAGGCGGTTCAGGTATGGGACGGGTATCTGGAGCATCTGGCGATTCTTACGACCAATCTTAGAATGGCTCTGGATATGGAGATTGTGATTGGCGGGGAAGTTGGGACTTATCTGAAGCCTTATATGAACGTACTGCGAAAGAAGGCGTCAGAGTATGATAAGTTTGCCAGAGATATTGATTATCTGCATGCGGTCAGCGTCAACAGAAGAGAGTATACCGGAGCTTTGGGAGCGGCTTTGCTGGCGCTGGAGGTATTCGGGAGCAGTATCATAAAATAAAGATGGCAAGAGGATAGATTGCCGCGGCAAATAGCAAGAGGACAAAGAAGAATGAATATTGTAAATATTAAACATATCGGTAAAATATACGGGGATAAGAGGATTTTTAAGGATGCTTCGTTTGGAATTCAGGAGGGGGATAAAATCGGCATTGTTGGTATCAATGGAACGGGAAAGACTACCCTTCTTAGAATGGTCAGGGGAGAGGAGAATCCTGACAGCGGGCAAATTATCAGGCAGAGCGGAAAGAGGCTGGCCTATCTTTCCCAGAATCCGGAATATATGCCGGGACAGACCGTAGAAGAATATGCGTTTGCCGGAAACCCGGATACGGATTGGAAGGTGCAGAGCATTCTAAACCAGCTGGGAATCCTGGATTGTTCTGTGAAAATGGGACATTTATCCGGTGGTCAGAGAAAAAGGGCGGCTATGGCGAAGGTTCTGGCGGGAGATTTTGATTTGCTCCTTCTGGACGAGCCTACCAATCATCTGGATGAGGAAATGATTCAGTGGCTGGAAGAGTATCTGAAAGAGTATAAGGGAACGGTTCTTATGGTTACACATGACCGGTATTTCTTAGATAAGGTGACGAACCGGATTTTGGAAATCAGTCATGGTAAGTTATACAGCTATGATGCGAATTATTCTGGCTTTCTGGAACTTAAGGCAAAGCGGGAGGAAATGGAGCTTGCCACAGAGCGTAAGCGCCAGAGCGTGCTGCGGATGGAGCTGGAATGGGCGAAACGGGGATGCCGGGCGAGAAGCACGAAACAGCGGGCCCGGCTGAACCGGCTGGAAGCGTTAAAGAACGGTCAGGCTCCCGCGGCGGATCAGACAGTGGATTTGGATTGCGTCAGCGCCCGGATGGGAAGAAAGACCGTAGAGCTTCATCAGGTTACAAAGTCTTACGGCGGGCGGCTGCTGGTGAAGGAATGGGATTACATTTTCCTGAAAAATCAGAAGGTAGGGATTGTGGGGCCGAACGGGTGCGGCAAGTCAACGCTGCTTAAGATGATTGCAGGCGAGACGCTTCCTGACGCGGGCAGTATTGAGATTGGCGATACGGTGAAAATCGGATATTTTGCTCAGGAAGAGCAGGAAATGGATAATACGAAACGGGTGATTGATTATGTGAAGGATATTGCGGAGTACATTCAGACTGGCGAGGGGAGAATCAGCGCGTCTGCAATGCTGGAACGGTTTCTTTTCACGCCGGATATGCAGTACGCGCTGATTGGGAAACTTTCCGGCGGTGAGAAACGCAGGCTCTATCTTCTGGGAGTATTATGCAGGGAGATGAACGTTCTGATTCTGGACGAGCCAGGGAATAATCTGGATATTCCTACGCTGACGATACTGGAGGATTTCCTGAACTCTTTTGCGGGAATTGTAATTACAGTGTCCCATGACCGGTATTTTCTGGATAATGTGGCAGACCGAATCTTTGCCTTCGAGGGAGAGGGGAAACTTGTTCAGTATGAGGGCGGTTATACGGATTATCTGGAGGAAAAAGAGCGGAAGATAAGCTCGATTGACGAAGGGAAGGGAAATACCGGATTAAACCTGCAAAGCAAAGAATGGAGCAAAAGTCAGGAAAGGGAAGCTCCTGTTAAAACCTGGAAACAAAACCGTTCCCAGAAATTGAAATTTTCTTATAATGAGCAGAAAGAATTTGAGACCATTGACGAAGTGATTGCAGAACTTGAGGAAAAGGTAGAAAAGCTTGATAAGGAGATTCTGCAGAATGTTGCAAATTCAGCGAAGCTTTCAGAGATTATGAAGAAAAAAGAACAGGCAGAGAAGGAGCTGGAAGAGAAGATGGAGCGGTGGATGTATCTGAACGAACTGCACGAGAAAATTCTTCGTCTCCATTAAGAGTGTTTCCGAATCGTCTGCTTAAGATATGTGCCCGTTGCTGAAAGCAAATTTTAAATAGGCTGGATTCCGTAACAGTGAGGCCGCAGGCTGAACTGTTACTAAAATGTAAAAAAGTTTGGTCAGCTACTTGACAAAAGAGAACTATATTGGTATGATTTAAAAACAGAACGCACTCTGTTTTTGAAAAAGTAAGATCAGGAGGTGCAGTATGCAAAGAGTTTTGTCATTGCTGGTAGATAACAATCCGGGTATTTTGAGCAGAATCGCCGGATTGTTCAGCAGAAGAGGATATAACGTAGACAGTATTACCGCGGGAGTAACGGCAGATCCGAGATTTACCCGGATTACGATTGTTACCAGCGGGGATGATTTGATTCTTTCTCAGATTGAGAATCAGATTCGGAAGCTGGAGGACGTCATTGAGATTAAGGTGCTCAAACCCGACAGCTCCGTATATCGGGAGCTGATTATGGTGAAGATACGCGCGAACGGTTCCCAGAGAGCGGAGGCTATTTCTCTGGCGGATATTTTCCGGGCGAAAGTAGTAGACGTGGAGAAGGAATGCATGATGTTTGAGCTGACGGGAAATCAGTCCAAACTGGAAGCGTTTTTGAATCTTCTTGACGGCTATGAGATTTTGGAACTTGCAAGAACGGGCATTACCGGACTGGAGCGGGGAATTGAGAACGTAACGTTTATTGACTGATACAGGCGCTGTGCGATTCACTGTATGGTCTTTCAATGTATGCGGTTATGACAGCCGGATGCATTTGACAATAAATTATTTATATTTTATTTAGGAGGAAGATACATATGTCAGCAAAGATTTTTTATCAGGAAGATTGTAATTTGGCGGAGCTGGAGGGTAAGAAGATTGCCATTATCGGTTATGGAAGCCAGGGACATGCGCATGCGCTGAACTTAAAGGAGTCCGGGTGCGATGTGATCATCGGTCTTTACGAGGGAAGCAAGTCATGGGGAAAGGCAGAGGCGCAGGGACTTAAGGTTTATACGGCGGCAGAGGCTGCGAAGCAGGCGGATATTATTATGATTCTGATTAACGATGAGAAGCAGGCTGCGCTTTATAAGAATGATATCGAGCCGAATCTTGAGGAAGGCAATATGCTGATGTTTGCACATGGATTTAATATTCATTTCGGACAGATTGTTCCGCCGGCAAATGTTGACGTTACGATGATTGCGCCAAAAGGACCCGGACATACGGTAAGAAGCGAGTATCAGGCCGGCAAGGGCGTTCCCTGTCTGGTAGCGGTAGAGCAGGATGCCACAGGCAAGGCTCTCGACAGAGCGCTTGCATATGCAGCAGGGATTGGCGGAGCAAGAGCCGGCGTTCTTGAGACTACCTTCAGAACCGAGACCGAGACCGACTT
>CATJPU010000343.1 GCA_949742505.1 uncultured Lachnospiraceae bacterium | reverse complement strand
CTCGCTTGCTACCTCATATTTGAATTTGTCTAATGCACCCTTTGCTTCCGGTACTGCTGTTCTGTTAGATGAACGACTTGCCATTTTAATTTCCTCCTTTTTGTATCTTTTACATTCTTTTCTTTGTGTAACTTTTGTCTTAAGTTACAACCATAGTATATGAAGGATTTACAATATTACACTGGCAGTTTTTTCGTTCTTTTCCAAATTCTGTATGCTTTCAGATTCATTTGCAAGAAGCCAGTCCGCCGCTTCAGATGCATTTTTTAAAACAGCCGCATCCTGAAATACATCGCCTAACCGGAAATCCATCAGACCGCTCTGCCTGATGCCGAACAAATCTCCCGGTCCTCTGAGCTTCAAATCCTCGCTGGCTATCCGAAAGCCATCATTGGTCTGATTCAGAATTTCTAACCGCTTTTTGGTTTCTTTTGTTTTGGATGCGCTCATAAAGATGCAGTAGGACTGATGCTTTCCTCTTCCTACCCGGCCCCGGAGCTGATGAAGCTGCGCAAGCCCGAACCGCTCCGCATTCTCCACCATCATTACCGTTGCATTGGGATTATTGATACCGACCTCGATGACTGTCGTAGACACAAGCACCTGAATCTCTCCTGCCGCAAACCGGCTCATAACCTCATCCTTTTCACTTTGTTTCATCTTTCCATGAAGATACTCCGCCTGAATCCGGCCCCCAAGCTCTTCCCTCAGCATGGCGGTATAATCCATGACATTTTCCGCCTCAAGATGTTCGCTTTCCTCCACCATCGGACAGATAATATAGCACTGCCTGCCCGCCATAACCTGCTTCTCTATAAACCGGTACGCCGTTTGCCGGTATCCGGTATCCACCACGCAGTTCTTAATCGGAAGCCTGTCTGCCGGCAGTTCGTCAATAACCGAAATGTCCAGATCCCCATACAGAATAATAGCGAGAGTCCGGGGAATCGGCGTAGCGCTCATAACCAGAATGTGAGGCGTACTGCCTTTTTCTGCGAACAGTTCCCGCTGGCGCACTCCGAACCGATGCTGTTCGTCCGTAATTACAAGCGCCAGATTCTGATAATTCACTTTGCTCTGAATTAACGCATGCGTACCGAGAATAATCTGCGACCCGCCTTCTGCAATCCGCTCATAAGCCTCTTTCTTTGCTTTGGCTGTCATGGAGCCGGTGAGAAGCTCCGTCCGGACCGGAATCTGATATTCACTAAAAAGTTCCGTTATGGAATCATAGTGCTGCTTCGCAAGGACCTCAGTGGGCGCCATCATCGCCCCCTGGTATCCCTGGCAGGCCGCCGCAAGAAGCGCCAGCACAGCAATAATCGTCTTGCCGGACCCCACGTCCCCCTGAATCAGTCTGGACATGACAAAGCCGCTCTGCATATCGCTCTCAATTTCCGTCCACACCTTCTTCTGGGCTTTCGTAAGCTCATAGGGAAGACCTGCAAGAAGCTGGTCCGTCTCTGCACAATGACTGAGCTGAAAAGCACTTCGCAGTCTTGTGCTCTCTGTCCGCATTTTCCTTAATGATAGAATAAACTCCAGAAATTCATCAAACACCAGTCTCTCTCTCGCATGATAAAATACTTCTTTATCCTCAGGAAAATGAATCCCTCTCAGCGCATAGTTGTATTCGGCCAGCCCATATTTTAGACGCAGTTCTTCCGGAAGTTTGTCCGTACACAGCTCCAAATGCTCCACCGCCTGTCTCACTGCCTTCGTCACCATATTATTCGTAAGACCCTTCGTCAATGGATATCTTGGCTGCAGCGTTCCAAGCTTTTCTTCATATTTGATGCAGGGATAAAAAATCTCCGGGTGCTCCAACACAAGTTCTCTTCCCCTGCGCATGACCTGCCCCCGCAGGGTAACTTTTCCTCCTGCCGCGAAAGTACTCCTTAAAAAAGGCATCCGGAACCACATCGCCTTTATGGTTCCGGAAATATCCTTAATCTGTACAGTTGTAACCGGCATTCTGCGATTCGGCGATACCTGAACCCTGCCCCATATAGCGCCTGAAACCGTCTGCACCCTGCCTTCTTCCAGTTCGCTGACTGGCACAGGTTCCTCGTATACGTCATATCCTCCCGGGTAATATCGAAGCAGATCTCCAACCGTAGATATTCCCAGTTTATAAAATAACGCTCCGGTCTTCTCCCCGATTCCCTTTAATTCTGTAATACCTGTTCTCTCATTCATATTGTTACAATCCCGTAATCCGGCGGACTTGTCAGCCATCCCCGGAAAGCAATTTACAAACATACTCTCAGAATGTACCCGTCCGGCACATCTGTCCGCCGGTTCTTATTCTACCGCAAGCACGTAATAATAGATTGGCTGCCCGCCGAACTGTGCGTCAACATCCATATCCGGGTAAAGTTCTTCAATTTCTGCAGCAAATTCGGCAGCTTCCGCCTCTTCCACTTCTGCGCCGTAATAGATACTAATCAACTCAGAATCCTCATCTACCAGAGCCGCAAGCATCTCCTTGGCAGTATCATGTATATCAGTGCCTACTGCAAGGATTCCCGCGTCTCCAATCCCCATGATATTGCCTTCATGAATCTCTTTATCGTCAATCTTCGTATCCCGGACCGCATAGGTAACCTGCCCGGTCTTCACATTCTGAATATTCTCCAGCATAGCCTCTTCGTTAGCGGCGGCGTCCGCATCCGGCATAAAGTTAATCAGCGCCGTAATTCCCTGGGGAACTGTCTTGGTAGGAATCACGATAATCTGCTTATCTTCCACAAGAGCCTTCGCCTGATTCGCCGCCAGAACAATATTCTTATTATTCGGAAGAATAAAAATCGTGTCCGCATTCACATGCTCAATGGCATTCAGCATGTCTTCGGTACTCGGATTCATCGTCTGTCCGCCTTCGATGATATAGTCTGCGCCAAGCTCCCGGAAAATATGATTCAGTCCCTCGCCGATGGATACGGTAATAAATCCCATAGCCTTTCCCGGTTCGGACTTTTTCTTCTCTTCCTTCTGCTGCATGGCAAGTTTCTCCGCATCCTTAATCAGCTTCTCCTGATGCTCTTCCCTCATATTGTCAATCTTCATGCGGGAAAGCTGTCCGTAGGTCAGCGCTTTCTGGATAGCAAGTCCAGGATCGTTGGTGTGTACGTGAATCTTCACCACATCATCATCTGCAACACACACGATAGAATCCCCAATGGACTCTAAATATCCCTTAAATTCATGCTCATCCTGATTCGTAAATTCCTTTTCCACAAGAATAATAAATTCCGTACAATATCCGAACTTAATATCCGCCGCTGCTTCCGCGGAGACCTTCGTCACTTTCACCGCCGCCCCGGCTTCAATAGCAGAATAATCTACTTCTTTACCTAAAAACGCGTCATAAGCGCCTTTTAAGACCTCCACAAGACCCTGTCCGCCGGAATCCACGACTCCCGCTTCCTTCAGAACCGGAAGCATCTCCGGCGTCCTAGCCAGAACTTCTTCTGCATGCTGAATCACTGCAGGTATAAATACCTCCAGATCATCTGTCTCCTCCTGCATCTGTCCGGCCTTCTCTGCAATTCCTCTTGCAACCGTAAGGATGGTTCCTTCCTTCGGCTTCATTACCGCCTTATAAGCCGTATCCTTCGCCCGTTCGCAGGCAGCCGCCAGAACCGGCACGTCAATCTCCTTCTCTTCCCTTACCGCCTTGGTAAACCCTCTCAAAAGCTGCGAAAGAATCACTCCCGAGTTACCTCTGGCGCCGCGCAGAGAACCGGATGAAATCGCTTTGGCAAGAGTCTTCATATCCGGACCTTCCAGTGCGGTAACCTCCTTTGCCGCCGACATAATCGTCATCGACATATTCGTCCCCGTATCCCCATCCGGAACCGGAAACACGTTCAGTTCATTAATATATTCCTTCTTCGCCTCGATATTCTGTGCGCCCGCCAGAAACATTTTAGCAAGCATATCCGCATTAATCGTCTTTGTAGCCACTTCAAAGGTCCTCCTTAAACTAATCGATTACTCTCACGCCTTCGACATATATTTTAATCTTATCCACCGGCATTCCGGAAAATTCTTCTACTTTATACTTTACATTGCTAATCAGATTATCCGTTACGGCAGAAATGCTGACGCCGTAAGATACGATTACATGGAAACTGATTCTGATCCGGTTGTCATCCGAAATAGAAACCTGAATCCCATGAGTCAGCCTCTCTTTCTTCAGCAAACGATAAATTCCATCCTTCACATTGACAGCCGCCATGCCCACAATCCCAAAGCACTCTACCGCTACCGTACCGGCATACTTCGCAATTACATCAGAGCTTACTGTAATGATGCCATGATCAGTACTCATACTTCCCTTCATATTATATCCTCCAATTCTTATTATAGTACCGTACCAGCGCACCCTCCATGCCCTGAGTCAACACATCACACTGGCCAGCAATAATCAAAATTTAGTTAACATGTGTATTATACTCTGTTTTCCTTATATTTACAACATAAAAAAGAACCTGAATCCATAAGAACTCAGGCCTTTATCTCCCATTATTATGCACGCTCAACTTTTCCAGATCTCAAACAAGAAGTACATACATACATTCTCTTTGTAGCTCCGCCCTCAGTCTTTACACGAACTGATTTTACATTTGATTTCCACATTTTGGGTGTCTTTCTATGTGAGTGACTTACATTGTTTCCAAAGTGAGCACCCTTATCACAAATAGCACATCTAGCCATGACTGCACCTCCTAACACTCCGAAATAGTCTG
>CATJPU010000342.1 GCA_949742505.1 uncultured Lachnospiraceae bacterium | reverse complement strand
TGATATGTATTAATCAAGGGCTTAACAGCAGGAACTGCCGCTAAGCCCCCTCAATTATCATAGAAGATCTGAATTTACAGAGAAAATTTCACACCCTCTAACAGGAAATATTGCGGACATTCCCGCTTTGCGGTTTTTCAAGCGTCAAAATTCCATCTGCCAACATTCTTCTGGCAGTATTGATTGCCCCTTCTTTTATACCTTCCTGTAAAGATTCTTTTCTCATATCCTCCATGACCTTGCACATGATTAAAATGCCCTCCTTACTCTCCTTGAAAAAACGAACTCTGTCTGCCAGTGTCCTATAATACATATCT
Source organism: uncultured Lachnospiraceae bacterium (assembly GCA_949742505.1). Taxonomy (GTDB): domain Bacteria; phylum Bacillota; class Clostridia; order Lachnospirales; family Lachnospiraceae; genus Claveliimonas. The sequence goes on along the minus strand of CATJPU010000342.1, from coordinate 8,136 downwards.
GCCGCATTAGTACATGAAAAATCATGCATGAGTTTTCCAATTGGTGTATCTCCACGATAAGCGCCGTTCACATACAGTATATGTGAACCGTCTTCAAATCTTTCACCGGTTTCTAAAAAACACCGTTCAATCGGGTAGAGCGGCAGCCCTTTTCCCATTACGTCATTCTCTGTGATAAAGATTACCCATGTTTCCGGCAGCTTGTCGAAGTCCTCGCCTTTCTTCAAAAGATTTGCATCCATCATGCTGCTGTTGTATCTTGCTCTTTTTCTTCCCGCTCCTTTGTCGGCTCGTTGGATTTCAACATTTACTTTAGTACCGGTATTGTCAGTAGCAAGAATATCAAATCTTACCGAACGGTTCAGCAGATTCTCCATAAATACCTGAGTGGGGACGTCCAGCACCTTTAAGTCTGGCTTTTCCAATATAATCTGCAATATCAGATCTATGTTTGTCGTATCTTCCTCAAAACACTTTGTGAGGAAATCATCATCAAGGAGACGAAAGCCTCTTAGTCTTTGTAAATCTTCCTGATGCTTCTTATCTATCTGTTCCGTCACTGCCAATCTTCCCATCTACTTTCCCTCTCGTTTTTGTATCCTTATATTAACAGACAACTTCCTGATTTTACAAACCCTTCAATGGGTATTGAGGCTGTCACAGGTGAAATATTGTTACTGTTCATGGGTCAGGAATGCGCTGAACTGCATGCGGCAATGGCCTGCGACATCGGAGTGAGGAACGGGAAAATTGTGGAATTGGGAGATTCTTCTCTGTGGGGAGACGCCAAAAAGGTCGTTGATGCATCGGGGAAGTATGTTATACCAGGGATGTTGGATTCTCATATTCATATTGCGAGTCCCGGTCCATTTCCGTCTCTGGATAATTATCATAATGGTACGGTTGCGGCAACTTATGGCGGCACGACCTGTGTCATTGATTTTACGTTTCTCTGTGAGGGAGAAACGCCGAGAATGGCTATGAACCGGAAGCTGAAGGAAGCGAAAGGAAACAGCGTGCTGGATTATACATTTCATCCCTGTATTACCAGCGCGGATGAACAGTCTTTTCAGGAGATAGGGGAGATGATGGATGAAGGATTTCCGGCGGTAAAGGTGTTCACTGTATATAGAAATTCGCTGATGCTGGAGGCGGCGGTTGAATTCGCACATGTAACGACCGGAGAGATTGAACCGCTTCTGAAGCAGGCAGGGCAGAATGGGGTAAAAGTATATGTGGAAACCTGTCCCCATTATTTGACATTATCTGACGAAGAATACGAAAGGGAAGACGGATGCAAATATGTATGCAATCCTCCTGTTCGCTCAAAAAAGGAGCGGGAGACTCTCTGGAAGCTGGTTGAAAATGGAAAAGTAAGCGTGATAAACAGCGACCATACAGATTTTTCTTATGCGCAGAAGTTGGTTTATAAGGACGATTATTCCAGAATCCCAGGCGGGTTGCCGACGGCGGAGACAAGAGGCATGGTATTATTTTCAGAAGGAGTCGTAAAAAAGCGTATCAGTATGGAGCGGTTTGTGGAAGTGATGTCCGCAAATGTGGCAAAGCTGATGGGACTCTATCCGAAAAAAGGCGTCATTCGGCCGGGCGGCGATGCGGATATCGCCGTTATTGATCCGAATAGGAAATATAGAAACAGCCAGAAGGATATGCACATGCAGACGGATTATTCGCCCTATGAGGGAATGGAGCTGACGGGAGCCGTAACAGATACGATTGTGAGAGGAAATCTGATTATAGAAAACGGAGTGTACAGAGATACCGGCTTTAGAGGGGAACTTTTGAAGTGCAAAAAGCCCGTTTTAGATATATAGCGGAAGGGAGAACGAGGATGAAGAGAGGAAATGTACTGATTACCGGAGGAAATGGATTCGTATGTATGAATATTGCAGAGTATTTTTTGGAGCGTGGGGTAAATGTCGTCACAGTGGCGCGCCATAAAATGCAGGAAGAAGCGGAGAAGGAGCTGTCTTCAAAGAAGGGAGAATTTATGCAGGTATTGGGGGATGTGCTGGACAGAGAGTTCCTGTTTTCGCTGATGAATGACTATGACATAGCGGACGTTATTAACGGAGCGGCAGTTACTCCTTCAAAAGAATCGGAAATGGAGAACCCCAGACAGGTAATGGATATCAACTGTATAGGGCTTATGAATACGCTTGATGCGGCAAGAGAGAATAGAATACGCAGATTCATTTATCTTGGCTCAGTTTCCGGTTATGGTGAAACCTGCTTTACCAGTGATGTGCTGGTAGAAGGGGTGAGCCAGGGCAATCCCCGTTCGCTGTATGAACTGTCAAAGTTTACCGGTGAACGGAGTGTACAGAGATACCGGGAATTATTTGATATGGACGCATATGTAGCGAGAATCGGAGACGTATTTGGAAACTGGGAGAGGCGTACCGGGGTGCGCAGCTACATGAGTCTGATTTATCAGACTACGGCAATTGCTCGAAAGGGCGGGAAAGCAGTATTGCCAAAACCAAACAGAATAGACTGGGTTCATGGAAAAGAAATTGCCGCAGAAGTCTGTGCGCTGATGTATACGGACGTATTACAGTATGATACCGTAATGTATACAGATCTGGATACCCTTCTTGCAAATTCTGATGTGATATCCCTGCATTGCCCGCTATTTCCTTCTACACAGGGGATAATTAACAGGGAAACAATCGCGAAGATGAAAGACGGCGTAATGATTATTAATAATTCCAGAGGAGGGCTGATTATAGAAGAAGAGTTGAGAGATGCGCTGAATAGCGGGAAGGTTGCCGGAGCGGCGGTTGATGTTGCATCAACAGAGCCGGTCAGAATGGATAATCCATTACTGGAAGCTGAAAATATCATTCTTACGCCGCATATTGCATGGGCTCCGAAAGAGTCACGTCAGCGGCTGATGGACGCCGCAGTGGATAATCTCCGGGCTTTTCTGGATGGACGCGCGCAAAATATAGTAAATTCTATATAGCCAAAGGGTCAAAGACTGTGATACAATAATCTAATCGAGTGTCGACAGTATGCAGCGAAAGGATGCTGCTGTAAAATGAAGCGGACGGGAGAAGAAGAGTATGGAACAGTCGTTTGTCACAAAAAAGCCAGCCATTACATAAGCAGGTATACGAGTATCTCCGGAACCAGATTATATATGGGAAAATTGTAAATGGAGAAAAACTGATAGAAAGTAAAATAGCGAAGGAGCTGAATGTCAGCCGCAGTCCGGTGCGGGAAGCGCTGCGTATGTTGTGCGCGGACGAACTTCTTGTGGATAAGGGAGAGGGGCTTATGGTAAATCCAATGGATTATCAGACTTCCATAGAGGTATATGAAAGCAGGATTGCCCTTGAGCCCTTTGCCGCCCGGCTTGCGGCGGAGCGGATTGACGACGTAACGTTAAGGCAGATGAAAGAATGCGTCGATTCGATTGAAAAGTACCGGGGAGAAGTAATTGAGAAAAATTATGCGTTGATTATTGAGGCAAACACAAAATTTCACGCCTTGATTTCCCAGGCATGCAGGCATCATTTTATACAGAAATATCTGGATAACAATCAGGCCTTAATGGCGTTGGTAAGGAATAACGAGTTTTACCAGACGATTCATGAGGAGGACTTCATCGATGAACATGCGGCGATTTATGAGGCGATGGCAGAACACGATGCGGAAGGCGCGGAGCAGGCGATGAGAAAGCATGTTACGACAGATTATGAGGCGTTCCGAAGAGATAATCAAGAATCACAGCGGGTTTAGACCGGCGTTCGTTGCTGTTCACTGGGTTTCTGGTAAACAGCAGATTCAGGCGGGCGTGCCAGAATGCAGATTCCTGGATTACATAAAGATTGAGGAGGGAAATGGATTGAAGGTTACAGTTGCAATTGATTCTTTTAAGGGGAGCATGTCTTCGATAGAGGCGGGAGAGGCTGCAAGAGAAGGTATCCGGAAAGCCTGCGACGCGCAGGTCGTCGTGAAACCGTTGGCCGACGGAGGAGAGGGCACAACAGAAGCTCTGGTCGAAGGCCTGGGAGGAGAATACGTATATGCAGAGGTAACAGGTCCTCTGGGAGGCAGCGTCCATGCCAGATACGGCGTAATGGCAGATGGCAGAACGGCAGTTATGGAGATGGCGGAGGCGGCAGGGATTATGCTGGTCAGACCAGAGGATTTGAATCCCTGGGAAGCAGCCACTTACGGCGTAGGTGAGATGATTGCAGACGCCGTCCGAAGGGGATGCAGGGAATTTATCGTCGGCATCGGCGGGAGCGCCACTACGGACGGCGGCGTGGGGATGCTTATGGCGCTGGGCTATGAATTTCTGGATGTGTCGGGTAACAGAATTCATCCGGGGGCCGGCGAACTTGATAAAATCGAGCAAATTAAGGATGAAAAGGTTCTGCCGGAGCTTAAGGACTGTCATTTTCAGATTGCCTGCGATGTTACAAATCCCTTGTGCGGAAATCATGGCGCAGTTTATGTATATGGGATGCAGAAGGGTGTAAAGGAAGAAGAGAAGCAGATTCTGGATGAGAAAATGAAGCATTATGCCCGGAAAACATTCGAGTGGCTGGGAAAGGATAACAGCGCCGCGGCAGGGGCAGGGGCAGCCGGAGGGCTGGGATTTGCATTTCTAAGCTACATGCCGGGTGCAGAATTAAAGTCCGGGATAGAGATCGTATTACAGGCGGTTCGTCTGGAAGAAGAAATCCGGGATTCGGATATTGTGGTTACCGGAGAAGGCAGACTGGATTTCCAGACCGCTATGGGGAAAGTTCCGGTAGGCGTTGCAGCTCTGGCGAAGAAGTATGACTGCAAAGTCATTGCCTTTGCAGGAAGTGTCACCGAAGACGCGGCCGAATGTAATGCCAGAGGGATTGACGCATTTTTCCCGATTGTGCGGGGCGTGACTACGCTGGAAGAGGCTATGGATTCTGGGCGGGCCAAAAGGAATATGGAGTTAGCGGCAGAACAGGTATTCCGGTTGATTATATCTGAAATTTCCTCAGCGTGATAACCTTTCCGCTCTATTCGTTTTGCACGAATTTATAATATTTTAAGTAAGGTTTTAATAAAGCAGAAGACTAGGGGTCGGCTCGGCATTTTATATAAATTTTCCTACTCTCTGAAAGTTTTTTGAGAGAGCAATCAAACCTTTGGAAGATATCAGATGCGGTATAGGATACTGATTGTGGACCGGGAATCACAGATATGATAAGAGAGTATTTTGAGCCGGAGTATGAAGTATATACGGCTGACAGCGGCGGGGAAGCGCTGCAAAAATTGACTGTGAAGCCGGATCTGATTCTTCTTGATATCAATATGCCGGAGATGGATGGCCTGGAGGTATGCCGGAAAATCCGCGGCTTTGTCACCTGTCCCATTCTGTTTTTGACTGCGAGAGTGGAATGATGGAGCATATCCGCAAGCTCAGGGCAAAACTGGCCGAGCATACGCTTCACAGTTATATTGAGACAGTCTGGGGTGCGGATATAAATGGAACGCCTGAAAAAAATGAATTTAAAGAGGGCGTTTTTCGTCCTGTATTCCGGGGGTGTGATTGCTTCGATGTGTCTCCGTCTACTGCTTTTCATGTGTTGTGAGAAAGTTCGGGACAATTACCCGTCCGGGGGAATTGAATTCAGAGCGGATGGAACGAATGTACTGCTTCAGCAGCCGACAAAAGAGCAGGAGAGGATCTTGCGTATGATAGACGGCTTTCAGTTTTTTGCATGTATCTTGCTGCCCGCCGGCGGAATCCCAAGCGACTGCCCGATTACGGTTGTTATGACTGTTGCTGTCGATCAGGGAGTGGATGCTGAAGAGATCATAATGGAGCAAAAATCGGTATCAACTGAGGAAAATCTGATGTTTTCAAAGAAGTTGATAGACAACGAGAATGCGAAAGTTGTTATTGTTACAACTGCTTATCATGTCTTTAGAACTTTAATTCTGGCGAAGCAGCAGGGCATAAAATGCGTAGGGTTTGGTGCAAAGACAAAATGGTATTTTACACTGAATGCATTGCTCCGTGAATTTGCAGGATATTTTCGGCTGACCTGGAAGAGACATGCCATTGTAATAGGCATAATTATATTCGTTGCAGCAGCTTTTAGATAAGTTATTAAATCCAAAATTTGATTCATAAATGTAGGTTAAAGAAGACCAGCAGCCGCTTTATTCATGCCGTAGTCAGCCTCTATATATTGATAATTTCTGCAAAATCGCAGGATAATTGCAATATTCCTGTAGGATTGGTGCGTTATGCTTCTTATACATTAAAAATGAAATTTCATGCATACGGATGTTCTGCTATGATTCTTTGAATCACGCTGATAAAATTGGTACAAATACCGTCTCCTAAAAAATCCCACAGTATTTTCCCGTTTGTTTTTAACGCATTATGTGTATTCTTCAAAAGCCGTCTATGGTCTTTCGCCCAATGTAAGCGTGATAGAGCAGAAAGGGCTGGAGATCCCGGTAATAGAGTGAAAGGAAGATATAGGATATTGACTTTAGATATTTATTCTGCTATTATGAAAGCGAGTACTTGCATGAAGGAGTATTGATAAGGAGAAAATCGCAGATAGGGGGAACAGAATGTGGATGAGACAAGCCAGAAGATCATTGATGCGGCGATGGCATTAGTCCGTGACAAGGGATATGTCGCAACAACCACGAAAGAAATTGCAAGGGCAGCCGGTGTAAATGAGTGTACCTTGTTCCGCAAATTTGAGAGTAAAAAGGATATTGTTTTACAAGGGGCAAACCAGGCTGGCTGGCGGGCGAATATGACACCGGAGATTTTTCAAAATGTAGAGTGGGATTTGCAGGCAGACCTGGAAATGTTCATGCGGGCATATATTGACAGGATGACGCCGGATTTTGTGAATCTGTCAATCGGACTGAGGGCGCCGCAGCTCTATGAGGAAACCAGAGAGCTTATTATGAAGGTTCCCCAGGCATTTTTGAGGACATTTACCGATTATCTGAATAAAATGTGTGCGATGGGCAAAATACCGGGGAAAGATTTTGAGACTCTGGCATTGACCGTATTTTCGGCAACATTCGGCTATACATTTCTGAATGCATCGTTCGGAACAGAGCTTACAGAGATTGAAAAAGACAGGTACATTAAAGAAAGTGTGCGGATGTTTGTAAAAGGAATCGATCAGTAAGATTTGGCGCTGTCGGAGGGCAGTGCCAAAAAAATAAATATAATGCGTGCAAGTACACGCATTAAAGAATGGAGGACGCTATGAAACAGATGACAGGTGCGGATTTATTTGTAAAGGCATTAAAAGAAGAGGCAATTGACACATTGTTCGCTTATCCGGGGGGACAGGCGATCGATCTGTTTAATGCACTGTATGGAGAGAAAGAAATAAATGTGATCCTGCCGCGTCATGAACAGGGTTTAATCCATGCGGCAGACGGTTATGCACGTTCTACGGGTAAAGTTGGCGTCTGTCTTGTAACGAGCGGGCCAGGGGCTACAAATCTTGTGACAGGGATTGCTACTGCAAATTATGACAGCGTTCCGTTAGTATGTTTTACGGGACAGGTGGCGACAAATCTTATCGGGAAGGACGCTTTTCAGGAAGTAGACATTGTGGGCATTACAAGAAGTATCTGTAAATTTGCCGTAACGGTTCGGAAGAGGGAGGATTTGGCGGAAACAATTAAAAAGGCTTTTTATATTGCAAAGACTGGAAAACCGGGGGTAGTGGTTGTTGATTTGCCAAAGGATGTCCAGCAGGCTTATGGCAGCGATTCCTATCCGAAGGAAATTGCAGTCAGAGGTTACAAGCCGAATACCTCCGTACATATGGGACAGTTAAATAAGGCGCTGGACATCTTAAACCATGCAGTGAAGCCTGTGTTCCTGATCGGCGGCGGAGTACATATTGCTAAGGCAGAGAAAGAGATGACACAGCTTGCAGAGCTGACAGGTGTGCCTGTTATTACGACGATCATGGGAAAAGGCGCAATTCCGACAACGAACAGTTTCTATGTCGGCAACATAGGGATTCATGGGAGCTATGCCGCCAATGCAGCGATCAGTAATTGTGACGTCCTTTTTTCCATAGGGACACGGTTTAATGACCGCATTACGGGGAAAATAGA
>CATJPU010000341.1 GCA_949742505.1 uncultured Lachnospiraceae bacterium | reverse complement strand
TGAGAGCAAGATTGTGTACCGCACCGCAAAATTTGAAGATTTAGTAAGAACCTTCTGTATGAATCCCCGGGGCGTTGTGGTAAATGAGAATACGAATGGTATTATTACGGTAAATGGGCACAGCTACGAGGACCCGAAAAAGCATACGGAGAATACGAATTTCGCATTGCTGGTTTCCAAGCATTTTTCCGAGCCTTTTAAGGACAGTAACGGCTACGGTGAGAGCATTGCAAGGTTGTCCAATATGCTGGGCGGCGGTGTGATGGTGCAGAGGTTCGGCGATTTGATTCGGGGAAGGAGAAGTACGCCTGCGAGGATTGCGGAGAGCTATGTGAATCCTACGCTGGCGGCTACGCCCGGAGACTTAAGCTTGGTGATGCCGAAGCGGATTCTGGACGGCATCATTGAGATGATTTATGCACTGGACAAGATTGCGCCGGGAACAGCTAATGATGATACGCTGCTTTATGGGGTGGAAGTGAAATTCTATAACATGGAAGTGGAAATCAATGAGAACTTAGAGACTAGACATAAGGGACTTTTTGTAATCGGGGACTGCAGCGGAGTTACACATTCTCTGTCCCATGCGTCGGCAAGCGGCGTCCATGTGGCAAGGCGGCTGCAGCTTGCGTATTAGCAGGTTGCCTGGGCGTGCAGTAAAAATATGGCTATTTATCAGAAATTGTGCTATACTGGGACACAGAGTATGAGACAAAGGAGCGGATACAAATGAAAAATATTGAAGAATATGTAGTAAGTATTCCGGATTTTCCGGAGAAAGGCATCATTTTCCGGGATGTGACCAGCGTTCTGCAGGATGCGGACGGACTCCATCTTGCCATTGATGAGATTCAGAAGCGGTTAGAGGGCGTTGAGTTTGATGTGATTGCGGGTACGGAGTCCAGAGGATTTATCTTTGGAATGCCGGTTGCTTATAACCTGCATAAACCGTTTGTGCTGGTGCGCAAGAAAGGGAAACTGCCCAGAGAGACGGTATCTATGGAATATGAATTGGAATACGGGAGCGCAGTGATTGAGATGCACAAAGATGCAGTGAAGCCAGGCCAGAAGGTCGTGCTGATTGATGACCTGATTGCGACAGGCGGAACCATTGAAGCGGCGGTGAAGCTGGTGGAGCAGCTTGGCGGCGAAGTTGTTAAGATTGTATTCCTTATGGAACTTGCAGGGCTCAAAGGAAGAGAGAAGCTGGCAAAGTACGCGGTGGACAGCGTTATCCGTTATGAAGGGAATTAAGATATCATCAATAGGATGTAGAATGGGGTTGTCGCAAAATATAACTGAAGCGTAATATATGGCTGAGACACGCCCTAAAAGTCATATATTGTATGTAGAGGTTATTTTGTAGCAGCCTCTTGTTGTAAAGGAGAAACGTGCTATGAAATATGATTTTACGTCGGTAATTGAGCGAAAGGGACATGATGCTCTGGCGCTGGACGCACCGGAGGAGGCGCTTGGGAAGCCAGTTGAATGGATGGAAGACGTTACGCTGATTCCTATGTGGGTGGCGGATATGAATTTCCCGGTATTTCCCGGTATTCAGAAGGCAGTCAGTGAGAGACTGAGTCATCCGGCTTTCGGTTATTTTCTTCCCTCTGATGAGTATTATGATTCCATTATCTGGTGGCAGGAGACCAGACATGGTGTGACGGGGCTTACCCGGGAATGCATCGGTTATGAGAACGGTGTGCTGGGCGGCGTGGTCAGCGCGTTGAACGTATGCTGCTCCAAAGGAGAGCCCGTTCTGGTACATTCGCCTGCCTACACAGGATTTACGAAGGTTTTGAACAATAACGGATATCATATCGTACGCTCGCCGCTGATTCAGGATGAGAGGGGCGTGTGGCGTATGGATTATGCGGATATGGAGCGTAAGATTGTGAATGAAAAGATTCACACAGCAATCTTTTGTTCACCGCACAATCCCTGCGGACGTGTATGGGATTACGAAGAAATCAAAAGGGCGATGGAGTTATTTGAAAAATACGAGGTGACAGTCATTTCAGATGAAATCTGGTCGGATATCATTCTGTATGGTAACCGGCATATCCCTACTCAGTCTGTCAGCGAGGACGCCAGGAACCGGACCATAGCGCTGTATGCGCCTTCTAAGACTTTCAATCTGGCAGGGCTGATAGGCAGCTACCATGTCATCTATAATAAGAGGCTTCGGGATAGAATAGAAAAGGAAGCGTCTCTGTCTCATTATAATAATATGAATGTATTGTCCATGCATGCGCTGACAGGAGCTTACAGCACAGAAGGAGGACGGTGGGTGGACGAGTTGTGTCAGGTGCTTGCGGAGAATGTGGATTTTGCCTGCGATTACATCAGAGAGCGCTTTGACGGTGTAGAGGCTGCAAAACCGGAGGGAACCTATATGCTGTTTCTGGATTGTACGAAATGGTGTGAAAACCATGGCAGGACGATAGACGAGATACAGATGGCAGGCTGCAGAGCCGGAGTACTCTGGCAGGACGGACGAATGTTTGGCGGTTCCTGTCACATTCGTATGAATCTGGCGCTTCCTCTTGTGCGGGTAGAAGAAGCATTCCAGCGGCTTGAAAAGTACGTATTTTGCAGATAAGATTATTTTGGGGAAATGAATCGGATTTGAGGAGGCGAAGAATTTGGCTGAATATAAGAACATGCTGCATGCCCAGAGGGCGTATTTTGGTAAAGGGGAATGCAAGGATGTGAATTTTAGAATCGCACAGCTTAAGAAGTTGTACCAATGGATTTGCGAGCACGAGCAGGAGATTATGGACGCCTTGTATCAGGATTTGAATAAATCTCCTTTTGAGGCCTACGCAACCGAGATTGGAATTGTAAAAGAAGAGATTAAGTATACGCTGAAGCATTTGCGCAAATGGGCTGCGCCCAAGCGGGTGAGGACGCCGATTACTCAATTTCCGTCGAAGTCTTTTATCTATCCGGAGCCCTATGGAGTAGTGTTGATTATGTCTCCATGGAACTATCCGTTCCAGCTTACGATTGCCCCTTTAGCTGGCGCTATGTGCGCCGGAAATTGCGCGGTAGTGAAGCCCTCGGCTTATTCGCCGGCAACCGCCAGGCTGATGGCTGGGATGATAAAGGAATTGTTTTCGGAGGAATACATTGCGGTAGTAGAGGGCGGCAGGGAGGCCAATCAGGCGCTGTTGGATGAGAAATTTGACTATATTTTCTTTACCGGTAGTGTAAACGTAGGGAAATATGTGATGGAGAAGGCTTCTGCGCATTTAACTCCAGTGAGCTTAGAACTTGGAGGAAAGAGTCCATGTATTGTGGATGAGACGGCGGATATTAAGCTGGCTGCGAGGCGGATTGTCTGGGGGAAATTCTTAAATTCCGGTCAGACCTGCGTAGCGCCCGATTATATATTGGTACAAAGAAGCGTTAAGGACAAGCTAATAAAGCAGATTGGCAAATGCATCCGCAAAATGTACGGCAGGGATGCGCTGGCAAATGAAGAGTATCCGAAGATGATTAATGAGAAGCATTTTGACAGGGTGCTGGGACTTATGGAGGGCGCGCACATTGTGTCTGGCGGAGAAAGCGACCGGGCGCGTCTCAAGATTGCGCCGACCATTTTAGACCAGGTAAATTGGGAAAGCGCGGTGATGCAGGAAGAGATCTTCGGACCGCTGCTTCCGGTACTTACCTTCTATGATATAAAAGAAGTGATTCAGATGGTAAATGCCCGGCCAGAACCCTTAGCGCTCTACTATTTTACGAAGGACAAACGGCGGGAAGGGAAAGTTCTGAAACACATTTCCTACGGCGGAGGCTGCATCAACGATACGGTCGTACATCTTGCAACCTCCTACATGCCTTTCGGCGGGGTAGGAAACAGCGGTATGGGAGGCTATCATGGGAAAGACAGCTTCGATACATTTACTCATAGGAAGAGTATCATGAAGAAATCCCTGCTGATAGACGTCCCCATACGCTATGCGCCCTTCAAAAACAAGCTGGCCCTGCTTAAGAAAATCCAATAAATAGAATCTATTTTGATTTTACAGAACAAGTGATAATCCCTGATAGAACAGGAAGCTTACAACCCATGCGGTACCAAGTTGGAAGAGTACGAATAGCGCGGTGGTCTTCCGGCTTCCCACTTCCCGGTGGATGGTAGCGATGGTTGCCGTACATGGTACATAGAGCAGGCAGAATACCATCAGGGCATATGCATTCGCCATACCGAATCCGATGGAATTTAGGGCGGTAAGGGCTGTGCCCATGCCCTGGGCAGTGGCGATGTTCTGGATGCCAAAGAGCACTCCGCAGCTTGATACTACGACTTCTTTGGCGGCAATTCCCGCAATCAGAGCCACGATAATCTGCCAGTAACCCAGACCCAGAGGCCGGAATAGGGGTACGATGAATTTGCCGATATAGGAGCCAAAGCTTATGCTGATATCGGTCACATATCCGGTAGGACCGAAATTAAGCAGTATCCACATAATCACAGAGGCCAGGAAAATGATAGTTCCGGCTCTTGTTAAATAATCCTTGACTTTCTCCCATACATAAATGGCAATGGTTCTGGCATTGGGCGTTTTGTATTCCGGAAGCTCGATAAGTAGCGCATGTTCGGATTTGCTCCCGTCTATCTTAGACAGAATAAAGGCCGTAAGAATAGCAACGGCGATACCGAGCAGATACATGGAATAACACACCGCCATGGCGTATTTCCCAAAAAACATGGAAGAAAACAACACGTAAATCGGAAGTCTGGCGCTGCAGGACATGAAAGGTGTGATTAGTATGGTTTTCATCCGGTCTTTGCGGTGCTCTAAAGCCCGGGAGGCCATAATCGCAGGCACAGAGCACCCGAATCCAAGAAGAAGCGGAATAAACGCCCGGCCGGATAAGCCGAGGCCGCTCATAATATCATCCATGACAAATGCAACTCTGGACATATACCCGCTGTCCTCCAGAAAAGCAAGGGCCAGAAACAGGATGAAAATATTCGGCAGGAAGGTAAGGATACCGCCCACGCCGGAGATAATTCCGTCCACCACAAGAGAAGTAATCATATCTCCCGCATGGAGGGCCGCCATTGCGCCGGCGGCAAGCTCAGAGAAAGCTTCCAGGGCGATTTCAAAATAGCCTTTCAGGAAATCTCCTACGAAAAAAGTCAGAAAGAAAACCAGCGCCATAATTGCAAGGAAGATAGGAAGCCCGGTGTATTTGCCGGTAAGATACCTGTCAATCCGGTCGGTCCGCTCTTCCTTAGTGGATTTATTAACCAGTGTTTCGGAGATAATCTCTTCAATAAAGTCGTATTTCTGGTTGATGATTTCCTTCTCGTAACTTCGGTCTAATATATCAGAAATATCCATAGGCCAGAAGTCCTTTACAGACGAATCTTTCTCCAAATACTTAATAGCAAGCCAGCGTTTGTTGGTAAAGTCCGGATATGTACTGGTAATGCGTTCTATTAATAAATCAATCTTATCCTCTATGGAATCCTGATAAACCATGGCGTATTCTTGGTGATGATTGTGCTTGTGCCGGACGCTTCTTCCGGTGTGATGGTGATGAATTAGCGGACCCTGACTGCCGTAGGAGTGATGATGAGCAACCGCATGCATCAAAATCGAAAGCCCAGTCTTTTTTCTTGCGGAAACAGGAATGACCGGAATACCGAGCATCTCGGGAAGGCGGTGTAAGTCGATTTCCATGCCCCGCTCTTCCACAATATCCATCATATTCAGGGCCAGAATCACAGGCTTGCCCAGCTCGATGAGCTGGAGAGTTAGATAGAGATTGCGCTCTAAGCTGGAGGCGTCCGCCACATCGACGATAACGTCTACCTCATCGCTTAAGACACATTCTCTGGAGACCTTTTCTTCCATAGTATAAGAGGAAAGACTGTAGATGCCCGGAAGGTCAATCAGATTGTATTCCTCTCCTTCATAGGTGGTCCGTCCCTCTTTCTTTTCCACCGTAACGCCCGGCCAGTTGGCAACCTTTAGGTTGGCGCCGGTATAAGCGTTAAATAAAGTTGTCTTTCCGCAATTTGGATTCCCGATAAATCCTACGTTAATCGTTCTTCCCATCCGTCCATACCTCCCCGATTTCAATATTGTCAGCAATCCGCTTCCCCAATGCAAACCGGGTGCCCCGGAATCTTGCGGTGAGAGCTCCTTTTTTTCCGTTGTTAAGAATCATAATCAGGCTCCCCTCCGTAAGTCCGAGAGCCTCTAAGCGCCGTTCCAGCTGCGGCTCGATATGAATGGACAGAACCTTGTATGTGTGATGATTTTTTCCTTCTTTTAAAACCATAATAAGACCTCGCTGTATTATTATTCCTGTCTGCCCGCCGCTTGCACTAGCCTGAACGCTGGCGCTGAACAGGCAAGGCATTTCAGAGACGTTTTTAATGGAAGTAAAATCCACTGCTTATGGAGACTTAGGACCGAAGGCGTTCCTGAGGTTCTTAGTCTCCGTTAGCAGTTAGTTTGCTGGAATGTTGTCTCGCCTTGTCTGTTCAGCGCCAGCGTTCAGGCTAGTGCAAGCGGCGGGCGGACAGGAATAATTATATTTTTCTACCAGAAAAGTATAGCATTATTTGACGAATTTTACAATCTGACATATAATGTTTCATGATATACGGAGGTTGATAAGATGGAATGGTATTATTTGGCTGCGTTTTTCTTTATATATGGAATATTAGGCTGGTGTGTGGAAGTGGCTTACGCGGCGGTAAAAGAGGGAATATTTGTAAACAGAGGTTTTTTAAATGGTCCAATCTGTCCGATTTACGGTGTGGGCGTAGTATCGGTGATTTATTGTCTGAGTGAAATAAAAGGGAATATAGCGGTGTTGTATGCGGCGTCTGTGGCGCTTGTAACGGTAATCGAAGGGCTTACCGGACTGGTGATGGACAGGCTGTTTCATCATAAATGGTGGGATTATTCCAATCAGCCGCTGAATATCGGCGGATATGTATGTCTGGTATTTTCGCTGATTTGGGGTGTTTTCTGTGTGTTTATCATGAAGGTTTTTCAGCCTGTGGTCAGAGGCATCGTGATACATATTCCATTTATAGTCGGAATGATGATTCTGATTGTATGCATGATTGGAATGACAGCGGATGTGTATGTAACGTCGACGGCAATTTTTAAACTGAACAGGAAACTGGAAGCGATGAATAAGATTGCCGCGGAACTGCATGAATTGTCGGACAGGATGGGAGAGAATATTTACGAGAATGTAAAGGAAGGAATGGAGAGAGAAGAGCGGCTTAAGGACAGGGCTAAATCTGTAAAAGAGGCCGGCAGAGAGCTGAAAGAGGAATATGATGCAGAAATACATGCGCATTACAAAGAGATACTGGCGAAAAGAGAAGAACTTAAGGAACGCTATGAAAAGATGCTCCGGGAAAGAGGAGCAGTGGGTGAACGTCTGATACGGGCGTTTCCGGATA
Organism: uncultured Lachnospiraceae bacterium; assembly: GCA_949742505.1. Lineage (GTDB taxonomy): Bacteria > Bacillota > Clostridia > Lachnospirales > Lachnospiraceae > Claveliimonas. Next base: position 2,401 of record CATJPU010000341.1, on the reverse strand, counting down.
TGGAATCAAGAAAATATAAGGATATCCTTCGGGAATTAAAGGAAAGTATCAGAACAAAGCGGAAATGATTTCCATCTGTACGGCCCGGAACTGCCTGACGGAAACAGGATGCTTTGTCAGGCAACGCTGGGCCGCACAGGTAGAATGTTTTTTTCTTGCGCGGTTACCGTTGATTGTGTTATGATGGCACATAGAATAAGGATAAGGTAAAAAGGAGGCGTATTTCATCATGGGAATGACGATGACACAGAAGATTCTGGCAGCGCATGCGGGTCTTGACAGTGTAGAGGCAGGACAGTTGATTATGGCGAAGCTGGATGTGGTTATGGCGAATGATATCACCGGACCGATGGCGCTGCCGATTTTCAGACAGATGGCAGGTAAAGTATTTGATAAAGATAAAGTGGTTCTGGTTCCGGATCATTTTACACCGAATAAGGATATTAAATCGGCGGAAAATTCTAAAGCTATCCGGGAGTTTGCGAGAGAGCAGGAGTTAAGCTGGTATTTTGAACAGGGCAAATCCGGCGTGGAGCATGCGATTCTGCCGGAGGCAGGAGTTGTGACAGCCGGCGAATGTATTATCGGCGCGGATTCGCACACCTGTACATACGGAGCGCTGGGAGCATTTTCTACCGGCGTTGGTACGACGGACGTCTCTACGGGAATGGCTACCGGAGAGCTGTGGTTTAAGGTGCCGGGCGCGATAAAGTTTGTACTGAAAGGCAAGCCGGGGGATTATGTCAGCGGCAAGGATATTATTATTCATATTATAGGTAAGATTGGGGTGGACGGTGCGCTCTATAAGTCTATGGAATTTACCGGAGACGGGATTGAGAATCTTTCTATAGACGATCGTTTTACGATTGCGAATATGGCGATTGAGGCAGGTGCGAAGAATGGTATTTTCCCGGTTGACGGTAAGACGGAGGAATATTTAAAAGAGCACTGTAAGAAAGAATATAAGGTATATACGGCTGATGAGGACGCGGTATATGATCAGATTGTTGAGATAGATTTGGGCGAGGTTCGTCCGACAGTTGCGTTCCCGCATCTTCCGGGCAATGCGAAGACCATTGACGAGATAGAGGCGATGGAGCCGATTAAGATTGATCAGGTGGTTATCGGGTCCTGTACGAATGGCCGTATGTCTGATTTGCGGAAGGCGGCGGCGATTTTAAAGGGCCATACGGTGCACCCGGACGTGCGTGTTATGGTGGTTCCGGCAACCCAGAAGATATATAAGCAGTGTATTGCAGAAGGTTTGCTGGATATCTTTGTAGACGCGGGATGCGCGGTCAATACGCCGAGCTGCGGGCCATGTATGGGCGGCCATATGGGCGTTATGGCGGCAGGGGAGAAATGCGTCTCTACCACGAACCGCAATTTTGTGGGAAGAATGGGGCACGTGGAATCCCTGATCTATCTTGCTTCTCCGGAGACTGCAGCGGCAAGCGCGATTGCAGGATATATCGCTAATCCGGAAAAAATTGGAGGTGACAGAGTATGAAAGCATTAGGACATGTATTTAAGTACGGAGATAATGTAGACACAGACGTAATTATTCCGGCAAGGTATCTAAATTCTTTTGACGCTGAGGAACTGGCAAGTCATGCTATGGTGGATATAGATCCGGAATTTGCCGGAAAGGTTCAGCCGGGAGACATGATTGTCGCCAATAAGAATTTCGGCTGCGGTTCTTCCAGAGAACATGCGCCTCTCTGCCTGAAAACGGCTGGGGTAAGCTGTGTTATTGCAGAGACCTTCGCGAGGATTTTTTATCGGAATGCAATTAATATCGGACTTCCGATTATTGAATGTCCGGAGGCTGCGAGGGGCATTGAGGCCGGGGACGAGGTAGAGATTGATTTTGACAATGGCAGAATCTATAACCGTACTAAAGGCACCGAGTTTCAGGGACAGGCTTTTCCGGAATTTATGCAGGAACTCATTGTTGCCGGAGGGCTGGTAAATTATACGAACCGTAACAAATAAGTCCCGTCAGGCGTATAATTAAGGAAAGGACAGAGAGTCAATGAATATACGATATAAAAGCACGAGGAATGCTGATATAACAGCGACGGCTTCTCAGGCAATCTTAAAAGGGCTGGCAGATGACGGAGGACTGTTTGTGCCGGAGCAGATTCCGAAGTTATCCGTATCTGTGGATGAACTTAAGGGGATGTCTTATCAGGAGACGGCCTATATGGTTATGAAGGAATTTCTTACGGATTTTACAGAGGAGGAGCTAAAAGGTTGTATCTGTAAGGCGTATGACAGCAAATTTGATACGGATGAAATTGCGCCGCTGGCTAAAGTGGACGATACGTATTATCTGGAACTCTTTCATGGCGCAACCATTGCTTTTAAAGATATGGCGCTGTCTATTCTGCCTCATCTT
>CATJPU010000340.1 GCA_949742505.1 uncultured Lachnospiraceae bacterium | reverse complement strand
TTTAAAAAAGAAACAAACAAAAAAGAACAACAATTTTATAAATTTAATGCCTTTAATGCTAATATGAGTTCTGGTAAGAAACAGGGAGAAATTTTATGTTTTGATTTGGCATATTTGTTGTTTGCTGATGAGGAACAACTTCCATGTTTACATTTTTTGCTTAATGATAAGAAAGAACTTATGCATGATAATCAATTGATTAAGGTTGCAGAATTTGTACAAAATAAAAATATCCAGTTAGTAATTTCTATATTAAAGGATAAATTACCAGTGTCTGTATTAGACAGAGCACATATTGTAGTAGAACTTTCTCAACAAGAAAAATTGTTTAGAATTGAAAATGGTCAGAGTTTTTGAACATTTTATGGGATTGTTCTGGAATTAATGCGAGTAGTAAGCCAATCCCAGAAGGGTTTTTCAGTGTTGAAAGAGTTGAAATATTTAACAAAAAGAAAGAATGTGAGAAGATATGAGAGTAAATGAACTGATGCTGTACCGCCATATGGAGCAGGAGAAGATTCTGCATGATATTGCATTTCTGGCAAAGAATTATGACAGTGATTACTATAATAAAGAAGACTTGAGAGGTCTTTTGTTTGACTGTGCAAATGAGATTTTGGAGCTTGCAGTCAGTCATGGGCTGGAGGGGAATCTGTGGCATAATTATCTGACGTTCCTTCTCGCAAGCGACGAGAATGCCTACAGCACTTCCTGTGAGATTGTGGGAGAGATTACCGGGAGTATCAATCAGGCGGCGCTGCACGATTTTGGGATTTTTAAAGAGATGTTTGATTATGATTTTACAGAGCTTGAAAAGAGGCTGGGCGTTCACTGCATTTCTATGCTTCAGGATTTCAGGGGTTCTGAGGGACATGGAAGCGTATTCAATCAGAGGATCCGGGACCGTATCTGCGAGCTTGGCGTTAGTCTTGCAGAAACGGAAGATACGGAAGGGTTCAAGAAGGTTCTGACGCAGTTCTATAAGGAATTTGGCGTGGGGAAATTTGGACTTCACAAGGCGTTCCGGGTGGAACATGGAGAGAAAGGAACCGAGATTGTGCCAATTAACAAGATACCTCATGTGTATCTGGATGATTTGGTGGGATATGAGATTGCCAAGAAAAAGCTGATTGAGAATACGGAGGCCTTTGTAAACGGACGGAAGGCAAACAATTGTCTGCTGTATGGAGATGCGGGAACAGGGAAATCCACGTCCATTAAGGCGATTCTGAATCAGTATTATGACAGAGGACTTCGGATGATTGAGGTGTACAAGCATCAGTTTCAGGATTTGAATGATATCATTGGACAGGTGAAGAACCGGAATTACAGGTTTATTATTTATATGGACGCCCTTGCCTTTGAGGAATTTGAGACGGATTATAAAGACCTTAAGGCAGTGATTGAAGGAGGCTTAGAGAGAAAGCCTGAGAATATTCTGATTTATGCAACGTCAAACCGGAGGCATCTGGTAAGAGAGACCTTTCGGGATAAGGCCGACCGGGACGAGGAGCTGCATACCAGCGACACGGTGCAGGAAAAGTTGTCGTTAGCCGCCAGATTCGGGGTGAGCATTTATTTTGGAAAGCCGGATAAGAAGCAGTTTCAGGAGATTGTAAGGCAGCTCGCCGCAAGGAGCGGCCTGGGGATTACGGAAGAAGAGCTTCTTATGGAGGCGAATAAATGGGAGCTTGCCCATGGAGGAATGTCGGGAAGAACGGCGAGACAGTTTGTAGATTACCTGCTGGGGACTGATACGTGGTCCCGGTTGTGAAGCAGCGATTCCTAAAAGAAATAAGCAGAGGAGATGTGAACATGGAAGGTTATCAGTTAAAGATTACGATTAAGGGAAGTTCCCCGCCAATCTGGCGCAGGGTCATTGTGCCCGGGAAGATTAGCTTTGCGGATTTGGATGATGTGATTCAGTGCATTTTCGGATGGGAACATGAGCACATGTATGAATTTTATTTCCCAAAGAAGAAGGCTTATATTTCCATGGGAGATGAATTTGGCGAGGGTATAGATGCTGATAGGGCATGTATTGACGGTTGGATTGGGAAGGGCAGTAAGTTTGAGTATACTTATGATTTCGGAGATAACTGGGAACATAAGATTGAGGTGGAAAAACTTGTGCCTTATGAGGAGCGGTATGCAAGCGTGATCAAATCCGCCGGGCCGAATATGATTGAGGACTGCGGCGGAATCTGGGGATTCTACGACTGCATAGACGAGGCGGAAGAATTTGATCCGGACGCGGTCAACCATCAATTAAAATCTATGAAGTTTGAGAAATTTGAAGAGTCTATGGGATTTGGTGTGGATGACTGGGAGAGGGAAAAGAGAGAAGAAGAGAACTTTTTTAGGAAACTTCTCTATGATACGATTGATACTACGAAGATTCCGCCGTTGGAAATTCCCTTAAAGACGGTATATGAAAGCTATAAGAAAGAGAATCTGATTACGCTTGCAAAGCTCCATGGCCTGAAAGGATACAGTAAGTTCAACAAGAAGGTTCTGGCGGAGTGGCTGGCTGACAAGCTGCTGGATACGGCATATATGAGACAGATGTTCAAATCAATTTCAAAGGAGGAGATGGATCATTTTGAGGCGGCGGTGGAAGGCAGTGAATTTATCAGCGAAGAGCTGGTGTCCGAATCAAAGTTTCTCTGTACCTATGGAGCGTATAACAGTTTGATTGGGACGATTCAGATTCCGCAGGATGTAAGGGAGCAGTATCAGAAGATTTGTACGCCGGAGTTTCGGGAAGAAATTGAAAAGGAATGGCAGATTGTTGATTACTGCGACAGCGCCGTTTATCTGTACGGAGTTCTGCCGGTTCGGAAACTGGCGGAGATCTGTCAGCACTATGAAGAGGACATTACCGAGGATGCGATTTATGCGCTGTCTGATGAATGGGAGGGGAGACTTGGAGAAGGACGGATTCAGGGAGAACTTCTGATGGAGGAGCAGTTTCTGGAAGATGAACTGTATCAGATGGCGATGGAGAATCAAGGAGATGTTCCGTATTACATTCCGGAGGAACGGGAAGAATTTCTGGGGTATGGAATGGAATTTTGTCAGGATCCGGATGAGCATACAGAAAGTTTTCTTACATATTTAGAGGACAGATATTCGATGGAATATGAGGAAGCCCTGACAGCGTTCTATATCATACAGTCCGCGATTCGGGCAAACTATGAAGTCCCGGACTTAATGGAAATACTGGATGGTATTTTGTCTGGCTACGACAAGGGGCTGAAAGAAACAAAGAAGATAAAAGAGGCGGAAGGCCAGTTAAAGAATCTTCTGAATTATACCAGAGTGATACGATACAGGGGACATACAAGGAAAGAATACCTGCATATGCAGGGCATCGGGCAGGGGCAAAAGGGGAAAGTAATTGCATTTCCCGGAAGTAAGAAAATATACCCTAATGACCCATGCCCCTGCGGCAGCGGAAAGAAGTACAAAAAATGCTGCGGAAAAAATAAAAATTAACCGTCAGTTTTAGAGAAGCGTCAGCCCGGAGATATCGGAATCGATTACCAGTGAATAGTTGGTGTGGTAGATGACGAATCCCGGTCTGGCGCCGTTTACTTTTTTCACATGCTTTTTTTCAACATAGTCGATTTCGACTCTGTCGCTGCCCCGGTTCTTCGAGTAGTAAGCGGCCAGCTTTCCCGCTTCCTCAAATACCCGGTCAGGGAGCGTGCCGCCGCCGGATTTGACGATGACGTGAGAACCGGGAGCGCCCTTGGCGTGAAACCACCAGTCGTTGCCGGATGCAAAATGAAAGGTCAGCTCTTCGTTCTGGAAATTATTCTTTCCCACGTACATGTGATATCCGTCGCTGGATAAATAGTGAAAGGGTTGGCTCTTTAGCTTTACTTTCTTCTTCGTGAATCTCCGGCGGATGTAGCCGCTCTCGGTTAATTCTTCTTTGATTTGGGCCAGATCGTCCTCATCGGATGCGATGTCCAGCGCATTGCTTACTGATTCCAGATAAGTAATATCGTCTCTGGTTTCTTTAATCAATTCATTGAGTGCTTCGAAGGTGCGTTTCTGCTTGTTATATTTGGCAAAATAGCGCTGCGCATTTTCCTGAGGCGTCTTAGTGGTATCTAATGGAATCTTTATCATTTCATTATTATAATAGTTCAGGGCTTCCAGTGTTTTCGCGCCCGGCTCCAAATTATAACCGTACACATTAATCAGTTCCCCGTAGACTTTATATTTTTCCCGGCCATCGGTGTCCGCAAGCTGTCTGGACTGCAAATCGAATTTTTTGCGGTTACGTTCCAAGGCTGTCTGGACAATTTTCCGCAAATCTACGGACTTCTGGCGGATTCGGGTTACCAGGTTCTTCTCTGCATAGTAAGTGGAGAGCAGAGAGGAAACCGAGGGAAATGTTCTCTGCTCATAAGAGTTGTAGTGGGTCAGAGGAAGGCAGGCAAACTCTTTCGGAACCCCATTTTCATAATAGGTTACAGGGGTGAAATTCCCTTTTTTCAGTTCCTCAAAGTAAATGACAAACTGGTTATACAAATGCAGCAGCACGTCTCCGGATAAATCCCTGGCCGTCATATTGGAATCAATTCCAGCCAGCCAGCAGATTTCTTCAGCGGCTACCGGGCTGATACCGGTGAAGCTGGTGTAGACGGCTTTCCCGACCGGCATGGGTCTGGCAAGGAGAACGCTGCGAAAAGCTTCTTCCGTCACAGTCAGCGGGTCTGATTTGTTCATCGTATCCGGAATAAAATAATCTCTGCCCGGAAGGACTTCCCTGACGGAGCTCATCTGGGCGGAAACATGCTTAATACTGTCAATAATTCTATCTTTCTCATCGCAGAAAATAATATTGCTGTGCTTACCCATAATTTCAACAATTAACTTTTTCCTGCACAAATCGCCCATCTCGTCCAGATGCTCAATGTGAAAACAGAGGATGCGATCCAGTCCCGGCTGGGTAATATCCACAATTCTGCCGCTGCCGATGTGCTTGCGCAGCAGCATACAGAAATTCGGGGCCGTCATAGGGCTCTTTTTATTTTCTTCTGTAAGATATATGAGGGGAAGGGACGCGCTTGCCGAGATATAGAGGCGCCGCTGTCCCTGGGGGGTCTTGATGGTGAAGAGGAGCTCGTCCGCTTCCGGCTGGGCAATCTTGTTGATTCTGCCGTCTTGTAATGTATCAGTCAGTTCTTGCGCTAGGGCGGCAACTGTAATTCCGTCAAATGCCATGGTTTTGGTCCTTTCTATAAAAATTGTAATGTGAAAAATTCGTTTATTTGTGTGATTGCATAGGTATCATAACATAAATCGTTCCGATAGACAAACAAAATGAAGAGGCGGCGGACTTTGCCTATTAAAACTATCTCTGATATGAGCCTGCTGAACATCTGCTCTCCGACAGTGCAGGTGATGTATGAATTGTAATAAAAAACCCTTTGAAGTATACAAACTACCTCAAAGGGACCGTAAACTGTATAGATTCTTTTCGCAGATTTCCTTAATCAGCGAAAAACTTCTTCAAAACCTTGCAAATACAGCATTTCCATCATTCCTGACCCCTAAACTGACCATAAATAGCAGATAATGTATTCATGTGCATACGCTTTATTTCAGCGGTGGGATGTACATAGCGATTCAGCGTTATTTTCAC
>CATJPU010000339.1 GCA_949742505.1 uncultured Lachnospiraceae bacterium | reverse complement strand
TTTTATAATCAGCTAATACCGTATATATCTTTTCTCTTAATGCAGCGTCGCTATTCATCTTATATAAAACGTCCCGGGGAATCATACACTCCGTCTTGCTGTCAGATACGTTTACTTTAACGTTGAATTTATTGTAAATATCTGCTTTAACATTTTCAATTGCAGTTTCTTTATAAAAATCATTAAAATTATTATCTGCCGTAACTAATTCGGTCATAGTGCTATCATCATTTACCACATTGTAAAATAGCGACGATAATATACCCGTTGTGCCAATATCCATATCTTCTGTTCCTCCCTCTTATGATTTCCATAATATGTTTGCCGATTTAATTATAGCACTCCTCCGCCGCAATCACAACTTTGATAGAAAACAGCCCATGAACTTATCGCATAAAAGTCCATGGGCTACCCCAAATTTCTAAATCTTACTCTTCAGGCTAAGCTTCTTTCCTTTCCCCGAAATTTCTCAGAATTATAATAGTCAGAATCATCAGCACAATTCCCACCGGAAGCGCGATAAACGCCGTCTGTACAAAGCCTGCCACCAGATAGGTTACAAAGGATACCGCCGCTACCGTAATCGCGTAAGGGAGCTGCGTGGATACATGATTCACATGATTGCACTGCGCTCCCGCCGACGCCATAATGGTCGTATCGGAAATCGGCGAGCAGTGGTCGCCGCATACCGCGCCCGCCATACAAGCGGAGATGGAAATAATCATCATCGTCTCGTTCGTTCCAGCAAATACCGCAACTACGATCGGAATCAGAATACCGAAGGTTCCCCAAGAAGTTCCTGTTGCAAACGCCAGGAAACATCCAACCAGGAAGATAATCGCCGGCAGGAAATTCACCAGTCCGCCAGCCGCATTTTCCATAGCTCCCGCCACAAATTCCGCTGCTCCAAGACTGTCCGTCATTGCCTTTAAGGTCCATGCCAGCGTCAGAATCAGAATTGCCGGAACCATGGCTTTAAACCCATCCGGAACACAGGACATACACTCGCTAAACTTCATCGCTCCGCGAATCAGATAGAACAAAATCGTTATTACAAAGGCAAAGAAACTTCCCACTGCCAGACCTACCGACGCGTCGCTATTTGAGAAAGCGTCAATAAAGCTTTCTCCTGTAAAGAAACCGCCGCTCCAGATCATTCCGATTACGCAGGCGATAATCAGCGACACAATCGGGAATATCAGATCAACGACCTTCCCCTTACTGCTTACCACTTCTTCTCCGGCATTCGCATACGGCCTGTCCGGAGTCGTATATAAATCACCTTTCTCCTGCGCATTTTTCTCGTGGGTCTTCATCGGACCATAATCCATATTAAGCACTACCAGCGCAATCATCATAACAATCGTAAGCAGCGCATAGAAGTTATAAGGAATTGCCCGTACGAAAATAGATAATCCGTCCTCGCCTTCTACAAATCCTGTAACAGCCGCCGCCCAGGAAGAAATCGGCGCTATAATGCAGACCGGTGCCGCAGTCGCGTCAATCAGATATGACAGCTTTGCCCGGGAAATGTGATGCTTGTCCGTTACCGGACGCATAACGCTTCCCACTGTAAGACAGTTAAAATAATCATCAATAAAAATCAGTACTCCAAGCAGAATCGTTGCAAGCTGCGCGCCTGCGCGGCTCTTAATATGTACTTCCGCCCAGCGTCCAAAGGCTGCCGAGCCGCCCGCCTTGTTCATCAGGCATACCATAATTCCCAGAACTACCAGGAACACCAGAATACCTACATTATAACTGTCGGATAATACTCCGATAATACCGTCCTGAAACACATGGGTAATCGTCGTCTCAAAGGACAAGCCCGAATAAAACAAACCGCCAATCAAAATTCCGATAAACAGGGAACTGTATACTTCCTTGGTAATCAGCGCCAGCACAATCGCAACCACCGGCGGAATCAGCGCCCAGAACGTTGCATACATGGAAGGCACATATTCTTCCGCTTCCTCCGCAGCAAAAACAACCGCCGGACAACAAAGCGCCATCAGCATAACCGAAGACAGCGTCCAGACAATTTTCCTCTTCATGTTTCTCATAACTTCCTCTCTCCTTCTTAATTTTAGTAACAAATACAGACTCCGCGCCTTACTGCTTATTTACTCATTCATTATTTGCTACGCGAACGTATGCCGTCTCCCGCAGGATTCTCCCGATACAGAGCAGCGTTTTCCATCTGCCGGCGCGGTCGTATGCGACTTACTGCATCTTCGCGACAATCTGCCGGAGGTTCTTTATTATACAGGGACTGAAATTCCCCACATAATAAATAAAAGTCATGAACAACGCCTTTATCAAGCGCCATTCGTGACTCTAAGTCTCACTGCACAAACTCTCCTTCGTACATATCAGATAGCGCTCCACATCATCGTGACAGTCCGCAGCATATTCTGCATACGTCCCAGATAAATCCTCCGGCTAAGGATACATCTTCGGCGGTTTCCCCTTTTCCATACAGCAGTCCGCCAGACTGTGGCTGTATCGTACTGATGAAAACCGCGCCTCTATCAAGCTGTTATTCATTATAGTACAGTTCTATCACTTTTAACCGCAAAAGTCAATATCCTAAATACTACTTAATACATTTTACCTGCTTACAGATTCGTTCTACACTCCACTCCTTCTGACCGTTAAAGACCACCTTATTTTCCTCAAACAGATTTCTTCCTTCTGTATCAATCGACACAATCAGTGGACCAAATTCTTTGACCCGACAGTGCCAAAGGGTCTCTGACACACCAAGCTCGTGCCACCTGGCCTCCAGAATTTCTTCTACTTCCGAAGCCGCTGTCAGAGCATTACACAAGCCGCCTCACACATACCTGACACGTCATTACAAAACCAGACGTAGTGATTGCAGTTCTCAGCGCTTTACCTGCAGCACCAGACTGATACCGAAGGGATTAATGATAATACCAGAGGCGTCCTTAACCAGAAATTTTAGAAATCCGCTCTCTGATACAATAAAATTCTGGAGCTTCATTCCGGTATTGGCGTGCTGGAACTTTGCAAATTCCTGCAAATCTGTAAATAACGGCTGCAGTCCCAATCCATCCTTCTTTTTCAGAACAGGCATTCCCCCGTCCTCTAACCGGGCTGCAACATAATAACCCTCCCGGTAATGAATCATCATCTCTTCGTAGAGTTCTTTCACCTCGTCCTCCCATCGCTGTACCTGCCGGTTTCTGCTTTTCTGGATATAATGGATAGCTGTCAAATGAAATTCCGGATTCTCCACATGGAATTTCACATTCTTATCCTTCTTAAGCTGTTCTCCGATTTCCGCCGAGAACCTGGGAAGTTCCGGTCTGGCAATAAACCGGGTAAGTTCCAGAAGGCTCTCACCGTCTGTTCCTTTATTCAGGCAGATTGCATTCACCCCCATAGAAAATAAGCTGGAGAAAAGAGGCAGCCTTTGTTTAACAGGAAGGGATGTAAAATGCACCAGATATCCCTGCTCTGCCAGAGCATCCGCCATATTCTGCGCCGCATTCTGACTGTCAAATACCAGCACTTCGTCATCGTAGGTCGTATCGTCGCATTCTGCAAAAGGCAGCCTGGTACTGTCTGAAAGCATCACATACAGCGGCTCCGCCCTCTGAAGCACCCGCGCAGTTCTTTTCTCTTCTTCCGATAAATTATAATTCATAATTCAAACCTCTCTTCTACTCAAATTAATAGACCGCAATTCGGAGATGCTTTTCCTGTAAGCTATAACACAATCCATGATACAACGGGTATTGTGATAACTGACAGAATCGTCGTAATTGCCACACCTTTTGACGCCAGTTCCACATTACGGTCATACTGTCCTGCAAGCATGACAGCCATACTTGCCACTGGCGTTGCGAGCATAATCATACAGACCGCTGCCAGAAGTTCATTCGCAATAAACTGCCGGATTACCAAAGTTCCGATTACTGGTATCACCAGCAGTTTTACCGCCGAATAAATTAACAGTTTTTTATCCAGAAATAGTTCCTTCAAACTGATAGCCGACAGCGAAATCCCAATCACCATCATACTCAGTGGCCCGGTCAGACCGCTAAGTCCAGCGACCGCCGTTCGGATAAATCCCGGAACCGGCGCTGACGACAGGTACAGAGCAACCGCAATCAGACAGGAAACCACGCCTATATTCAGTATCCGTTTCCATTGAAATCCTTCACCCTCCGTATCTTTCCCCCGCACCATAGCGATTCCGTAGGTATAAATCAGCACATTAAATGGCAGCGTAAAAATAGCCGCATATAACAGCGCCTCATTCCCATATACGGCTGCAATTACCGGAAATCCCATAAAGCCTATATTATTAAAAGTCGTCATCAACTTATATATTCCTTTTTCATCTTCGGACGCCCGGAATACAATCGGAGTAAACCATGCCAATATCAGCAGAACAGCAAACATTAACACAGCAATCACCGCCGTACTTACAAGCTCTCTTCCTGCCGCTCTCCCTCCACTTCCAATAGCTGAATTCAGTATCAGCGCCGGATTAGCAATATGAATGACAATCCATGACAGAACCTTGCCTGCCTTCGCATCCAGCGCATCCTTCCTGCTTCCATAGTATCCCAGAATCATATAGATAAATAACACAATCATTTGTTGCAGCAAAAGCATTTTATTTCTCCCGTTACGATTTCCACATTGTCTGTTCTAACCTGTGAATTGCAAAATAGCAGGTCAGAACAGGCGATGCAAAAATCATTATTTTCTTCTTAAAAAGCCCGCCGGCTTTCGCCAGCGGGCCTTATTTATTCCATTACAGTATTTTATCCTGATACAATTTATTATTCTGCTCCGTACAGAGTAACAAGCTTCTTCAGATATTCGTATCTTTCCTTCGCTTCCTTCTCATTCTGGGCGAACATTACTTCTGCCTTCTCAGGATTGAAGCGTGCGAGAGCATTGTAACGAACCTCGCCGTTCAGGAAGTCTTTGTAGACTTCCATCTTAGGCTCTTTGCTGTCAAGGGTGAACTTGCCGCCCTCTGCCGCCGGATTGAACCGGAAGTTGTTCCAGTATCCGCACTCTACTGCAAGCTGCTCCTCCGTCTGAGCCTTGCTCATACCCTTCTTAATACCATGGTTAATACATGGAGCGTAAGCGATGATGAGCGACGGTCCCGGATAAGCTTCTGCCTCTGCAATTGCTTTAACGGTTTGGTTAAAGTCAGCGCCCATAGCGATCTGTGCAACATATACATAGCCGTAGCTCATTGCGATACTTGCCAGGTCTTTCTTCTTAATCTCCTTACCGCCTGCTGCAAACTGAGCGATTGCACCCGTCTTGGTGGCCTTCGAAGACTGTCCGCCTGTGTTGGAGTAAACCTCGGTATCAAATACCATTACGTTGATGTCCTTGCCGCTTGCAAGTACATGGTCAACGCCGCCGAAACCGATATCATAAGCCCATCCGTCGCCGCCGAATACCCACTGGGATTTCTTAGCGAGGAAGTCTTTATTCTTCACGATGTCTTTGCATGTATCACAGTCGATTCCGTCTAACGCCGCAACTAACTTATCTGTAGCGTCTCCGTTGGATACGCCGCAGTTAAAGGTATCTAGATATTCCTTACATGCCGCCTTTACCTCTTCAGAAGCCTTGTCAGATCCTGCGATCTCTTCTACCTGAGCTTTTAATCTCTTTCTGATCGCTTTCTGCGCCAACAGCATACCATAGCCGAACTCTGCGTTATCCTCGAAC
>CATJPU010000338.1 GCA_949742505.1 uncultured Lachnospiraceae bacterium | reverse complement strand
GTAATAATTGTAATAAAGTTGAAAAAAATGAGTATACTTTATTAACAATACAAAGTATGTATACAGGAGGGAATCATATTTATGTTGAAATACAAATTTAATTTAAAAAACGGAATTGCAAAGGCGCGAATGTGTATGGCCGCTTCGGTGGCTGTATCTACGATGACATTAGGATTTACGAGTCATGCGGCAGATATGCAGGATGGGATTCTTACGGGGACAGCGGTGCTGTCCATGGAACTGCTTCTGTCTGATGGTTTTGAGGAAGCGGCGGACGGTAAAAAGGCTGATGTGAATGAGAAGCCTGCGGACACTGTAAGAGAAGCGCTGGCGAAAGCGGAGGAAAAGGCGGAAGAGTTAAGGGCGCAGAAGGAAGCCGAAGAGAGACAGAAGGCCGAGCAGGCGGCGAAAGAAGCGCAGGCAGCCGAAGCGGCAGCCAGAACGACATCTGTTTCCGGAGGCGGTTTAGACAGAGAACTTTTAGCATCTATTATTTTCTGCGAAGCGGGAAACCAGTCTTTTGAGGGACAGGTTGCCGTAGGAGCGGTGGTTCTGAACCGGATTGCCAGCGGCGTATATCCGAATACGATGGAAGCCGTCATCTATCAGCCGGGACAGTTTGGTCCTGCAGGAAGCGGATGGTTAGATCAGGTAAGAAGTTCAGGAGGGTATACCGCGACAGCTCTGCAGGCGGCGGATGCTGCACTTTCCGGCCAGAATCCAATCGGCGGATGCTTATATTTTGACCAGGGCGGTTATGGAATGCAGATTGGAGCGCATTTCTTCCACTAAAAGAGAAATAATGAGGAATACCTTATTTGGCTCAAACAGAGCAGACAATCCCCGGAAATTGGGAATTGCCTGCTCTGTTTTTGGCTTATCGGGCGCCTTTTAGAGTGTATTAGGCAATCCGCTGCAATAATTTGCTGTGACGCAAGGTTAGTTCTTTCGGTCAAAGCCAGTAAGAGTGGGTGAAAATCTGTTAAAATCATATGTACATTTTTTGTATTTTGGTTTAATATATCATCAGAAGTCGAATTTTGCGGAAAGCGCTGCAATGTATACTTATTGAACGACTAATGTTCAATTAGATATACTTAACGGGCTGCTAATGTTTGTTAAGATATAATTAATAAGGTGGATTTAAGTGCGGTAAAGCGCCGAAAATAGGAAGGGGAATATAAATGCCGGAAGAAAAGTTTTATACAGAAGACGAAATAAGAAAAGAAGAGTTTGCTGCAGGCGAGGCTGTTCGGGAAACGGAAACAGGCGAAGAGGGGGAAGCCGGTATCGGTGATAAAATGACAGGAGAGGAAGATGGAAAGAATGAACCAGAAGCAGGAGAAGCAGTGAAAGAGGATGAGGGAACAGAAGAAGCGGGGGAGAATGAGCCGGAAGCGGAAGAAGCAGTGAAAGAGGAGCCGGGAACAGAAAAAACCAGAGCGAATAAGTTGGAAGCAGAAGAGACTGCGAAAGCGAAGCCAGAAATAGAAGACAAGACCGGAGAGAATAAGCCGGAAGCAGAAGAGCCTGTGAAAGAGGAGTTGGAAATAGAGGAAAAGGCCGGGGAAAATGGGTCGGAAGCAGAAGAGACTGCGGAAGAAGAATCGGACATAGAAGAAATAATTGACAAAGGGGAAGGTGAAGAGAAGATGGCAGAGCAGGATTGGAATGTTTCAGAAGGTGAAGAAAGGCCGGAGTTGGAATTTGTGGAAGAGGAACCGAAGAAAAGAGGATTTTTCCGCCGGAACAGGGAAGAAGCTCACTTTTTGAGAGATAAATGGATTCTTTCGAGAATCCGGGACGAAGATTTGATGGAGTATCTTATTCTGGAGCAGAAGAGGAATGAACAGCTTCAACGTGCGAAGGATATCCGGGAGAAGAGAATCATTTCTGCATTTAAGCTGTCGGTTTCCCTTGCGGCAGGTGTTGCAGTTGTGTATCTGTTAAAGGATAATCCTACGATATTTGTCAATATTCTTTACATAGGAGGGATTCTCGGAGGTTTTTGGTTTTGGAAGAGCTCCCATGAGAAATAATAGTTTTGTGTAGGAGGGAATCGTAAGAGTGAATTTAAATTTACAGATATTAGACATGGCCGGCGTACAACCGGCTTGTTGCGGAGAAAATTGATGTGTGATAAAATGTTTACTATGATAAGGAAATTGTAAGGAGGGTTCTATCATGTTAAAGACAACAACGAAGGACAGAGTGAAGACGGATGTGGAGCGTGTGTACGGAGGCGCCGGATATATGACGAAAGAGCTTCTGATTACACCGGAACAGTGCGGAGAGCACTGCCGGATGTTCAGCCGCATCACGTTGAAGCCCAATTGTGAGATTGGACATCATGAGCATCATGACGAGGCGGAGGTCTATTACATTCTGTCAGGAAAGGGAATGTATGAAGAGGACGGACAGGCAATCGACGTAGAAGCGGGAGATGTGACCTACTGCGGCGACGGTCATGGTCATGGGCTGAAGAATACGGGCAGCGAAGAACTTGCCATGATTGCTTTAATTTTGAAGAAATAAGAGAAAGTCAGGTTTTGTATAAATTAAGCAGAGGCAGTTGCATTAAGGCGGCAACGGTTCAGACGGTCAGCTTCCCCGCATACTGCGGCGCAGAACTTGTCCGAACTGTTACTTAAGACGGGAGATACAACTGCCTTTGTTCGATGTTATTATGCAAGCAATTCTCCAAGGCACCCGAGCAGCCTTGTATTGTCTTCCGGTTTCATAATACAGAACCGGATGTATTCTCCCGGGAGTCCTGCGAAGGAGGAGCAGTCCCGGATCATGAGTCCCTGCCGGATGGCGTGTTCAAATATCATGAAGGAGTCCAGTTCTTCTTTGCGGATTTTAACCAGAATAAAGTTCCCGTAAGAAGGGTAGGTCTTCGCATAGCGGAAGTCTTTCAAAGTGCGCAGGCACCGTTCCCGTTCGGATGCGATAAGCCGTCTGGTCTCTGAGATATAACCGGTCTCCTGAAGCATCAGCTCTCCTGCGCAGGCGCCGATACTGTTTAAGCTCCATGGGTTCTGATGTTTCTTTAAGGTAGTGAGGAATTCCTGATTGCTGGTAATACCGTAACCTAAGCGGAGCCCCGGGGCGGCGAAAAACTTGGATACGCCGCGGATGACCATTAGGTTGTCGTAATCCGGAACCAAAGGCATGGCGGTAATCTCTTCGATCGAAGGTGCGAATTCCACATAAGTCTCGTCAATCATGACAAAGATATTCTGCCTCCTGCATTCATCCAGTACGGCCTTTAACTCTTCCTGATTCAGAGCGGAAGAAGTTGGATTGTTGGGATTGCAGAGAATCAGAAAGTCCACGCCGCGTTCCAATGATTTGCTCAAATCATCCATATCCAGCCGGAAATCTTCGGACTCTTTTAGATAATAGTTGGAGATTCGGCCTCCGGTAAGGGATAGTTCCCGTTCGTATTCGGAGTAGGTGGGGCCGATTACCAGCGCGTGACGGGCGTTCCTCTGGCTGATAAGCAGGGAAATCAATTCGGTAGAGCCGTTGCCGGTTACCACATAATTCATATCGCTATGACAATATTCGGCAATCACCTTTCTTAGACTCTTATAATCCCGGTCCGGGTAACGGGTAATTACATCTAAGTTAGCTGCAAGCTTCTCGCGAAGGGAAGCCGACAGGCCGAGAGGATTCACGTTGGCTCCGAATCGGATAATCGTTTCCTTAGGGATGCCGTAGCAGCGTGCGATTTGTTCAATATCACTCCCATGAAATGCGGGGCGTTTTTGCAGATTCATTTTGTCTGACATATAATTCTCCTATATTTTGTGCTTTGACCATTTACATACTTCATACAATAATGCTATAATTTATTATAGTATGTTTAAAATAAAATGCAATGCTAAAGAGGTGAATGGCTTGAAAAATAAAATCAAAAAGTTTTCAAAAGGGGACTTTCAGGTGCAAAAGCCTGAGGTTGTCTTTCCAGAGACAAGCCTGATTCTTACCATTGGGGAAGGTGAGGTATACCGGGGAAGTTTTACAGTGAAAAACCGGGCAGAGGGGTCTATCAGGGGACTCGTATATCCGTCTTCCTATCGTATGCGCTGCATTGATCAGGGGTTTGAGGGGAATCCTGTTAAGGTGGAGTTTGAGTATGACGGAAGGGGACTGCTTCCCGGACATGTGGAGAAAGGCGACTTTACGGTTGTCTGCACTGGAGGAGAATACCGGATTCCATTTACTGCAATTATCGAAAAGCCTTACGTTATGACAAGTTACGGCAAGGTTCAGAATACCGACGATTTCAAGAGACTGGCAATCCGGGATTTTGTAGAGGCGCAGAAGCTGTTTCGCTCCAGAGAGTTTTACGAGGTGTTAAAGTACGAGAATCCCAGAACCTTCTATTTATATGATAATATGAGGAAGTGGTCTCTGGGGGAACAGGCCATGGAAGAGTTTCTTGTGGGTATTAAGCAGAAGGAGTGTATCTTTCTGACTCTTCCGGGCGAGGGTATGTTTTTTGAGGATATCAAAGAGGTCACCAAGGGAATGGTGACGATTATTAAGAACACCTGGGGATATATGCCGATTGAAGTGAAGACGGAAGGAGAATTTCTGTCTGTGGGACGAACCCGCCTCTCTACCGACGATTTTGTGGGGAATGTCTATCAGGTGGACTTTTTGGTGAATCCGGACAGGCTGCATGCAGGACGTAACTTTGGCAAGGTGCTTCTGGTAACTCCCTATGAGATACTGCCATATGATGTGGAAGTGATTCAGAATGTCAGTATGAATGAGGACCGGCGCGAGATTGAATTTATGATGGCGCAGGTTGTGAAAGAATATGTCTCCTGTATGGGCGGACGCATGGAACTGAATCAGTGGGTGGACAGCGCGGTAGAGAAGGTCAAGAAGATGCGTCAGCATGATCCTATGGATGAGTTTCTCCAGTTGTTTCAGGCCCATGTTTATCTTCGGGGCCGGAGAGTTGAGGAAGCGAAGTGGATTCTGGAGAACTATAATTATAACCGGTTTGCCATCGGCAAAGATCCCATAAGCAATGCATATTATCTGTATCTGACTGCCCTGGTGCGGGGCGCGGGCAGCCATATGAGCCGGGTAGTGGACGAGATTGGGAAGATTTACATGCGGCATCAGGATTCGACTCTGCTGCTTTTGATGCTTTTGGAAATTGATCCCCAGTATCGGGACAGCAATCGAAGGCTTCGGGCTCTGGAGCAGCATTATTATAATTACCAGACGAATGAGGTACTGTTTCTTCTTCAGGCTTTCGAGTGCTACAAAGACAGGAATATGCTCCTGAAAAAATTGGGTCAGTTTGAGCTGATGGTGCTGAATTTTGCGTCTAAATACAGGCTGATGCCGAGAGAATTTGCTCTCTATGTATCGAATCTTGCGAGTCAGCGCAAAAGCTACAGTCTTTTTCTGTTTCGTATTCTGGAGCGGATTTATGGTATGTATCCGGAGCCGATGATTCTAAATACGATTTGTACTCTGCTGATTAAGGGGAATAAGCTGGATAAACGGTATTTTGTGTGGTATCAGAGAGCGGTGGATGCGGAGCTTAAGATTGCAAGACTTTATGAATATTATATGTCGACCATCGAAGAAGAATATGTAAGAGAGGCGCTTCCCAGATCAATTTTCCTTTATTTTATGCATGGCAATACGCTGAATTATAAGAAGGCGGCGTTACTTTATGCGAATTTGATTACGTATGAGGAGTACGCCAGTGATTTGTATATCAGCTACCGGGAGCAGATGGTAATCTTTGCTTGGGATCAGCTTATGAAGCGTCATATTACCGATTCTCTGAAGATTATATATAAGAGATTCTGCGTGGAAGAGGAGATGACCGGCGAGCGTCTGGAAGCTATGCGGGATATCTGCTATGCCTATGAGGTTAAGACGAAGGTCCATAATCTGAAATGTGTCCGCGTAATCGAGAAGGACGGAAGCATTCAGCAGAGAGTACCATATAAAAAAGAAGGTATGATCGTCTATCTGTACGACAAGGAAGCAAGAATTGTATGGGAGTCTATGGATGGATTTTACCATACGGATTCGGTGGCTTTTGAGACGAAGCGTCTGTTCTACGAACCCCGCTATATGGAGATGTGTAAGAAATATATGTCCAGAATTGCGAACTGGGGCAGTGAGGGCAGTAAGCTGGAAGTGAATTTTGAAAATATTATGCAGCATGGGGTAGGAGCTTTTGACGAGAAAGAGGTATTCCGTCTGTGCACAAAGCGGATTCGGGAAGACAGCTACGAGGAAGATGATTTCATGCTGTATTTGAGCTTTGAATTGTTTAAGCGGCAGCAGTATGATAAGGTCACGCTGACTTATCTGGCTAATTATTACTGCGGCTCTACCAGAAGCATGAAGGCGCTCTGGAAGGTGGCGAAGGAATATGAGCTTCCGGTTACCAAGCTTGGCGAGCGGATTATCACGCAGATGCTGTTTTCGGAATATATGTTTGGAGAAGAGGATATTTTTGTTGATTATTATGTGAATGGGAATCCTTATTTCCGGTTGAAGCAGGCATATCTTGCCTATGTGTGTAAAGAATATGTGGTATATGGCAGAGAGATTGGCCATTCTATATTTGAGGTGATTCTGAATGAAGAACACCGGGACGAGGAATTGGCGGATATCTGTAAGATTGCGCTGCTTAAGTATTACTCGGACAGGGATATGGTTTCAGAAGCGGAAGAGATTTTCCACAGAGTTTTGAGGGAAATGTGCGAGAAGCGGATTATTTTCCCATTCTATCTGAATTATCCGGAGGGGTGGCTCAGGGAAGTTCAGCTGTATGACAGAGTGATGATTTCTTATCAGGCTTCGCCGGGAGGAAAGGTGAAGATTATCTATAAGATGCGGCGGGGAGAGATGGAAGATCTGGGATACCAGACAGAAAGTCTGACGCCGATGTATGAGAATATCTATGTAAAGGATTTTATTCTGTTTGGAGACGAACTGGTAAAATATTCTTTTCATGAAAGTAATGACAGGACAAAAAAGGCTCATACAGAGCCGGAACAAATTCTGAAGCAGGAAAGAGAGATTACAGCGACCGGAAAATATGGTAAGCTCAATGCTATGGCGTCTATGGGGCCGGCTGAGAGGAAACGTGCGATGATGGAGTACGAGCAGGAACTATATTTTGCGGACAAGATGTTTCGGGAACATAACAGGAGGATGTAATAAGTGAGGGGCGGCAGCATACTTGGACTTGAATTAAACGAAGAATTTTGCCAGATCAGTTATTATGACAGAGAGAAGCATGAGCCGGAGACCATGGAGGCGGCGGTAGATAACTATCAAATCCCGCTGATTCTGGGATATGTGAATAGTAAGTGGCTCTACGGAAAAGAGGCGAAGCATCTGGCAACGGTGGATGAGAGATGTACCATTTCCGAGCTGTATGACAGGGCGGTCCGGCAGGAGCGGGTGAACTTTGCCGGGCAGATTCGGGACGCGGTGTGGCTGCTGGCGAAGTTTCTGCGGCTGGCGCTGGAGAAATTTGACAATATTGAGTATATTACGTTTTCTGTGCCGAAGACAGATATTGATATCAGCAAGATGCTAAAGGGACTGGGGCGTTTTTTAGAGGTGCCGAAGGAACGGGTGTTTGTGCAGGATTTTAAAGAGAGTTTCTGCGATTATATGTTTTATCAGCCGAAAGAGCTGTGGCAGTATGAGGCTGCGTTATTCTACTGTGACAGGAATGAGATTCGGGCTTACATGCTCCGCAGGCTTAAGACGGTAAGCGGCAGGGGAGCCGATATGTTTGTGACGGTGGACGAGGTAGCAAATGCCCAGATGAAAGAGCTTGCGGCTGTGTATCCAGTGCTGAACGTGGATAAGGCAAAGGATGCGGACGAGCGTTTTAAGGCGTTTATTCAGAGTGTATTTGATAAGAAGGTGGTCTCTTCCGTATTTCTTACGGGGGAAGGATTTGAAAATAACTGGTATCCCAGTTCGCTGAAGGTGCTCTGCAATGGGCGCAGGGCCTTTATCGGCAATAATCTGTACAGCAAAGGGGCCTGCTACGGCTCTCACCGCAGAATGAGCGAGGATGATGAGATGCCTATTTATCTGGATGAGACGAAGATGATGGAGCAGGTATGCTTAAGAATGCGGGTTCATGGCAAGGAAGGGTGGTATCCGATTGTGGAATGGGGGAGTCACTGGTACGAGTCGGACGGGCAGTGGGACGTGCTCTTAGAGGATACTTCTGATATTGAGATTCATATTGAATCGCTGGCAACAGGAGAGCTGCAGGCCGAAACGGTGTCTTTGGCGGGGCTGCCCGAGCGGAATGATTATGCGCTGAGACTTTCGATTGAGACCATGTTTCTGGACGAGAATACCTGCAGGATAAGATTCCGGGATATTGGTTTCGGGGAATTTTATCCGGCGACGGATTTTCAGGCTGAAAAAACGATACATTTAGGAGGAAGCAATGGGCAGTTTAATTCTCTGTCATAAGAAGAAGGCAAAACATCCATATGAGATTGCAAGAGTTCATATGCATATCTATACCATAGAAGAGCTGTGTTATTATTTCTGTAATAATCTGTATCTTGTGGATTATACGATTGTAAACAGGAAGCTCTGCGACTGGCTGGAGGATGAACTGGAGCTGTATGATCTGGCTGCGGAGCTTAGAAATCAGTTAGAACATAACGCGTCGGTGGAGCAGTTTCTTCTGACGGTTTTAAGCTATGCGTCGATATATTCCATGGCTGAGATTACGAAGATGCACAATGTGCTGGAGAGGCTTCGGAATCAGAACGAGGTGGAGAGAGAGAAGTATAAGGCGGATAATCTGTTAAATTCCGGGGAAAATGCCTCGGCAATCCTGATTTACCAGTCTATTATTCACAAGGAGTGGGACGATTCGGTGGGGAAGGAGTTCTACGGCAGAGTTTATGCATGTC
This sequence comes from uncultured Lachnospiraceae bacterium, assembly GCA_949742505.1. GTDB lineage: Bacteria > Bacillota > Clostridia > Lachnospirales > Lachnospiraceae > Claveliimonas. The sequence goes on along the minus strand of CATJPU010000338.1, from coordinate 41,515 downwards.
TGGGAGCGGCTTATGGCAGGATGTTTTTTTATGAGGAGGCTGCACATATGTATGAGAAGGGTTTTGAGATTTGCCAGGAGCCCTATATGCTGAAAGCGTTTCTGTACTGCTGTTACCGGTATCTGCCGGAAGCGAAGTATGTGAAGATGCTGTCGAAAGAGCCTGTTTATCTGATGCTGGACGCGGAGCTGAAGGAAGAGCTGAAATCAGCGGAAAGCCAGATGAATCCGGATATAACGGATGAGGCATATGAACGCTGGAAAAAGGAATACAGAAGAACAAATAAGTAAAGGATTGTACACAAGGCGTTTGCTCTGACCCGAAAATTACGGTATAGCAGCAAATAGTGAGGAAAAGGAGGAGAACCATGAGTAACGACAGATATGTAAGTCCGTTGTCTGAACGGTATGCCAGTAAGGAGATGCAGTATATTTTTTCCCCTGATATGAAGTTCCGTACCTGGAGAAGGCTGTGGATTGCCCTTGCGGAGACGGAGAGGGAGCTGGGGCTTGACATTACGGAGGAGCAGATTGAAGAATTGAAGGCTCATGCAGAGGATATTAACTATGACGTGGCGAAGGAGAGGGAGCGGATTGTCCGCCATGATGTGATGTCTCACGTATATGCCTATGGCGTACAGTGTCCGAAGGCGAAGGGGATTATTCATCTGGGAGCTACGTCCTGTTATGTGGGGGATAATACGGATATTATCGTGATGGCGGAAGCGCTGAAGCTGGTGAGGAAGAAACTTGTGAACGTGATTGCAGAGCTTGCTGATTTTGCGGATCAGTATAAGGCCCAGCCGACTCTGGCATTTACCCATTTCCAGCCGGCCCAGCCTACGACCGTAGGAAAGCGGGCAACCCTGTGGATGCAGGAATTTGCCATGGACCTTGAGGATTTGGAGTATGTGCTGGGGACGTTAAAGCTCCTTGGTTCTAAGGGAACTACCGGTACGCAGGCAAGTTTTCTGGAGTTATTTGACGGAGACCAGGAGACAATTGATAAGATAGATCCGATGATTGCAGAGAAGATGGGATTCGCGGAATGTTATCCGGTTTCGGGGCAGACCTATTCCCGGAAGGTGGATGCCAGAGTACTGAACATACTTGCGGGGATTGCGGCCAGCGCCCATAAGTTCTCCAATGATATCCGCCTTCTGCAGCATTTAAAAGAGGTGGAAGAGCCTTTTGAAAAGAGTCAGATTGGTTCTTCGGCCATGGCTTATAAGCGGAATCCTATGCGGAGCGAAAGGATTGCCTCTCTGTCCAGATATGTGATGATTGACGCGCTGAACCCGGCGATTACGTCGGCGACCCAGTGGTTTGAACGGACGCTGGATGATTCCGCCAATAAGCGTTTGAGTATCCCGGAAGGATTTTTAGGGATTGACGGCATTTTGGATTTGTGCCTGAATGTGGTGGACGGTCTGGTAGTATATCCGAAGGTCATTGAGAAACGTCTGATGTCAGAGCTTCCGTTTATGGCAACGGAGAATATTATGATGGATGCGGTAAAGGCCGGAGGGGACAGGCAGGAGCTGCATGAGCGTATCCGGGAGCTGTCCATGGAAGCAGGCCGCAATGTTAAGGCGGAAGGTCTGGAAAATAATCTGCTGGAGCTGATTGCAGGGGATCCTGCATTTAATCTGACACTGGAGGAATTAAAGGAGGCCATGGACCCGGCCAAGTATACAGGGAGGGCGGCATTGCAGACTTCTCAGTATTTAGAGGGGACTATTCGGCCTCTGCTTAAGAAGCACGAGGAGCTGCTTGGCGTAAAAGCGGAGATTCATGTGTAAAAATACCTTCGGGCATATTTGCAAGGAAAAAATTCATAAGAATAAAGTAAGGAAAATTTGTAATAATGATGAGTATGGATAAGAATAAGAAAATTTATGACGTAGTGATTTTAGGAGCGGGACCGGCAGGGCTTACTGCGGCTCTGTATGCAGCCAGGGGCGGGTTGTCGGTTCTGGTCATTGAAAAGGGAATTGACGGCGGACAGATTGCGGCGACGGATATGGTTGAGAATTACCCCGGGCAGGTGTTAGAGGGGGAAAGCGGAGAAAGTCTGTCAAAGCGGATGGCTCTTCAGGCAGAGCGCTTTGGCGCGGTAAAAGTGCAGGATGTGATTGAGGAGGTAAGGTTAGACCAGGAGGTGAAGGAGCTTCTGGGGCAGAAGGAGACTTACCTGGCCCGCTATGTGATTCTTGCTATGGGAGCTTCGGCGAGACCCATCGGCTGCAAGGGTGAAGAACAGTTTAAGGGGAGCGGAATCTCCTACTGCGCCACCTGCGACGGGAATTTCTTTAAAGGGCTTGAGGTGTTTGTTGCCGGAGGCGGAGACGCCGCGGTGGAAGAGGCGGTCTTTCTGACCAGATTTGCCAGAAAGGTTACGATTGTTCACAGAAGGAATCAGCTTCGGGCGGCAAAGTCTATTCAGGAAAAGGCATTTCAGAATCCGAAGATTGCCTTTCTCTGGGACAGCGTGGTGGAAGAAGCTTACGGCGAGGGCGTCTTGCAGGGACTTGTCATTCGGAATGTGAAGACCGGGGAACTGACAAGGATAGAGGCGGACCCGGCGGACGGTATGCTGGGACTCTTCGGATTTGTGGGCAATATACCCAGTTCCGCGCTGGTTAAGGGACTTGTGGACATGGATGAGAAGGGATATATTCAGACGGATGATGAGATGCGTACTAGTTTAAAGGGGATCTATGCGGCTGGAGATATCCGGGTAAAGAGCGTAAGGCAGGTGGTGACTGCGGCGGCTGACGGAGCGGTTGCGGCGGTTCACATATCGGCGGAATGTCAGCCATATGCTTAATTGTCTGGAGGAAGCTATCGGATATAACGTCTGCTTATAGATTATATGAATATTTATAATAGAAAAATTTAGAAAAAAACTGTAATTTTCTATTTGACAGTGCTATAATGTGTGAGGTTTTCATGTAACAGTTCAGATACCTAAACTGTTACATTTGCAGAGGCAGATTGATTTAGGGTGTATAGGAGTGGATTGGTAAATTGGGAAATGAAGTTCCCGATACGCTCTAAGGGGGATGGATGATGAGAGTTGAGCACATTATAGAGAATAAGACAGAATATATGGATTTACTTTTGCTGACAGATCCTCAGAGGGACATGATAGACAGATATCTGGACACTGGGGATATGTTTGCGTTATATGAGGGGAAGGAGCTCTGTACGCTGGCGGTGGTTACGGTTTCCGGAAACCGGGAATGCGAGATACGTAATCTGGTGACTACATACGGAAATGGCGGCAAAGGCTATACCCGGGCAATGATTCATTATTTGAGCGAACGATACCGAAGCGGGTGTGACTCCATGTATGCTGGAACATGGAATGATAACGAAAGTTTGAGAATTTATAAGAAATGCGGGTTTGTGGAGGTTGACAGGCAGGCGGATTATTTTGTAAAGAATTATAAAGAGTCTATTTTTCTGGACGGAAAACAGATGAAGGACCGAATCTGTATGAAGAAATCTCTGGATGCGGAAGTAGATATCAAAAAGGTTGTTAATTTTGCACTGGATGCGGGGCGGATTCTTTTGAAAAACGGGGCGGAGATTTTTCGTGTGGACGAGACAATCCAGCGGATTTGCAAGCGTTTTCATGTGGAGGAAGTGGATACCTTTGTTCTGAGTCATGCAATCTTTATTAATGCAGAGCGGGACGGAGAAGAGATCTATTCCAAGATCAAGCATGTTCCCTTATCCAGCGCGAACCTTCTAATCGTAGCGGAAGTGAATGATTTGTCCCGAAAGATTACGGCGGGTATGATGAATTTGGAAGAGGCGATTGAGGAACTGCATCGAATCGAACATTTGCCCGCGAAGAAGAAGTATCAGCTTGTAATATCCGCCGGAGTGGGAGCCAGCGCTTTCGGGTATCTTCTGGGAGCCAGCGCTATGGAAAGTATCTGTGCTTTTTTTATCGGGTGCGTTCTATACATATGGGTATTATTTGCAGGCAGGCACAGACTGTCGAAGATTATTATTAATATATTCGGAGGGATTCTGATTACCTCTCTGGCGGTGGTAATGTATGTCTTTGTTCCGGTTTCCATGCAGATAGACGGCATGATCATTGCCGGGATTATGCCGCTGGTGCCGGGAGTTGCCTTTGTCAATGCGATTCGGGATATTGCGGACAGCGATTTTTTGTCGGGTACGGTTAGAATGATCGACGCGCTGCTTGTGTTTGTATATATTGCTACCGGCGTAGGTCTTGCGCTGGGGGTTTTCAGTAACTGGATTGGAGGTATCGGAGTATGCTTAACTGGATTGTTGTAAATGTAATCTGTCCCTGTCTTGGTACCGTTGCTTTTGCTGTTATGTTCAATGTTCCGAAACGGTTTTATGTAAGCTGCGGGATTATCGGGACCCTGGCGTGGCTGGTGTATTGTGCCTCGTTGAAGCCTACTTCTCCGGCGATGGCGTCTTTTTTTGCATCCCTGACAGTGGTGCTGATTTCGAGAGTACTTACGGTGCGGATGAAATGTCCGATTACCATGTTTCTGATACCGGGTATTTTCCCTCTGATACCGGGAGCCAGCGTGTATTATATGGCTTATGATTTAGTGATTGGGGAGACCAGGGAAGCCGGACAGAGCGGATTCCTTGCCATTAAAGTCGCATTTGGAATTGTGCTGGGGATTGTATCGGCGGTATCAATTCCAAGGGAAGTATTTGGATTGGACTACTGGAGAGGAAGGAAGGCAAAGAAATAAATTTTTTGTTGACTGGATATGGAGAATCTGATAGTATTATGTAAAGAAATGTATGCAAAATGAAAGAAACGGGGATATAAGATGAGTAAAGTTAGAACGAGATTTGCACCGAGCCCTACGGGCAGGATGCATGTGGGGAACTTGAGGACTGCGTTGTATGCGTATCTGATTGCGAAGCATGAGGACGGAGATTTTATGCTGCGTATTGAGGATACGGACCAGGAGCGGTTTGTAGAAGGAGCTCTTGAGATTATTTACAGGACTTTAGAGAAAACCGGGCTGGTTCACGACGAGGGGCCGGATAAGGACGGAGGCGTGGGACCTTATGTGCAGAGCGAGCGGAATGCTTCCGGGCTTTATTTAAAGTATGCAAAGCAGCTGATTGAGCAGGGAGACGCTTACTATTGCTTCTGCGATAAGGAGAGGCTGGAATCGCTTCGGAGTAAGGTGTCTGAGTCGGGAACGGAGATTGTGGTATATGACAAGCACTGTCTGCATCTGAGTAAGGAGGAGATTCAGGCGAATCTGGACGCGGGGAAGCCTTATGTCATCCGTATCAATATACCGTCAGAAGGGACGACCACTTTCCACGATGATATTTACGGGGATATTACGGTGCCGAATGCAGAGTTAGACGATATGATTCTGATTAAATCGGACGGATATCCGACCTATAATTTTGCCAATGTGGTGGACGATCATCTGATGGGAATCACCCATGTGGTGAGAGGCAATGAGTATCTGTCTTCAGCGCCCAAGTACAACCGGCTCTATGAGGCTTTCGGATGGGAGGTTCCAACTTATGTTCACTGTCCGCTGATTACGGACGAGACGCATAAGAAGCTGAGTAAGCGGTGCGGCCATTCTTCTTATGAGGATTTGCTGGAGCAGGGATTTGTCTCTGAGGCCATTGTGAATTATGTGGCTCTGTTGGGATGGTGTCCGGAGGATAACAGGGAGATTTTCTCTCTGGAGGAACTGGTGAGGGCATTCGATTACCGGCATATGAGTAAGTCTCCGGCGGTATTTGACGTGATGAAGCTGCGGTGGATGAACGGCGAATATTTAAAGGCGATGGAGGAAGAGAAGTTCTTCGCGCTTGCGAAGCCGTATATAGAGGAAGTTGTCGGGGATAAGTATGATCTGCATAAGATTGCGGGGCTGATTAAGACCCGTATTGAGACATTCTTGGATATCAGGGAGCAGATTGATTTCTTTGAGGCAGTGCCGGAATATGATACGGCTATGTACTGTCATAAGAAGATGAAGACGAACGAGGAGAATTCTTTGGAGCTTCTTAAGAGTGTGCTTCCTGTCCTGGAGCAGCAGAATGATTTTGGCAACGACGCGCTGTTTGAGACTTTGAAGCAGTATGCGGGAGAGACAGGGAAGAAGATTGGATATGTGATGTGGCCGATTCGTACGGCTGTCTCCGGCAGGCAGAATACGCCGGGAGGAGCAACGGAGATTATGGATGTGCTGGGGAAAGAGGAATCACTTGCCCGGATTCGCGCCGGAATCAGAAAGTTGGAAGCGAGGTAGTTTCATGCGGCCGAATCAGGTGCAGGAGGAGGCAATCCGGCATTTTAAGGGTCCCTGCATGGTGCTTGCAGGGCCGGGTTCCGGGAAGACCTTTACCATTGCGAAGAGGGTTTGTTATTTAATAGAGCATTATAAAGTAAGGCCAGAGCAGATTCTGGTCATTACTTTTACCCGGGCGGCTTCCTATGAAATGCAGAAGCGGTTTCAGGCGCTGATGGAGGGCAGGAGCCTTCCGGTGACATTCGGAACCTTCCATGGCGTATATTTTGGGATTTTAAAATGGGCTTACCGCTTAGGCTCGGAGAATATTCTGACGGAAGAAGAGAAGTTTCAGATGCTGCGTGAGATTGTATCTTCCCCGGAGCTGGGATATGAGCTGGAGACCATGGATGAGAGAGAAGAACTGCAGGATTTGATTACCGAGATTAGTACGGTGAAGAACAGGGGAATCCCGGTTGGCAGGTATGAATCCGCCCGTCATGGGGCGGTGTTTGGAAGGATTTTTAAAGCATATGAGAAGCGGCGCAAAGCGCTGCGCAAGATTGATTTTGACGATATGCTGCTGCTTTGTTATGATTTGTTCCGGCGCCGGGAGGACATTTTAAATCAGTGGCAGGAGCGGTTTCGTTTTATTCTGATTGACGAATTTCAGGATGTGAACCGGATTCAGTATGAGGTGATTCGTTTGCTTGCTCTGCCGGAGAATAATCTGTTTGTTGTGGGAGATGATGATCAGTCTATTTACCGGTTCCGGGGCGCCAGTCCAGAGATTATGCTGGGATTCGGGGATGATTACCCGGATACCAGAAAGCTTCTTCTGGGAGTGAATTACCGCTCCAGTAAGAATATTGTGAACGGTGCGCTGAAGGTGATTGGCTGTAACAGCCGGAGGTATGAGAAGAATCTCTCCACAGAGAATGAGAAGGGAGCCTGCGTTCACGTGCAGGAGGTAAAGGACTCCCCGGAGGAGGGCCGGTATCTGATTCAGAAGGTGAAGGAACTGAATGGAAAGGGACTGGATTACCGTCAGATGGCAGTATTGTACCGGACTGGGAATGATGCGAGAGTGCTGATAGAACTCCTTGTGGAGAACCAGATACCATTTCAGGCCAGGGAACAGGTGCAGAATATTTATGAGCATTTTGTTGTGAGAAAGCTTCTTAGCTATGTAAGGATAGCGGAAGGCGACCGGAGCAGAAGAGTATTTCTGGATGTGATGAACGCACCGAAACGATATATCAGCAGGGAGAGCTTAGAAGAGGCGCAGGTGTCTTTTGAAGACTTGAGACGGTTTTATATGGATAAAGACTGGATGTTAGACAGGATTGACCAGTTTGAGTGGGATATTAAGATGTTAACCGGGCAGACGCCTTATGCCTCTGTCCAGTATATTCGCCGGCATATAGGCTATGATGATTATTTGAAGGAATATGCGGCGGCGAGGAAGATTAGCGTTGATGAGTTGTTTTCGCTGCTGGCAGAAGTGGAAGAGCGGGCGAAGGAATTTGCCTCTGTTTCGGAATGGCTTGCCTATATAGAGGAATATGGGAGAACGCTGAAGGAACGAAAAGACAGAAGGGCAAAAAACCGGGAAGGCGTCTGTCTGATGACGATGCATGGGGCGAAAGGACTGGAATTTGATACTGTTTTTATTATCCAGAGCAATGAGGGCGTGATTCCCTATAAGAAAGCAAAGCTGGATGCTGAGATTGAGGAAGAGCGGAGAATGTTCTATGTGGCGATGACCCGGGCGAAAAGAGAGCTGATAATCAGTTATGTGAAAACAAAAAACGGCAAAGAGGCGTCTCCTTCCCGTTTTGTCAGTGATTTGCTTGCCGGCCGGAAGCAGTGATAGCGCTTCATTTGGTGCAGATAGCGAGTGCAGAATTTTCAAACACGCTCTAGTCCAATTCCGCAAATTCCATGGTATCCAGCCATTCGTCAAAGCCGTCTGAGGCAATCTCATATTCTTCGTTTTCCTCAATGAGTTCAAGTTCCGGTTCCTCTTCTCCCCGGTCAATATAGCGGTAGAGATAGACGATACCGTCCAAAGATTCATCCATGGGCGCAAGGGCGATATAGTCTCTGCCTGCGGCTGTATAGATGGTGAGGATTTCGCATTCCAGTTCTTTGTCGTTATCCAGAGTCAGGGTTACAGTGCCTAAATTCTCCATAAACGGTTCTCCTTTTGACTTTTACTTTAGGTTACTACGCACACATTCGCCTGCTTCGATCTACGTCCGCCGGCAATGTGTGGACTGTAACTACTTTAGCAGAGACCCTTTGAAAAGGCAAGTAATATTTTTTTCTGGTCAAACACTTTAAAATGTTGTAGAATAGATGTGTATGCACAGGGAGGAAGGAACTATGAAAAAGAAAGCATTGATTGTGATTGCTGTTTTGCTTATAGGTATTCTGGCCTTGTATGGCTGTAAGAAAGCAGTGGGAACGCCGGAGGATAATGCAGCCTCGTCAGAGGAGGAATCCGAGACAGAAGTAGAGGAAGAAGATACGGGATATAAGTTTGGATTCAGCGCGATTGATATGGAGAATCCTTATTTTATTACGCTGGAGAGTGCGATTAAGGAGGTTCTTGATAAGGAAGGATATACTTTGATTACGAAGAATCCGGAGAGTGATCCAAACATTCAGAATGAGCAGATTATGGAGATGATAGACGAGGGAATCGATGCGATTTTCATCTGTCCGGTGAACTGGGTGGAGATTACCGAAAGCCTGGAGGCTCTGAGGGAAGCGGAAGTAAAGATTATTAATGTGGATACTCAGGTCAAAGAGATGGAATATGTGGATGCATATATCGGTTCGGATAATGAGAACGCCGGATATATCTGCGGCGAGGATTTGCTGGAGAAATGTCCGGACGGCGGAAGGATACTGATTCTGGAATGTCCGACCCAGAATTCTATTAATGAGAGAATCACGGGATTTGAGAAAGCGATATCTTCTGCGGAAGTGGGATTCGAGATTGTAGACAGGGCGGATACCAACGGGGAATTTCAGAAAGCGCTGGAGATTACCCAGGAGATGTTAAAGGAGCATAAGGACATTGATGTAATCATGTGCGGCAACGATCAGATTGCGGTGGGAGCTACTACGGCAGTGAATCTTGCGGGACTAAAAGATGTGATGATTTATGGCGTGGACGGCTCGCCAGATATTAAGAAGGAGCTTATGAAGCCGGACACACAGATTGCCGGAACGGCGGCCCAGTCGCCGATTGGCATAGGAAAAGAAGCGGCCAAAACCGGGATTTTGATTTTGGACGGAGATGAATACGAAGAAGAGATTTATGAAGATGTGTTCATGATTAACAGTGATAATGTGAAGATGTACGGAGCTGACGGATGGCAGTAAGGAGGAACATATGAAGCAGACACAGGGAACACCATTACCTCTTGGAGTAACAGGAACAGATAAAGGGTTGAATTTCGCGGTTGCAATCCCGCAGGGGAAGGCATGCGAGCTCCTGTTATACCATAGGAAGGGGGAGGACCCTGTTTTTTCATGTGAACTTACAGAGGAGACGGCAGTGGGAGAAGTGCGCTGCGTGGGAGTGGAAGATATAGGCGATAAGCCTTGCGAGTATCTCTATCGGGTTGACGGTAAGGATTATGTGGACCCTTATACAAAGCGACTTACAAAGGTCAGATGCCGCGGAGAACAGAAGAATCTGCCGGCAGAGGGGGCTCATGGAGCAGAGAAGCCGGCGTCTGTCGAAGAGATGAGATGTGACAAGTCTGCCGGGGCTTCGTATGGAGTGCAGAGGGAAGGTTTTCCGGGAGAGATAAGTACTGGCAGAGAGATGGCAAAGCGGCGGGGAGAACTTGTGTGGGAGAAGTATGACTGGGAAGGGGACGAGCCCTTAAATATTCCTATGAATCAGGTAGTTGCCTATAGTCTGCATGTAAGGGGATTTACAAAGCATTCCACATCTAAAGTGAAACATAAGGGGACATTTCAGGGAATTGTGGAGAAGCTTCCATACCTGACGGAACTTGGCATTAATCAGATTCATTGTATGCCGGTTTATGAATTTGATGAGTATACGAGAACAGTGATTAATTATTGGGGATATGGTCCAGGCTATTACTTTGCGCCTAAGAAGAGTTATGCCGCGTCAAAAAATGCGGTAAATGAACTGAAAGATATGGTAAAATCCTGCCATAAGGCGGGGATTGAAGTAATACTGGAGATGCCTTTCGACAGCGGAGCATCAAAGCAAATGATGGAAGAATGCCTTCGGTATTATAGGATGGAATACCATATAGACGGATTTATTTTAAATCCCGGAGTTGCTCCGATGGATATAATCTATACTGATCCGATACTGAAAAAGACGAAGATTCTTGTACACAGAGAGGATTTTCAGAACACGATGCGCAGATTCCTAAAAGGAGACGAAGGCATGGTGAGAGGAGTAATTTACTGGCTGAATCATCATACGAAGGATACTTATAATTATATCACCAGTCAGAATGGATTTACCCTAAATGATTTGGTTTCTTACGACAGTAAGCATAATGAGGCGAATGGAGAAAATAATCAGGACGGTCCGGACTGTAATTATAGCTGGAACTGTGGAGCTGAGGGACCGAGCCGGAAAAAGGCTGTCAATGAACTGAGAAAGAACCAGATATGCAATGCCTTTCTGTTGTTGTTATTTGCGCAGGGAACGCCTTGTCTTCTGGCGGGAGATGAGTTCGGGAATACCCAGAAGGGAAATAATAATGTTTATTGTCAGGATAATACTACTTCCTGGCTGGACTGGAGCAAATTAAAGAAACAGCCAGAGACCTTTGAACTGATAAAGGAATTGATTGCGCTGCGCAAGTCCCACCCGGTGTTTATGCAGGAGGAGCCTTTGCGGGGATTAGACTCTGTACGGTGCGGGGTTCCAGACGTCTCTTATCATGGGGAATATGCATGGCGGACGCCGGACGAATTTAGCAGCCGGCAGCTTGGAGTATATTACAGCGGCGCGGCCGTAGGAGATGGGGATTATTTTGTCATTTATAATATGCACTGGCTGGAGCACAGTTTTGCTTTGCCGGCTCTTTCCGGCAAGAGAAAGTGGTATATGATTGTTTCTACGAGGGAGGGGGTTCTTAAGGAGCCGGAGCTTCTTGAGAATCAGCATGAGACTGTTGTGGCAGAGCGCACAATTTTGATTCTGGCAGGCAGGTAATGGATAGTACGATGGAAAATGTAATAGAAAGAAAAGCGGGACTTACGACATTTCAGTTGAAAGTTCTGGCAATTATATCAATGCTGATTGATCATATGGGCGTAATCATTTATCCTGAGGCAGTGTGGCTTCGCTATGTGGGGAGATTGGCGTTTCCGATCTTTTGCTTTTTGCTGGTGGAGGGATATTATCATACGAGGAATGCGGCAAAGTATATAGCAAGGCTTGGCATCTTTGTAATTGTTTCAGAGATTCCTTTTGATTTGGCTTTTCATCAGTCTTTGTGGTATCCGGAGAAGCAGAATGTATTTGTAACCTTATTTATCGGACTTGGAATGCTGTGGTTACTTGACAGGGAGAGAGAAATCATTACCAGAGCCGGGATTATGATTCTTGCTATGTGGGCGGCTGAATTTATGCATTCAGATTATGGATTCAGAGGGATTCTACTGATTGCCATTTTCTGGATGACAAGGGAGAAGAAGGCGGCGCAGTATCTTGCGGGAGCTGCATGGAATTTCCTGTGGCCCAGCAGAATTCAGACGGTAGGAGCTCTGGCGATGCTGCCTGTTGCTTTGTATAACGGGCAGAAAGGGCGGAGTATGAAGTATTTTTTCTATGTTTTTTATCCGCTGCATTTGTTGCTATTACATTTTCTGGCGTATATATATATGTGATAATTCGCGGCAGTGGGTACCCCATTATGGTCATGCGGCCGTTTCATAAGGTATACCCTCCGGGCATCCCTAATGGCCATGCGGCCGTTTCATAAGGAATAAGAGAAAAGAGGTAGTAGTATGAAGGCGTTGGAACATTTGCGGACGATTAATCATCACAAATTACTGGTCATGAAAGGCTGTTTTGAAGTGGGCCTGTATAAGCAGGGACTTCTCCATGACCTGTCCAAGTATTCTCCTTCGGAGTTTCTGGTTGGATGCAAATATTATCAGGGGAACAGGAGTCCCAATAACGCAGAGCGGGAGGCCACAGGAGTGTCTACGGCATGGCTTCATCACAAGGGGCGCAATAAGCACCACTATGAATACTGGATTGATTACACTGCGGAGAAAGAACGGCTTCTCGCCGGCACGAAGATGCCGACAAAGTATGTGATTGAGATGTTTATGGACCGGGTGGCCGCTTCTAAGACTTATCAGAAAGAGAATTACCGGGATTGTCATCCGCTGGAATATTATGAGCAAGGAGCGGCAAGACTTGGCAATATGGTACATAAAGATACGGCGGCGCTTCTGCATCATTTGCTGAAGATGCTTGCGGAGAGGGGAGAGGAAGAGACTTTTGCTTATATCCGCAGGATTGTGATGAAGAATAAGAGGAAGCGGGGGTTTAAGCGGTAGACAGGACAGAGGGGTAATTTATGGGAGTATATTTGAATCCTGGGAACAGTGGATTTGCAGGGATACGGAATGATATCTATGTGGATAAAAGCGGACTGATTGGTCTGGTTAATGAGATGATAGATACGAACAGAAGATTGACATATATCGGCAGGCCAAGGAGGTTTGGTATGTCTTTTGCTGCAAAAAAGTCCACGTTTAACTTGTACTTTTTCTTGACATAGTACCAGATTGCCGTCGGAACAAAAAATGTATTTCAGAGATTTTCCTGATTCCGCAAGAATCATAAAATCTTCTGCGGGATCTTGTGTTATGATTTTCCGGGAGGAGGGATGTAAGAATGGGTTTGCAGGATATTTCTATGATTGAGCGTGCAATTGCTTATATGGAAGCGCATTTGGATGAAAAAATGGACTTTGAGCGGGTGGCTGGGGCTGTGCATTATTCAAAATATCATTTGCACAGGATGTTTACGGAGATTACGGGAATGACGCTCCATGATTATATGCTTCGCAGACAGATGACGGAAGCGGCGGCGTTTCTGTCATTTGTGAGAACGTTCGTGCTGCTTGCGGCGGCAATCCTGATTCTCCCGAAGCTCCTGGGAATTATCGGAGTGTGGCTGGCAGTCCCGGCAGCAGAGTGCACGGCATGTATTGTATCAGGATACTCTTTGCCGGACGTCAGTCCATCAACCCGGCTGGTGCAGCGTTGCATAATAACGGTATAGTTAAAGAGACCGGCAGTAGTTAACCAGCGCCTTGCCAATCCATTCTGCATAACGTCTGGTTGAACTATATTTTGATTCGTAGATTACTACTGTATGATTCATAACAACCTCCTGAACATAAAAATGTTACACTTGTGTCATTTCTTGTATTATCATATACTGGTTATATACAAAAAACAAGATATGGAGACAATGTGCTACAAAAATTGAATTTTGGGCCACATTTCGGAGGGAAAGAGGGATGAACGGACATCAAAAGCAGCGGGAACGGTCCGCAAAAATGATAGAAGAAGCTTTATTTGAACTGATGCGGGAGAAAACCTATGCCGGAATAACTGAGCGTGTCAGCAAGTCGATTTTGGGAATTGTAAATGTTCCCTGCGTGTAGTATAATGCTCCTTAGTATTTCAAAAGAATTCCACCTGTGCGGATGGAAAGAATTTAGAATCGTGGTGCGAGAATGAAGGAAAAAACACTGGCAGATGTTTCTACCGGACCGGACTGGCTGTTGTACGTTGTAATTGTTTTGTTCGCGGCGCTGTCAGTTATTCTCCTGATGGGAAAAGGAGCATGGCTTCTGGCAGGATATAATACTGCTTCTGAGAAAGAAAAGAGGGAATATGACGAGAAGAAGCTGTGCAGGGTTATGGGAGGCGGCATGGCGCTTATTACGGTTCTGCTTATGATTATGGAGAGATTTGAGGATGTGCTTCCGGCAGCTTCGGCTCACATCTTTGGAATTGTAGTTTTGCTGGACTGCATCGTCATGTGTGTATTGGGAAATACAATCTGTAGGAAATAGGGAAAATAACGAACGCTTTTCGTGGGGAATCATAAGTTAAAAGAAAAAGGATATTGCGGCAGAATGATGAAGATACCGCAATGGTGGATGTATGAATTATTCAGATTTGATTCCGGTTACTGGCACAATTGTGAATATATCGGGGAATGACTGCTGCAATCGGATGATTGCGCTCCGTACGGAAGACGGTGTTGTGAATTTCTTTCTTACTTCAGACACTCAGGTAATTAACAGCAGAATGCTCCGGCGAGGGATGCGGGTAGCGGCGTTTTATGACAGTACGCTCCCAGTGCCCCTTATCTTCCCGCCACAGTATCAGGCTGTGATGATTACCGTACTTGGCAGGAATGAGCAGATTGCGCTGAATTATTTTGATGGAAATCTGGTTGCGGCAGATAATTCTTTGCAGTTAAATGTGGGGAGAAATACAGTTGTACGGACGATAAACGGACAGATGTTTACCTGCGGTCTCGGAGACCGGATGCTGTTAGTGTATTATTCGGCGACAACCAGAAGTATCCCGCCTCAGACGACTCCGGAAAAGATCATTGTACTGTGTTAAGGGAAGGTTCCCTGGAGAACCATGTAGAAAGAGAATGATATTATGACGGTGCAAATAGAATGTGCGCCGTCATTTTTCATACGCAAATAACAGGACAGATAACCTTGAGCTGTAAAATATGTAACAATGCGGAATTGAAAAGAGTTTAATTTGATTGAGTAAATGTTAGACACATGGTAGAATATATAAAAGGGAGGAGCTTTCTATATTTTTCTCATGAAGAGCGGTTTGATGAGTATGAGAAAGATAAGAACAAATTTGAAATATTAAAACAGGAGTATGAGCAGACAAAAAAACTTGAGAAGTTGTTGGATCGTGGAGAAATTAGTGAATATGTAAGGTGTACGTTTATTGACATGTCTAATAAAGTTTTGGGACATATTGCTGTGAAATATGATTCCGTTAAGGAAGAAATAGGATGCAGCCCAAAGGAAGTTGCAGACACATTAAGAATGCTTGATATGCAATGATGGTGAACAGGAATTTTTATGCTGAGGGAAACAGTTATTAAGATTGAAAAATTATCTAGAAAATATAAAGGCTATATCAGCACAGAGGAGCTTTTGCGGGAAGGAATTACGAATCGTCAGATTGGGGTGTTTACCCAGATTGAGATGTTAGAACGGATCTGTCATGGACATTACTGGTTTCAGTGTTATCGTTTTCCAAAGCCCTGGGATTACAAGGCGCTTGAGGTAAGCTTTAGTGATCCGGAGGCTGTGATTTGTGCGGACAGCGCCTGCTATTATCTCGGATTGATTGACAAGGAGCCGGTCAGATTGTCTGTAGCTACAAGGCGCAGCGACAGACGCAGAATTCAGATGAATTTCCCGGTATCCAGACATTATTATTCCGAGCGTTTGTTCCCGGAATATCAGATTACGCTGGAAACCGGGCATGGGAGATACAGGGTCTATGATATAGAGAGAAGTGTTTGCGACGCCGTTCGTTTTCGGGCTGAGCTGGAGGAGGATATCTTCGCCTATATCATTGAGTGTTATAGAAAACGGAATCCGTCGGCAGATCAGCTGCTGCAGTGTGCGAAGAGACTTCGCCTGTTGAATCAGGTGAAGCGGTACATATAGAAATAGATTCGGCACAGTCTGATGCGTCTGCGTTTTTTATATGAGTCCTTACGAAAACCTGCATATAACAGGAAAGGTATGTAATGTCGGCTGTACTGGCCGGAGAACAGGCAGTGTGTGAATGTAAAATGGATTTGCGAAGGCTGCTGTGTAACGGAGTGAACAGTAACATCAGGGAAGTGTCTCGGGAAAGAATGTGAATGATACTATTGCAATTCTGGATATGTTCAGAATATAATAAAAAGATGAAATGAATGAAAAAGAAAGGTTGTGGAGAAATGAAAGTTCTGATGATTAACGGCAGTCCTCAGTCAAAGGGGAATACCTATATTGCGCTGCATGAGATGGAGAAGATTTTTGAGCAGGAAGGAATTGAGGTTCAGATTCTGCATGTTGGAAATAAGCCGATCCGAGGATGCATTGGCTGCGGCAGTTGTATGGAGAAGGGCAGATGCGTATTTGATGATATGGTAAATGAGGCTGCCGCTCAGTTTGAAGCCTGCGATGGTCTGGTGGTTGGAAGTCCGGTTTATTATGCATCGGCAAATGCAACGCTGATTGCATTTCTGACCAGGCTCTTTTACAGCACGCATTTTGACAAGACGATGAAGGCAGGCGCCAGCGTGGTTGCTGCGCGGAGGGGCGGCTTATCCTCGACTTTTGATGAGTTGAATAAGTTCTTTACGATTTCGGGTATGCCGGTGGCTTCGGGACAGTACTGGAATAGTATTCATGGAAGACTGCATGGAGAGGCAGAACAGGATTTGGAAGGACTGCAAAGTATGCGTACATTAGCGAAAAATATGGCGTTTCTTATGAAAAGTATCGCGCTCGGAAAAGATGCTTTTGGGCTTCCGGAAAAAGAGCCGGTTCAGCGGACCAATTTTATCCGGTAGAGACAGGCAGATGCTGAGACATGGGGAGTGACAAGTTTGTCCTACATAATAAAAAGCATGTGGATTCATTTTCTCGGGAATTGGCATGTTTTTATTCGATATCATTCATGCAGGAACAGAAAGGACTGTCAGATGGATATTAATTATCATTATTTTGTTATAAAGACGCTTGCATGTCATATTGCCAGAAATAATCTGACCTGGTTTCTGCAGTGCTCAAAGGAGATTTTTCCTTAAGGGGAAGGAGAAAAGAGAGCGTGTTTGAAAAAGGCAGAAAGAGGTGTTGAAGAATGAAACTAAATTATATTGTATTCAGTCCCACCGGGGGAACAAAACGGGCGGCAGATTTGTTTCTGAAAAACTGGAAAGAAGAACAGAATGTGATTGATCTGACAGAGCGGAGGAGGGATTTTTCTGGGGCAGTGTTTTCCGCGGACGATATTTGCCTGGCTGCAGTACCTTCCTATGGAGGGAGAGTACCGGAGGCAGCTGTCAGGAGATTAGCGGCGATGAAGGGAAACGGCGCCAGAGTAATTCTTATGGTAGTATATGGAAATCGGGCATACGAAGACACCATGCTGGAGCTGTATGATACGCTTGCGGAGGCAGGCTTTGTACCTGCGGCGGGAGTGGCGGCTGTTGCAGAGCATTCGATTATGCGGCAGTTTGCTTCGGGAAGACCGGATCAGGCAGACGAAAAGGAACTGGAAGAATATGGAATAATTGTTCGTGAGAAGCTGGAGGAATGCAGATTAGACAGGACGGATGTGCCGGGAAATAAACCTTACAGGAGCTTTGGCGGCGTTCCGATGAAGCCGGAAGCCGGGAAGTCCTGCAGCAAATGCGGTGTTTGTGCGGTTTCCTGTCCTGTGGGAGCGATTCCGGAAAATGAGCCGAATAAAACGGATAAGAAAATCTGTATTTCCTGTATGCGGTGCGTCGGCATTTGTCCGAATCGGGCGAGAAAGGTGAATAAACTGGTTCTGACTATGGGGGCTAAGACTTTGAAAAAAGCCTGCAGTACAAGAAAAAAGAATGAATTGCATATTAGCGAATAAGGTGTGTAATTTAAGAAATCTTAATCTTGTAAATAGTTGAAAAAAAGTCTATAATATATTTGTTTCATGTTATATTGTTACCGGGGAGCTGGCGGGAAAGCCGGCTGAGAGGAAGCTGATTTGCTTCGACCCGTAACCTGATTTGGATAATGCCAACGTAGGGAGAAAGTGAAGCAGCGATGTTTGCGTATGATTTTAAGAGATGCCCTATGAGCGTCTCTTTTTTTATTATAAAGGAAACTTTCGTTCCTTATATGATAAAACCCTCGAGAGGGTGGAAAAGTTTTTGATGATTTCGGCAGCACATCATTCTCCGCTGAGTGAGAGCAGCAGTTACGGTAAAGCGGGATTATCCGGATAGGAGCGGCAGACTGGGGAGAACGTACCCGATGAAAAGGAGGAATATGCAATGAGAAATTACACGACACAGATGAACGCGGCAAGGAAAGGAATCGTGACGCCGGAGATTGAGACGGTTGCGCGGAAGGAACATATGCCGGTCAAGACGCTGATGAAACTGGTAGGAGAAGGGAAGGCCGTTATATGCGCCAACAAGAACCATCTCTGTCTGGAGCCGGAAGGCGTCGGCAGTATGCTGAGGACGAAGGTGAATGTGAATCTGGGAGTGTCCAGAGATTGCAGGGATTATGATATTGAGATGGAAAAGGTGATGAGCGCGGTGAAGTTAGGAGCGGAATCCATTATGGATCTGTCCAGCCATGGGGATACGAGGGCCTTTCGCCGGAAGCTTGTGAAGGAGTGCCCGGTCATGATTGGTACAGTGCCGGTTTACGACAGCGTGATTCATTACCAGAGGGATTTGTCGGAACTGACGGCGAAGGATTTTCTGGATGTCATTCGTATGCATGCCGGGGACGGCGTGGATTTTGTGACGCTGCACTGCGGGATTACGAGGAAGACCATGGAACAGATTAGAAAGCATAAGCGTAAAATGAATATTGTCAGCAGGGGCGGGAGTCTTGTATTTGCCTGGATGAGTATGACTGGGGAAGAGAATCCATTTTATGAATATTACGATGAAATTCTGGATATTTGTGAGGAATATGATGTGACGATTTCCCTGGGGGACGCCTGCCGTCCGGGTTGTCTGGCAGACGCCACAGACGTCTGTCAGATGGAAGAACTGGTACGGCTGGGAGAATTGACGAAACGCGCCTGGGCGCACGATGTTCAGGTGATGGTGGAGGGACCGGGGCATGTGCCCCTTGACCAGATTGCCGCGAATATGAAGGTTCAGCAGACCATTTGTATGGGAGCACCTTTTTATGTGCTGGGGCCTCTGGTAACGGATATTGCGCCGGGGTATGACCATATTACCGGCGCCATCGGCGGGGCGGCGGCTGCCATGAACGGGGCGGCGTTTTTGTGCTATGTTACGCCGGCAGAGCATTTGGCGCTGCCGAATGTGGAGGATGTGAAGCAGGGGATTATCGCGTCTAAGATTGCGGCCCATGCGGCGGATATTGCGAAGGGGATTTCGGGTGCGAGAGAGAGGGATGACCGTATGGCTGAAGCGCGCCGGAATCTGGACTGGGACGCGCAGTTTGCCTGTGCTTTGGATTCGGAGACGGCGAAGGCCGTTCGCGACAGCCGGAGCCCGGAGGATGATCACAGCGATACCTGCAGTATGTGCGGGAAATTCTGTGCGGTTCGGAGCATGAATAAGGCTTTGGCGGGTGAGTATATTGATATTTTGTAGTTATGTGCCCGTCACAAAAATCTCTGAAAAGATGTGTGATAACAAGTTGTCCCGAAGCGCGAAGATGGATTATGATACGGCGGCAATGATTTGGCGCAGCTTGTACAAAAAGATTGAATAACAACAAAAGCCGGGGCTGGATACAATCCAGCCCCGAGTTGATGTAACTGCCAAAAATCTATATGGCATTCGATGGTTTCAGTTCTGCTATGCGGATTTTTTATTCTGCCCCGCCATTGTCTTTATTCCGTCGATTGCAAGTATCACTGCAAGGACGATCAGAAGCGCGGCGATTACGGCGCGGATTACGCACCATGTTACGCCTGCGCCGCCTGCTGCGATTCCTGCGAAATTTGCTTTCAGCGTGAAGCACAGGGAGGTAATGGTTACCACCAGCATAAATGCCATAGGGAGATAGAACATTTTATTATTCCGTCCTGCCTTGCCAAGCCAGGTGGCGACTGCTAAGAGACCCAGGGCTGCAAGCAGCTGATTTGCCGCGCCGAACAGGGGCCATACGTTGGCATATCCGGTGAGGCCCAGGGCGATGCCCAGCGCTACGGTGACAATGGTCGCAACCAGCGGATTGGTAAGGACTTTTTTGTAGCCTTGTGCGTCCTCGACGGACTGGCCCGGATCAAGCCAGAATTCCTGGAACATGTAACGGGCAAGCCGGGTTGCAGTATCCAGAGAGGTCAGACAGAAGGCGGAAACGGTCAGCACCAGCAGAGAGTATGCCACATGCTCGGTTCCCGCAAGTCCCGGAATGGAGCTTACCATTCGGGAGATACCGGATGCAAATACAACGGTCGGGGTTACTGTCTGGCCGGCGGCGTATTCAGACCATACGTAACCGACTGCGCACAGCGAGATAATTGCCAGCGCGCATTCGATTAACATGCCGCCGTAAGCGATGGGACGCGCGTCCCGCTCGTTATTTAACTGCTTTGCGGTTGTACCGGAACCCACCAGCGAGTGGAAACCGGAAATCGCTCCGCAGGCAATGGTGACAAACAGTGCGGGGAACATATAGCCTAAGGAAGTTCCGGTTGGAGCAAGGGTGTCTTTGAATCCTGCAAATGCCGGAATATCCATCTGGGCGCCGCCTGCAATGCCTCCGCCGATAATGCCCACAACGGCTACAATCATCATAAAGTAAAGCAGGAAGGAGCTTAAGTAGTCCCGGGGCTGTAAGAGAATCCAGACCGGCGTAACAGACGCTACGGTAATATAAATCCCGACAATGATCATCCATGTAGTATTACTCAGGTAAATGGGGTGCCAGTTCAGGCCGACAATCATACACAGGATGATGGCGGCCACGCCGATCACAGTAGATACGCCAAGTCCCATATTCTTCCGGTATACAAAGAATCCGAAAACAACTGCGATGACGATAAACATAATAGAAATCATAGCGGTTGTAGCATTGGATGCGCTTGCCGCCATATCTACGGCTCCGCTTTCGTCATAGGTCGCCATAAATGTATTGGCGACAATGGATGCAAAAGCAGCCACAACCAGAATCAGGGTCAGGTAAGAGAAGATGATAAATAACTTCTTCGCTTTGGTTCCCATCGCTGCTGCGATCACTTCGCCGATGGACTGTCCTTTGTTCCGGATGGATGCAAATAACGCGCCGAAGTCGTGTACGGCTCCGAAGAATATGCCGCCGATTAACACCCACAAAAGCACCGGAACCCAGCCAAATACCGCTGCCTGAATGGGTCCGTTAATCGGTCCCGCGCCTGCGATGGATGAAAAGTGATGTCCCATCAGAACAGGCGCTTTGGCCGGAACATAGTCCACGCCGTCCTGTTCTGTGTGGGAAGGTGTTTCTCTGGAAGGGTCGACGCCCCACTGGTTTGCAAGCCATCTGCCGTATGTAACATAGGCAATGGCAAGGATTGCAATGCCGATAATAAGTACTGCAATACTGTTCATAGTTCATTCCTCCTCATTCTCTTTTCTGATAGGAAATGGTAAGTATTTTTGCCGTTTCCTATTGGTTCTATTGCCAGACAAGTCAGATGATTCCTAACTTGTTATAGCCCTTTACCAGTTCCTTTGCCGCCGGGTTTCCGAAGATTTTGCGGTCCTTCATATCGAATACAAGGAGTCTTGCCTGGGTGTATCCCCGGATGCCAAGAAAGTAGTTTTTCATATATTTGTATTTCCGTAGTTCTCTTTTTACATGCACCGACACGCCGTTTTCGCAGATAAAAATCCCGGTAATGTAGGTGTACATGTGATCTTTTTCCGGATATTTTCTGCCTTTGCGGATGAGCTCCGGCTCAATATAATCTGTCACATGTCTGTGAAACAAGGTTAAATCGTCCATGGTTACGGCTTCTGTACAACGGAAAAACGTATGTTCGAAACAATTAGCCCGCCATAGTTCCGCTCTTTTCATAAGGACATACTTGGCACTGGTTACATGGAAACTTGCATACGCATCATAGACATCCCCGTTGATAGCAAAGGGTTTCGCTATATCGTAACTGGATTGATAAGAATCAAGCAGCCGCTCGAATAGTTTGAATCCTGTCATATATAATGGTCTCCCTCTTATCATTATGCTGTGATAAAGTATTAAAATTACATTCTTATCATACTCCCTGGAAAATCAGAATGCAAGTTTTTTAGAGCACGCTCTGTAATTTTGTCAGATTTCATAAAAGAATTGTGATGAAAGGGTAAAAAGTGTTATATTTTTTTTCACTGACAACTGGCATGGATTGTGGTATGATACTACTGTAAATGAGAGATATCGTTTGACGTGAATGGAGGAAGAAAATGGGGGCAATTGATTTGGCGCTGACAACAGGATGTCTGGCGGTTGGAATCCTTATGCTGCTGGGGAAAGGCGGAAAGTTATTAGAGGATAAGAACGCGCCGGAGCGCAATAAAGAATATGATATGAAAAAGGCTCAAAAGGGGTATGGGATTGCATTTCTAATCATCGGGGCGGCGTCGGCTGTCAGTCATAAAGTAAATACTCAGGCAGGATTTGGCATGTATCTTGTCATTGTAGTTCTGGCGTTATCTGGCAGCGTGATATATATGAAAAAGTACTGCAGGAAGTAGGATGGATGGAGGGCTGTATGTTATGTCCGCGCAGATGCGGCGCGGACAGGAAGAACGGGAAGACGGGAATCTGCCGGGAAACAGAGGAACTCCGCGCTGCAAGGGCGGCGCTGCATATGTGGGAAGAACCATGTATTTCCGGCAGGGAAGGTTCCGGAACGGTATTTTTTACCGGATGTAATCTGCGGTGCGTTTACTGTCAGAATTTTGCATTGTCGAGGAGCCAGACAGGGAAGAAGATTACAGAGGAGCGTTTGGCGGAACTATTTCTGAAACTACAGGAAAAGAAAGCGAATAATATTAATCTGGTTACGCCTGCCCATTTCCTGCCGCAGATTAGAAAGTCTCTTAAGCTGGCAAAGAGGCAGGGGCTTCATATTCCGGTAGTGTATAACAGCAGCGGCTATGAATGTGTGGAATCATTAAAAGAGCTGGAAGGATTGGCGGACGTTTATCTGCCGGATTTTAAATATTGGAGCGGAGAGATTGCCGGCCGGTATTCGGGGGCGGAAGATTATCCGGATATTGCCATGGCGGCAATCGAAGAGATGGTAAGGCAGAGAGGAAAGCCGGAGTTTGACAGTCGGGGAATCATGACGGAAGGGGTAATTGTACGGCATCTTCTGCTGCCGGGGCAGGTGTCAGAGGCGAAGCGGATTGTCAGATATCTATATGAGACGTACGGGGACAGAATCTACATGAGTCTGATGAATCAGTATACGCCTTTAGACAGTCTGGATGCATCCAAATTTCCGGAGCTGAACCGCAGGGTGACCAGAAAGGAGTATGGCAAATTGGTAGATTATGCAATTGCTCTGGGGGTGGAGCAAGCTTTTATACAGGAAGGGGAGACGGCCAGAGAGAGTTTTATCCCGTCCTTTACATTGAAAGGATTACAGACGGTTACTGAGAATGAAAAATAGCTTATCGGAAGAATAGAATCTTCCGGTAAGCTATTTTATATTGTCAGTGTTTTAAGCGGATTGTTTAGTTTCCAATGTTTTTTTGACGGACTTTTCCGTTTTTTTGCATTCTAATACATGATTATAGAAATCGTTCATTTCTTTTTCCGTATCAAAAACCGCCACATACATCTGGTTACCCATGGCGCCGGAGAGTGCGTCGGGAATCCGTTCCACCATTTTTAAATGCTCCCCGTAATTTTTCATAATATCTTCATGGCTCATAACGAAATTCTTGCCGTCCCTGAGACCTGCATAAGCGCAGAATTTATCGTCGCCGCTTTGTATGGTAGATTGATCGAAGGCTATCATATCCGCCCAGATTTTGTACACGTTGGTGCTGTGGCCGAAATTAATCATATCAGGGGTAAATCCCCCGCATGGGCGCATGTTGACTTCAAGGGCTACGATATCTCCATTCTTACCCATTCCAGGATGGTCGCTTAAAAGACGGAAAAATTCAAAGTGGATAAACCGGCTTTTTACACCGAAGCTTTTCACTGCGGCGCGTCCGGCCCTGCGGGTATCCTCCGGCAGATCTTTGACAATGTAATAAATGGAATTGTCAGAAGTATTCACAATATCCATAATGGAATTCGGCGTTACATTTCCAGTTTCAAAGATAGGTTCTCCCTGGGAATCAATGATAGCGTCATAGGAATTTACTGCGGCGTCAATGTATTCCTCAAGAATGTAGGTGACGCCCGGCGTTTTGCTCTGGAAAAATGCAGTCAGTTCTTTGTCGCTGCTGATTCTGTGCGTGTCGGAAGCGCCGACGCCGTTATCCGGCTTCGCAATAATGGGATAGCCGGCCTTCTTTGCGAATGTCTTCCATTCTTTTAAATCATCTGCAATTGTATAACGTGCGGTAGGGATACCTGCTTTTTCATAGTAGGCTTTCATTTTCGATTTGAATTTAATCCGCGGAATATCTTTTGTCTGGAATCCGCTTTGAATATTAAAATCACTGCGCAGTTTCGCGTTCTGCTCCAGCCAGTACTCATTGTTGGATTCCAGCCAGTCAATGCGCCCGTATTTGTGAATAAAGAAAGCTACGGCCCGGTATACGCTCTCATAACTCTCCAGATTATCGACTTTGTAATATTCATTCAAACTGCTTTTTAACTGATAGCTTAATTCGTCATAGGGCTGGTCGCCGATTCCCAGAACATTGAGTCCGTTGCTTTTGAGTTCTTTGCAAAACAACCAGTAATTCGTAGGGAAGTTGGGGGAAATAAAGATAAAATTTTTCATTATAAGCTCCTTTGTATATTTTATATGTAGTCTGATGTAAATGTGTAATGATTCGCGACGCTATTTATCGCCCAGCAGATAGGGCACAAAATAGGTAACCTGCTTATACCACCAGTCCCAGTCGTGGGCTACGTCATATCCCCAGATATCAACCCATGCATGGATGCTCTTACTTTCGAGGATGTGTTTGAGCTGGAAGGTAGACTGGGGAATCTCCCAGGGGCCCTGTCCCACACAGATAATAGCTTTACGCTGATTGTATATCCCGATATATGGATGATCCGTCGGCATATTTGCCAGATAGTGGACAGGCGAATTGTTGTACACCAGTCCGTCCATATATCCGTCAAAACCATAGTCGGCTGTATAGATGCCGCTTAATGCAAGTGTTCCGTCGAACAAATCCGGACGGCGGAAGAACAGATTGGCAGCGTGCGTTGCTCCGAGACTGCAGCCAAAGGTAAGAATACCAGGATTTCCATCCCATCCGTTACGCTCTCTGGCCGTGTTCTGAATCATTGGCGTCAGTTCGTTTGTGATATAGGTAATCCATGCTTCAAATCGTTCGCTGCGCCAGCGGGGGTCTCCGGTTTTATTAGACCATGTTTCTGCATCAATCGTATCAATAGAAAAGACCATAACCCGTCCTGAGTCAATCCATGGACTCCACACGTCTGTCATTTTAAAATTCTCAAAGTCAAAGAAACGTCCGTCCTGGCAGGGGATGAAGAGTACCGGTCTTCCCGCATGTCCATAGACTTTACATTCCATATCCCGGTTAAGAGAAGGGCTGTAATTCTTTATATACTGAGTTTCCATAATGTTTATTCTCTTCCTTTCTGAGATGTGTTGTTGTAACGCATTAAAGTGATAGGCTATAAAAGCAAGCGTACATATCGCCTGGTGATGGTTGTAATAGCCAGGCGATTCGTACACTAATCATACAGCAATGTGTTCATAAAAAATGGAATCTGCTTTTCCCAGCTTGCTTCACAGTGATTGCCGTTTGGAACAATCCGGCTGGTCAGATGTAATTTTCTGCCGAGCAGAAGTCCGCATACCCGGCTGTATTCCTGAATCATTCTGCTGTGGTTTGAGAGTTCATTCGAGCCATAATCCATATAGAGGACCGTATCTCTGCGAATTGATTTGGTTTGAATCATGTGTTCAATCTCAGGCGGATTCGTCCAGAGAGAAGGCGATAGCGCAGCCGCTCCGGAGAAAATGTGGTTATATGCAAATAATGCATAAAGACTCATCAGTCCTCCCATGGAACTTCCGGCGATGAAGGTATGCTGTCTGTCCGGCAGTGTGCGGTAACGCTGATCTATATATGGCTTGAAAGAATTTACAATCCAGTCCATTGTCAGACGGCCCTTCCCCTCAATATCACCGAACTTAGGGTCGGAGAAGTCGAAGGGGGAATACTCTTTTAAGCGTCCGTGATCCGGACTGTGGTTGCACTCCACTGCAGCGATTATTAACTGGGTACAGGTGTAATCCATGTATTCTTTCATTCCCCAGCATTTGCCGTAAGTGGCGTCCTCATCGTAGAATACATTGTGTCCGTCAAACATATACAGGACGGGATAGCGACTTTCATTCTGATAAGTGTAGGAGTCTGGCAGATAGATATAGGCACGCCGTTCTGCGCATCCCGTAAGCTTTGGTATGGTAACATTCCATTTCTTTATCATCGGTAATTCTCTCCTGTCTCAAATGCTTACTGAAAAAATATACCACAATGATGCATAAAATGCAAGTTGTAGTTTAGTTACAGTTCACACGCTGTTTACCAAGCGGCGTCTAAATTGTTACTTACATAAGGCCGGATTACTGGAATTACAGGAAAAATATGGACTTATCGCATGAATAATGATAAAGTGTGGGTAGAGGATAAAAAGGATTCTATGCAATATTGGGAGGAAGTTATGGAAAAGAAGGAAAAGAATTATCTGGAGTATTTAGCAGAGCTGTACCCGACGATTGCGAAGGCGTCTACGGAGATTATCAATCTTCAGTCGATTATCAATCTGCCGAAGGGGACGGAGCATTTTATGTCGGATATTCATGGGGAATATGAAGCGTTTTCTCATGTGCTGAAAAACGGTTCCGGCGCGGTGCGCAAGAAGATTGACGATGTGTTTGGACATACCCTTGAGATGGCGGAGAAACGGGCGGTTGCAACGCTGATTTATTATCCCCAGGAGAAGTTAGAGCAGATTAAGAAGGACGGGCTGGATACGGATGACTGGTATCGCGTAACGCTGTACCGCCTGATTGAAATCTGCAAGACAGTTTCTTCCAAATACACCAGGTCTAAGGTGAGGAAGGCGCTTCCAGGGGATTACTCGTATGTAATTGAAGAGCTGATTACAGAAAAGTCGGAGGTGCTGGACAAGGGGCAGTATTACGAGGCAATTATTCAGACGATTATTGAGATTGGAAGAGCGGAGAACTTTATTGTTGCAATGTGCGAGCTGATTCAGCGTATGGTTGTGGATCATCTGCATATCGTGGGAGATATTTTCGACAGGGGTTCCTACCCGCATCTGATTATGGAACGACTGATGGATTACCACATGCTGGATATTCAGTGGGGGAATCATGATATTCTCTGGATGGGAGCGGCGGCCGGACAGCCGGCCTGCGTGGCAACGGTAATCCGCATCTGCCTGCGTTACAGCAACATGGATGTGTTAGAGGACGGATACGGGATTAATATGATGCCTCTTGCAACATTTGCCATGGAGACGTATACGGACGATATGATACCGGAATCCTTCTATTCCAGAGCAAAGCCTGCGCCGGAGGTGAGCCCCTCGGTTCTTTTAGAGAGGAAGATGCATAAGGCCATTGCGGCAATCCAGTTTAAGCTGGAAGGGAAGCTGATTGACGAGCATCCGGAATTTGGCATGGAGAGCAGGAAGCTTCTTCACAAAATTGATTATGAGAATCAGCAGATTGAGGTGGACGGTGCGGTATATCCGCTGGTGGACTGCACGTTCCCTACGGTTGACAGGGAGCGTCCCTATGATTTGACTGAGAAGGAGCAGGAGGTGATTGACAAACTGGTATGGGCTTTTTTAAATAGTGA
Source organism: uncultured Lachnospiraceae bacterium (assembly GCA_949742505.1). GTDB lineage: Bacteria > Bacillota > Clostridia > Lachnospirales > Lachnospiraceae > Claveliimonas. The sequence continues at coordinate 13,400 of CATJPU010000338.1, read as the reverse complement.
AAAGCTGCAGAAGCACGTGGATTTCCTGCTGAAGCAGGGAAGTCTTTACAAGATATTTAACGGCAATCTTCTGTTTCATGCGTGTATGCCGATGGATTCAGACGGAACATTAAAGAAAGTAAAGATATACGGCAGGGAATATCAGGGGAAAGAGCTGTATGATGTTCTGGAGAAATATGTGAGACGGGCTTTCTTTGATCTGAATCAGGAGGAGAAGAAGAAGGGGCAGGATATCCTGTGGTTCTTGTGGTGCGCGCCGGGTTCGCCGTTATTTGGCCGCAATAAGATGGCTACCTTTGAAGGGTATTTTATCAAGGAGAAACCTGCAAGAAAAGAGCAGAAGAACGCATACTATGAGCGTTTGGAGGAGCCGGCCACAGCAGAGCTTGTGCTGGGAGAATTTGGACTGTCGGGCGAGTATGCTCATATTATTAACGGTCATGTGCCGGTTCACCACAGTGAAGGGGAAAATCCGGTGAAATGTGGAGGAAAGGTGCTGATTATTGACGGAGGTTTCTCAGAACCTTATCATAAGACCACAGGTATTGCAGGATATACGCTGATATACAATTCCTATGGGCTGACTTTGACGTCTCATGAGCCGTTGACGTCGGTCGAGTCGGCGATTTTAGAGGAGCAGGATATCGTATCCAGAAGGGTTGTGGTGCAGCAGTATTTGAGGCGTCAGCTTGTGGGTGATACGGACAACGGAAAACGGATGCAGGAGCGTATCAGCGAGCTGAAAGAGCTGATTGAGGCCTACAGAACAGGTCAGATTAAGGAGAATATGCCGACAGTAAAGGCGTGATAAAAGGTTGGAAGAATTTGGGACTTTTATCGGAAATGAAGAAGCAAGAATCATCATATAAGAAAGAACCGCTGCAGGTTTGTATTTGCAGCGGTTCTTTGCGTTGCTTATGCACCTGTAAAGCGGCGGCGCAGTGGTGCTGCGGCCGGCTTTGCAGACGTACAGAGGGTGCGGATAGCGAACGCTATTTACCCGAGAATTCATACAACGGCGCAGGCATCCTTTAGAAGAGTCCCAGCGACTGCAGGAGCAGGATGATCAGGAATATCGGAGTGATAAATTTAATCATAGCGATGTATAAGCCTTTGCGTCCAAATGTATTGCTGTTCTTTGTAACCTCGTCGATAATGGTCTTTGGCTTCACAACCCAGCCGACTAAGATACAGGTTAAAATCGCAACCAGAGGCATCATAATATTGTTGCTCAAGTAATCCATAACGTCCAGAATCTGTGCGACGGAACCATTCGGAAGTTCATATTCAAAGTAGAAGATATTGTAGCCCAGACAGACAATAATTCCCATAACAAGAGCATAAATGGTTGCAAGAACGGTACTCTTCTTCCGGGAGAATTTCCACTTATCCATGATTCCGGATACGATAGCCTCAAGGACCGATACGGAAGAAGTAACAGCTGCGAAGGTAACCATCAGGAAAAACAGGATTCCGATAAAGATACCGATGGTTCCCATGGCTTCAAATACCTTCGGCAGTGATACGAACATCAGTCCTGGTCCTGCGGACATACCTTCCACACCCATGAAAGTGAATACGGCTGGAACAATCATCAGTCCTGCCAGCATAGCGACTAAGGTGTCGAAGAACTCAATCTGATTGATGGACTTCATCAGATTCACATCGTCTTTGACGTAGGAGCCGTAGGCTATCATGATTCCCATGGCAACGCTGATGGAGAAGAAGAGCTGTCCGACTGCGTCCATAAGCAGTGAGAAGAACCCTTTTAGCGTCATGCCGGCAAAGCTTGGAACAAGATAAATCCTTAAGCCTTCCAGTCCGGTTCTGGTAACCCCTTCTGCGTCCGTATGGTCCAGAGTGAGGGAGAACAGGGAAATGCCGATGACCAGTACAATCAGGATTGGCATGATAATCCGGCTGTATTTTTCAATTCCCTTATTCACTCCGCTGAACACAACGAAAGCTGTCATTCCAAGGTAGATAACCAGCCAGATAATCGGCGACCACTGACTGGTGATGTGTCCGGTAAAATAACCGTCGGCGGCGGCATTGGCGCCGTCTCCGGTGATATAGGCAAACAGATATTTCAGTACCCAGCCGCCGATAGTGCAGTAATAGGGCAGGATGATAACCGGGACCAGCCAGGCAAAAAGCCCCGTACATGCAAATTTCTTATTCAGGACTCCGTATGCAGTAAGGGGACCCTGCTTGGTTTTCCGTCCGATGGCGATCTCGGTAGTCAGAAGCGCGAACCCGAAGGTCAGTGCAAGAATAATATAAACAAAGATAAAGGTACCGCCGCCGTTTTTGGCCGCCAGATAGGGGAAACGCCAGATGTTTCCAAGACCTACGGCGCTTCCGGCAGCCGCCATAACGAATCCGATGGAGCCGGTAAAGCTGCTGCGTTTGTGTGTTGAATTGTGACTCATTTTCATTTCCTCTCTTCTCGTATGTGAATGTATCTTTTATATTATACTGGATAAAGCGAAGAGACACAAGATGAAATTCTTATTTCATTAACATCCGGTAAAATTCTTCCAGCTCTTTGGCATTCATTAACACCGGAACCGGGTAGAGAGGATTGGCTTCTTTGTCCGCATAATGGGCAAGCTTTGGGATATCCTCTTCCCGGATTTCTTCGATGGAGTCGCCGATAGAGAAACGGCATTTCATATCCTGAATAGCGTCAATAAACAGGGAAGCGGCTATGGCGCGGGGGGTGTCCTTATCGGCGACGCCTGCCGCGATTGCCAGCTTGTGGAGCTTCCTGTGAATGGATGTTCCGTAAGATTCCAGCACGAATGGCAGCAGTACCGCGTTGGCATACCCATGGGCCACGTTGTATTCCCCGCCCAGAGAGTGGGCTACGGCGTGCACGTATCCAACGTAAGATTTGGTAAATGCGCAGCCGGCGTAGAAGGAAGCGTGGAGCATATCCCGTCTTGCATTGACATTTCCTCCGTCGGTATAGACGGTGTCAATATTGCTGAAAATCAGCTTCACTGCATGAAGGGCATCCCGCCTTGTGCTGACGGTGGTGGATCTTCCGATATAAGCCTCTACGGCATGAGTCAGCGCATCCATTCCTGTGGCGGCGGAAACAAACGGCGGGAGACTTAAGGTTACCTTGGGGTCTAAGACGGCGTATCCCGGAATCAGGGGAAAATCGTTGATGGCGTATTTGTGTCTGGTCTCTGCGTCGGTAATAACGGCCGCAAGGGTGGTTTCGCTGCCGGTTCCCGCGGTGGTTGGTATCGCAATCAGCAGAGGAAGGCGCTTTCTCACCCTCAAAATCCCCTTCATCTGCGCAAGAGACTGCTTGGGCTTAACGGCTCTGGCCCCCACTGCTTTGGCACAGTCCATGCTGGAGCCGCCGCCGAAACCAATAATCACATCGCATCCCATTTCCTGATAGATGTTCAGCGCTTCCTCCACATTCTCAGTGGTGGGGTTGGCGACGGTCTTATCATATATCGCATAAGGGATTTCATGTCTTTCCAGGGCCCGTTCCAGCCGGGATGTGAGTCCCAGTCCGCGGATCGTGGAATCAGTGATGATTAAGACGCTGTTTTTATGACTGCCCCGGATTACATCAGGGATCTCTTTTACACTTCCCACAATCTGAGGCTTGCGGTAGGGAAGAAAGGGAAGCGCAAGCTTAAATGCCGTTTGAAAGGCGCGGCAGTATAGTTTTCTGAATTTATTCATGGTTCGTAACCTCTCTTTTCTATTTTATTGCATAATACTTCCAGGTTGTCGGCAATGGTAAACAATACCCGGTAAAAGATTTCGGTATCCGAAGCGTTCAGCCCGTTGCCTCCGGCGATGACGGCATGTTCAATGTATTTGTTTATTTTGGCCCCGTAAATCCGGCCTTCTTCGGTGAGGGAGGCTTTGGCTCGGTATTTTCTGCCGTTATCGAAAGCCTGATAATCAATCATGCGTAATGCCTCTAAATCGGAAAGAATGCGGGAAATACCGGCCTTATCTTCCCGGCACTTGCTGCACAGTTCTGTGCCGGTTAAGCCTTCTGGATGCGTATAGAGATAGTGGATACACATGACATGGGTTCCTTTTAGACCAATGGAGTCCATGTGGAGCCGCTTGATCTTCTGAATACTTTTGTAAATTCTGGTAACGCCGTTGGTTAGCTGCTCAAAACTATCAGCCATTTTCAAATCCTCCTGCAAAGTAGAGAAATTTTCCTAAAATTGTTGATTTATAGGAAAGTTACTGCTATAGTATATGAAAAAAGTTGATAAGTCAACATCTAAAATAATGGTTTTGAGCAGAAAATGTTTTTATTTATTATTGTTCTCAGGGTGTCTGGCTTGCCCGGAAAGATTACAATCAGGAAGCGGGGCAATTTTTTAGAAAGAAGAGGATGAAGAGATGGCAGTTCGGATTATTGTGGATTCTACAGCGGATTATTCAGCAGCAGAAATAGAGAAAAGGAAGATTACCTGTATCCCTATGACAATCGCATTTGGCGGGGAACAATATACGGATGGGGTGGATCTTTCCAAGGATGAATTTTTTGAGAAGCTAATCGGGTCGGAGGTGTTTCCAAAGACCTCGCAGCCTTCGCCGGCGGTGTTTGAAGAATATTTCAAAGAGGCGAAGGAAGCCGGAGACTCTGTGGTCGCGATTCTGATATCGGGGGTCTTAAGCGGAACGGTTCAGAGCGCGAATCTGGCGAAGGAGCTGGTGGAGTATGAGGATATTTTTATTGTGGACAGCAAAAGCGCGACGCTTGGAATCCGTATGCTGGCAGACAGGGCTGCGCGTATGAGAGACCAGGGGGCGGGCGCGGCAGAAATTGTGGCCGAGCTGGAAGCATTGAAGCCCAGAATCCGTATTTATGCGGGGCTGGATACGTTGGAGTACCTGCAGAAGGGAGGACGGCTGTCTAAGACTGAGGCGGTAATCGGAAAGCTTGCGAACATTAAGCCGATTATCCGAGTTAGCGAGGACGGCGAAGTGGTGATGCATGGAAAGCAGCGCGGCGTAAAGCAGGTGTGCAGGCAGCTTGGAAAGATTCTGGAGGAAGAGGTTCCGGATGGGAATTATCCGGTATATTTCCTGTATGCTTATGATAAAAAGAACTGCATTTCCTTTATTCAGTCGCTGCAGAAAAAGGGCATGGATTTCGGCGAGGTAAAGACCAGAGGAATCGGACCGACGATTGGAACCCATATCGGACCCGGAGCTTTTGGAATCGTGTATATCAGATAGAAGCGCTCCTAAAAACAGAGAACAGAAATGTAAAGCGGGGATGGAAGTTGCCTGCTGAAACAGCGTATCTTATTGTGCAAAGCTGGGCAATAAGGTACGCTGTTTCTGGCAGGCAGCTCTGAGCCACACAGGTGGAATTGTACCTGCAAGCCGCAAATACTGCGATTTTGGCAAAGGCTTTTACATGGGAACAAACCGAATCCAACCGCTTATGTTAACTGCAACTATCCCGATGCCGGGTTGTATACGTTAAGCGTTGAATTGTCAGAACTTGACATTCTGGAAATGGAGGTTTGGCTGGACTGGGCTATGCTGGTGGCATATAACCGCCGTTTGATGCAGCGATGGCCATTGATGATTTGAAAGAGATTTACCGGCAGAAATGCGAATTAAAATAACGGAAACGGTAAATGCTATCCTAAAAAAGAAAGAAGGATCAGCAATGAAGGAAGAACATACACTGGCATTATTAAAGGAGTGCAGCTCCGGCTGTAAGATGGCGCTAAACAGTATTAACCAGATTCTGCAGTATGTACAGGATGAGATGCTGGAGCATAAGATTCTGGAGTCGAAGGAGGAGCATGAGAAGCTGGAAAAGAAATGCGGCGAGCTGCTGCGTAAGCAGGGAGAGCATGAGAAGCAGCCGGGAGTTATGGCGGAGACTTTTTCTAAGATTACGACGGATGTAAAGATGATGATGAACGGCGGAAACTGCCAGATTGCAAAGCTTCTGATGGATGGATGCAATATGGGAATCCAGGCGATCAGCGAGTGCAGAAACCAGAATCCGGAGGCATCGAAGGAAGCCATGGATTTGGCGGCGAAGATGATTCGTTCAGAAGAGGAATTTATGAAGCAGCTGCGGGTATTTTTGTAGAAGCACATGGATAAAAAGATAAAAGAATTATATAAAAATGGCGAAACAAGCGGGGCAGCATACGCCCCGCTGAAGTTGTATCCGATATAGTCATACCAAGGTCTATAGATTCTGACAACAAGACACCAAGCGTTGCATAATAAAGCGTGTTATTTCCGGCAGGCAGCTCTGGGCGGCACAGGCAGAATATTTTTTGAATGAGGAGAATGAAGGAGGAAAGACAAATGAAGAGACAGGTGATTAGTGTGCTGATGGGTGTCAGCCTGCTGGCGGTAATGGTATCAGGCTGCGGCAAAAAAGGAGACGGAGCGGACGACGGAGGCTCAGAGGGCGGAAAGACTCTGAAAATACTGACCCATTATGACGCGGCCTTTGCAGAGGCGGCAAAGAAGTACGAAGAGGAGACCGGCGTTAAGGTTGAGATTGAGCAGACGGCTTATGAGAACATCGGGGATACGCTGGAAGTCGTACTTAGTTCCCAGTCTGACGAGTATGACCTTATTATGGCGGACGGTCCGAATACATCCGCATATGTCAGCAGAGGATATTTAGAGCCGTTGACTGAGTATTTTACGGAGGAGGAGAAGGAGAGTTTCTCACCGGAGCTTTTGAAGCAGGGAACCGTTAACGATGAGTTCTATGCAGCGCCTTTAGGAGACAGTTCCACAGTTCTATACTACAATAAGAATCTGCTGAAACAGGCGGGTATTGAAGTGGACTGGAGCCAGTATACCGGGGAAAGCAGAATCACCTGGGAAGAGCTGGTTGATCTTGCGAAAAAGGCGGTTGCGGAACTGGATCCCGACGGAAGCAAGGGAATTTACGGGATTGAGATTGGACAGGTAAGCTCTGTTTATCAGATGAATCTTCTTGCAAATAGTATGGGCGGCAAGAACATTAGTGACGACGGCAAGACGGTAAAGGGTGTGATTGATTCCGACGAGTGGAAGGATGCAATCGCATGGTATCAGGGACTGGTGGAAGAAGGCGTCTTCTCGAAGGGCGTTTCCGGGCTGGAGACCTATAACAACTTCTATGCAGGGAAATGCGTATTTGAATGGATGACAGCGGATTCTTATACTTTCTGTCTGGACGCAGACCTGACGGAGGAAGATTTTGGATGGACCTATCAGCCCTGTTTTGAGGGACATGAAGATGAAGTGGCTACAGGGTGCGGCAACTGGGCGCTGGGCGTCAGCGCGTTTTCAAATAATAAAGAAGAAGCGGGTAAATTCGTGAATTACATGACCTATGGAGAGGGAAATGATATCTTCCTGCCTATCAGCGGTATGGGGCCGAATACCTCTGCAAGATATACCGATGAGCTGACAGAGAAGAATCCGGTATTGGAGATTGCAAAATATGAAGCTGAAAATACAGCTTTTGTACGCGCAGTGACGCCGGCATTTAACGAATATTCAGCGGCTCTTTCTACCATGTGGGAAGACATCCGGAATGGGGCGGATATCGAAGAAGCAATGGAAAGTACAGTGGAACAAATCGACTCGGCTCTCGGCGAATACAATGAATCATAGTAAAGGGGACATTCTATATGAAACAGTCATCAGCGAAAATGAAAAAAAGAGCGCTTCCCTATTGTCTGTTGCTGCCAGCCCTGGCGTTTGTGCTGGTATTTAAAATCTATCCGTTGATTTACTGCTTTATTCAGGGGTTCCATTATAAAGGCAGCTGGTCTCTTGAGACCTTTCGGGTGCTGTTTTCTAACAAAGGTTTCTGGCATTCCCTGTGGGTGACAATCAAGATGAATCTTGTCATGACGCCCCTGCAGATTGTGCTTTCATTTCTTATGGCCTTGCTGGTGAATCAGGCGGTGAGAGGGATAGGGGCTTTCCGGAGCCTCTACTACCTGCCTGTTACCATATCCATGCCGGTTGCGGCAATATGCTGGAGTCTGATGCTCTCGGTTAATAATGGTCTTGCGAACAGCTTTATCGGAAGCTGGTTCGGGATAGCGCCCCAGGGATTCTTTACCGATGCGAATCAGGCGCTGTGGTGTATTGTAGCTCTAAGTACCTGGAAGGGGTGCGGATACTGGATGATGTTCTACCTCGCGGGGTTAAAAGGCATTGATACCAGCGTCTATGAAGCGGCAAAGATTGACGGGGCAAATGCATTGCAGACACTGTGGGATATCACAATTCCGCTGGTTAAGAAAACCACGCTGTTTGTCATGGTGGCAGATACGAGTATTAACATCCTTTTGTTTGCGCCGACACAGCTGATTACAAGCGGCGGTCCCAGTGATTCAACGAATGTGTTGATGTATGAAGCGTATAAACAGGCATTTAAATATGGAAGCTACGAAAAGGGAGCGGCGACCACCTGTGTACTGGTGGTTTTGATTCTGATTATTGTATTTTTCCAGTTTAAGCTGACAAACCAGGAAGATTAGGAGGGATGGAGCTTGAAACGTTTTGATAAAAAGAGGCTTGGAAAAGCGGGAATTTATCTGCTGCTCGTAATCGTGCTGATTATTTCGCTGTTTCCAATTATTTATCCGTTGCTGTCGTCTTTTCGGACAGACAATGAATTATTTGAAAATATGGCGCCTTTTAACTGGCACACCATTGTTCCGATTGAATGGACCTGGGAGAATTACATCGCCATTTTCAAAGAATATCAATTTGGCAGTTATTTGAAAAATACATTGATTATGATAGCGCTGATTATCCCAGGCACGATTGTAATCTGTTCATTGGCGGCGTTTGCCTTCTCTTTTTATGACTTTAAAATGAAGAAACAATTATTTGCGCTGTTTTTGCTGACATTCATGATTCCGGGAGAGGCGATAGCGCTTCCTTTGTACTCTCTTGTAAATTCCATGGGGCTGATTAATACCTATGCAGGCTTGGTGCTCCCGGCGCTGGCCAACGGACTGGTGTTGTTTCTTTTCGTGCAGTTTTTCAGCGATACGCCGAAAGCGCTGCTGGAATCCGTAGAGATTGACGGGGGAGGATGGTGGACGTCGTTTTCCAGGATTGTCCTTCCCCTGTCTAAGCCAATTCTGATTACAGCAGGACTTATGGTGTTTGTGAACCAGTGGAACGATTATCTGTGGCCTCTGCTGGCTGCAAGGGCACAGGAAGTCAAGGTCGTAACGGTTGCGGTGGCGAATTTTAAAGAACAGAATGTGATTCACTGGGGATACATTTACGCTGCATCCACAGTGTCAGCGTTAATTCCGATTTTTATCTTTTTACCGTTCCAGAAGTATTTCGTACAGGGGATTACAAGCGGCGGAGTGAAAGGGTAGAAAGATATGTACTATGAGAAATATGGGATTCTGGAGATGGTCGGAAAGTTAGCGGATGTGGTGATACTCAGCATATTGTGGCTGTTGTGCTGCATACCTGTTATTACCATTATTCCGGCCGGCGCCGCGCTGTATTATACGGTTATGAAGAATCTGCGCCGCGGGAGAGGGAATCTTGGGAAGGTCTTTTGGGGTTCGTTTCGGACAAATATGAAGCAGGGGATTCTGTTAAATGTGATAGTATGCATCTATGGAATCGTTACGTTGAACTGGCTGGCATTTGCGGAGCAGTTTAAGGTCACATCTGCACAGGGGCTGATATTTCACATAATCTCAAGAGCGTTCCTCTTATTCGGTATTTTTTCACAGGTCTATTTGTGTCCGGTTCTGTCCAGATTCCGGGGAAATGCAAAAGAAGTACTTATGGGGGCGGCCTGCATGAGTTACCGTCATTTTGTCACAAGCCTGTGCGCAGTAATCATGCTGGCGGCAGTTATGTACGGGGTATATGTACTGCCGGTAAGCATAGTCGCCGCACCGGCGGTATATATGCTGCTTCTGTCCCTTCTGGTTGAAAGAAATCTGAAAAAATACGTGGAATGTCTGAATGTGAAGGAAGCGGACAGGTGGTATTTGGAATAAGAAAATGATTGGAGAGGATAGGTTAGTATGAATAACGAAGAAAGAAAAAAGAGGCTGCAGATTCCGACGGGCAGGCTGCACCTGGTAATTGATACGGATGCGAAAAATGAGGTGGACGATCAGTTTGCAATCGCATGGGCGCTGAAATCACCGGAGCGGTTTCAGGTTGAAGCGGTCTATGCGGCGCCTTTTTCCCATGAGTGTTTCCAGAATATCCGGGCTTCGGAAGAGGCAGTTGAAAAGTCGGCGGAATTGATTGGACGCGCCGAGGATCCGGGCGACGGTATGAGACAGAGTTACGATGAGATTCAGAGGGTTTATGATTTGCTGCAGATGGATTCGGAAAATAAGATTTATTATGGGTCGGACAGATATATAGGAGAGGATGGGAAACCGATAGTCAGTGAGGCGGCAAAAGATCTGGTTCGGCGCGCGAAGGAGTCGGAGGAGATTCTGTATATAGCGGCGATTGGTGCGATTACCAATATCGCGTCGGCCATCCTGATGGATTCGTCCATCATAGAAAAGATTGTCATTATCTGGCTTGCGGGGCAGCCGTTGGAATTTGGACATGGAATCGAGTTCAATCTGATGCAGGATGTGAAGGCGTCCCAGACTATATTTGACAGCGGTGTGCCGCTGGTCCTGATTCCCTGCATGAACGTTGCCTCAGCACTTACCGTATCGGAGCAGGAACTTCGGGCAAATCTGGCCGGAAAAAATGATTTGGGAGATTATCTGTATTCGATTGTCGCAGGAGCATTCTGTGATGAAGAGGCGGAGAAAGCATTTATGCAGGTTGACAGAGGAGGGTATCTTCTGGGCAGGGAGGATTACAGTGAGGAGTATCTGCAGCAATTTCCCACAGAACATATCAGCTGGAGTAGAATCATATGGGATATTTCAGTGATTGCTTTTTTGAAAAATCCAAACTGGGTATTGTCCAGATTTGAAAGCGCGCCGGTTCTAAAGGATGATTTGAGTTATGCGGACGGAGAAAACAGACCGGCGATAAGAGTCGCCAATTACTGTTGGAGAAATTATATATTCGGAGATTTATTTTACCGGCTGACACAGAAGTAAAACCTGAAAAAGATTCTGCCTGTGCGGATGGGAACTGCCCGCTGAAAACAGGCAGAAAAGATTTGAAAAATTGAAGGAATGTCCATATAATGTAAATATCAGTGATGAATGAAGGGGCTGAAAGGAGTAGGTTCAGGCGTGAATATCAAAGATATTGCAAAGCTGTGCGGGGTTTCTGTTTCTACCGTATCGAAGGTACTGCATGACGATAAGACAATCAGCGGGGAGACGAGAAAAAAGGTCCTGAGTGTGGTGAGAGAATATAATTATGTTCCATATTCCGGAGTGTTGAAAAATGCGGCTCCCAGAATGAATATGATTGCTGTTGTGCTGGACGAGGAGCAGCATTTTCATAAAGAACTTTTGTATGCTATTGAAGATAAGGCCTTTGACTATGGTTATAATATTGTGGTCTGTAATGCTGCAAAGGGGGAAGAGCGCAGGAAGAAATATCTTCAGATATTAGGAAATAAAGGAATTAATGGGATGATTTTTCTTGGAGCTAAGGGAAGCGGAGAGGTGAAACTTCCGGCGGTGGAGGTGGGCGGTCGGATTTCGGCTGCGAACGAGGAGAAATTATCCCGGATTCATTACGATACCGGGAGAATGGGATATCTTGGGGTGAAATATTTGCTGGAGCAGGGACACAGAACGATTGCCTGTTTTCTGAAACAGGGCGAGGAAGATATCAAGGCGGGTTACCGGAAGGCTTACAGAGAAATCTTTACACAGCCAAAGGAAGAGTGGATGTTTGAATTGCCAGAGAAAGGAATAGAAGAAATGGTTGGAAGCTGTATAGAGAGCGGCGTGACAGCGATTTTCTGCTCCGATATTGGATTTGGCAATGTTATATACACAGCGCTTGGCAAATATTGTGTTTCTATTCCGGATGAGATGTCCGTCGTATGCATGGGAAACAGCGGCCTGGCAAATCATCTGATACCGCCTGTTACGACGGTAGAGATTCCGGTCGGTCAAATTGCAGGTAAGGCGATGGATGCTCTGAACGGAATGATCGAATTTCAGGAATCCGGGTGGTTGTATCACGCTGTGACAGAGCCGGAGATGATAGAAAGGGAGAGCGTTTGCAACCGGTTAGAAAAGAATCGGTCAGAGAAGATTGTTGTAATCGGAAATATGAACATGGACTGCAATGTGGTAGTAGATCAGACCCGTACAAGAGGCGGAACCCTCCGGGTAAAAAGGACGATGCAGTTTCCGGGAGGAGACGGAGCCAATCAGGCGGTGGGAATCGGAAAGCTTGGGGGATGCGCTTATATGCTGGGATGTCTGGGCAACGATCAGGAGGGCCGGATGATTTACGACAGCTTAGTGGAAGCAGGCGTTCGGATGAACGGGGTTGTGTTCTGTCCATCCCAGGCAACCGGAAAGGCCTATATTACGGTAGGTACAGGCGGGAAGAATACGATTATCATTGAAGAAGGCGCAAATCAGTGTCTGGACGGCGGGCATATCAGAAAATATGAGCCTGTTTTCGATGGGGCGGGATACTGCCTGATTAATATGGAGCTTTTGGAAGAGACTGTTCTTGCGGCAATTGGAATGTGCCTGAAAAAGAAAGTGAAGATGATTGTAAAGCCTTCTGCGATAGAAGCATTGGAAGATGAATTTCTTGAAAAGATTGATTATTTTGTGCCAAACGAAGATGAGGCAGTTCGCCTTGTGCCGGGAGATATGCCGATAGAAAAGCGTGCGGAGATTCTATTTTTGAAAGGGATAAAAAACATCATTATCACGCTTGGAGAAAAGGGGTGTTATCTGAAAAATAAGGACCATGCGCGTTTCTTTGGAACCCAGAACTTTCCGGTTGTAGATGTGACAGGGGCTGCGGATGCATTTATCAGCGCGATGGCGGTATGTCTTGCCAGAAACTATGATATTGTCCGGGCAATTGAGCTGGCGACCTATGCGGCGGACGTGAGCGTTACGCGATTTGGCGTTCAGCAGGCGATGATTGATGAGGATGGACTGGAAGCTTATCAGATGAATTTGAAATAGTAAGAAAATGACAGAAAGGCTGATTATGTAAAAAGAGCGGCATACCTGCAGGAATAGAAGGTAGTCGCTCTTCTCTGTTAAAGCCTAAGGTCCGCGTTTTCAAACATGCTCTGGCTCAAACGGCGCTAGGACCGGATTGCTAGCGTAAAATTTTTGTAGGACACATAGAAAAGGGAACGCCAGTTTTGTGTTATTATATTAGTCGACGAAACCCAATAGCATAAAGAAAGGTGTTCCCTATGATTAAGAGTATACAACAGTTTGAAG
>CATJPU010000337.1 GCA_949742505.1 uncultured Lachnospiraceae bacterium | reverse complement strand
TTCAAATAGCTTCTGGGTATTGGAACTATGCCTGTCTCCTACGATAATCATCGCGTCTACCCTGTCTGCAATGCGGGCCGCCTCTTCCTGTCGTTCTTTTGTAGCATTGCAAATCGTATTTAAAACAACTATATCATAACCCTTTTTTGAAATAATTTCAACCAATTCTTTGAATTTATTGTAATTATATGTCGTCTGGGCCACAATGCACACCTTGCTGCCCTCCGGCAACACAAGATTCTTCGCGTCCTCCACTGTAGAAACCACAGCGGATTCACTGCCCGCCCATCCTTTAATGCCCGCCACTTCCGGGTGGTCTGCATTTCCAACAATTACCAGAAATCTTCCCTTTGCTTCTTCTTCCATAGCAATCCGGTGGATTTTCTTCACATAGGGGCAGGTGGCGTCCACATAAGAAATCCCGGAAGCATCCAGTCTGTCGCAAATCCTCTTCGGAACCCCATGGGAACGAATAATCACAATTCCGTCCTTCGCCTCTTCCAAATCTTCCTCGCTCCTAAGAACCCTTACGCCCCGTTCCTCCATATCCCGAATGACCTCTGCGTTGTGTATAATCGGCCCATAAGTATAAATCCTTCTTCCTGGATTCTCCTCAAGCTGCTGATACACCGTATCCACAGCCCGCTTCACCCCAAAACAAAACCCCGCTGTCTCCGCAAGTAAAACCTCCATACTCTTTACTTATCCTTCCTCTTTGCACTTCTTTCTCTCTTCATTTTCGCCCTTGCGCCGCCTGCCCCGGCCTGCAAACTGCCAGATAGCAGAAAGGGCATTTGAGAGACGTTTTTGATGGAAGCAAAATCCACTGCTTACGTAGTCTTAGGAGCGAAGGCATTCCTGAGCTTCTTAGACTACGTTAGCAGTTAGTTTGCTGGAATGTTGTCTCGCCCTTTCTGCTATCTGGCAGTTTGCAGGCCGGGGCAGGCGGCGCAAGGGCGGACCAATTCTATTTGCACAAGCTTAGGATTGCCTCCGTCACTTCCTCGATGCTCATCCCAGAGCTATCTACCAGCACCGCATCCTCCGCCTGCTTAAGGGGCGCGGTATCTCTTGTCATATCCCGGTAATCCCGCTCCTTAATATCAGCGGCAATCTGCTCCATATCGCAGGGAACGCCCTTTGCGGCCAGCTCGTCGTATCTTCTCTTTGCACGGGTCTCTGCGCTGGCTGTAAGATACACCTTCACATCGGCGTCCGGCAGGATATTCGTCCCGATATCCCTTCCGTCCATCACGACGTCCTTTTCTTTGGCAAGACTCCGCTGCAGCATAAGCAGCTTTTCTCTCACCTCCGAAATCGGAGAGCTCTTAGAAGCCATATCTCCAACTGCTTCTTCCCGAAGCTGCGCTGTGATATTCTCACCGTTTAGATAAATCTGCTGTATACCGTCCTCATAGCCGATACTTACATCGGCGTTCTGACAGGCCCGGATAATCCCTTCCCTGTCCTCCGGCTCAATCCCGTTTTTCAGAAAGTGAACCGCAAGTCCCCGGTACATCGCCCCGGTATCTACATAGATAAATCCCTTTTTCTGCGCCACTCTTTTTGCGATGGTGCTTTTTCCTGCTCCGGCAGGTCCGTCGATTGCTATATTATACCCCATATCTCCTTCGCCTTTCTATACAACTATAGGAAACGTCATAATTCTTTTCTTTATGACGTTTCCTGCGCCGATTTTTGCTGCGTGCAAACGCAGATTCTACCTTACAAAAATCGTGCGCATCCCCCGGATGGTTTATAGTAAACGGCAAATTTATTTGTCGTTTACTATAATTATGATTCGCTTATAACAGTTTAATTCCCTTTGTGACCTTCCCGCAACGCTCCAGAAGAAATTTCTTCAAATCCGCAAGACTTCTTCCCTTTACACTGCCCTTCTTCAACCCAAGGAAAGACTCCTTCTTCCGATTCTTACCTGCCACAAAAACCAGAGTTGTGTCCGTCTCAAACATCGCTTCAATCTCTGAATACTGATATTCCTGAATCACATCCCCTGTGGTACATACAAAATGGTCCTCAAAAAATTCAGCCTTAACGGTCCGCTCCCTCCGACTGATTTTCCGGATTTCTTTCCAGCGTTCCTCTGTCTTCTCCTGAACCTTCTCCCGAATATCCGGAGATTTGAAAATTCCGATTCTCTTGGAATTTTTGTACTTATAATAGGCGTCAAACATCTCTTCAACCGCCTTCTTCGACTCTCTGTACTCCATATAAAATATCGCTTCCACTTACTTTCTCTCCTTTATCTCTCATCGTAACTGTCCGCAGAGTCTCTGCCCGAAAAGCTTCGCTGCAGGAAGCCGGGCGAGACAACATTCCAGTGAACTCAGTACCAACATAGTCTAAGAAGCTCAGGAACGCCTTCGCTCCTAAGACTATGTAAGCACTGATTTCACTTTCATTAAGAACGTCTCTGAATTGCCCGGCTTCCTGCAGCGAAGCTTTTCGGGCAGGCCAGACACTCTGCGGACAGTTATTATCTAACTGCACAGGCCGCCATATAGGCGGTAGACCAGGCAATCTGCAAATTAAATCCGCCGGTTACCGCATCCAAATCAAGCACCTCTCCGATAAAATACAAATCCGGCACAAGTTTCGACTCCATGGTTCCCGGATTGATTTCCTTCACAGATACGCCGCCCCTTGTAATAATTGCCTCATGGTAATCCCGAAGCCCCGTTAACGTAAATCTGAAATCCTTTATCAGTCGGACAAACTGCTTTCGTTCCTCTTTGGAAATCCCGTTCACCTGCTTCTCCTGTGCGATCCCGCTTAATTCTACCATAACCGGAATCAGTTTAGCCGGGAACATTTTCCCAAGAGCATTCTTAAAACAGCGGTTTTTATTTTCTTCAAAGTCCCTCAGAAGCCTTTTATCAAGCTGACTTTCCGAAAGGGCAGGCTTCAAATCAACGGACATCGTTAATTTATCATTCCGGAGACTGTCTCCGATTCTGCTACTGGCGCTAAGAATCACCGGCCCGCTGACTCCGTAATGGGTAAACAGCATCTCGCCAAATTCTTCATACAGCTTTTTCCTGCCCTTTCGGATAGTCACTGTAACATTTTTCAGCGACAATCCCTGCAGCTTAGATACATAAGATTCCTCTGTCTCCATCGGAACCAGTCCGGGAATCAGCCGGCTTACCCGATGCCCGAATCCTCTCGCCCACCGGTAGCCGTCTCCAGTAGAGCCGGTGGAAGGGTAAGACAGTCCCCCTGTAGCAACGATACAGCTGTCCCCGAAGAACTTCTTCCCATCCGCTGTCTGCACTGCAAATCCTTCTTTTTCCGAAAACACATCCTTCACCGCCGTATTCAGGTGAAGAATTACCCCCTGCTTTTTCATTTCCTCCGTCAGAACGCGAATCACGTCCGACGAATGGTCCGAAGCCGGAAATACCCGGTTTCCCCGCTCTACTTTGAGCTTCAGTCCAAGGTCTTCAAAAAAACCCATCACATCCTGATTGCTGCAGCCATAAAAACTGCTGTATAAAAATCTGGAATCACCGCAAACCGCCTCAAACAGTTCCTCCGTATCGCAGGCATTAGTTAAGTTGCACCTGCCCTTTCCTGTAATAAATAATTTCCGGCCGGGGAGGTCATTTTTCTCAAATACACTTACCTTATGTCCCCGTCTCGCGGCATGGACGGCAGCGAACATCCCAGCCGCTCCTCCGCCGATAATCAATACTCTGCTCATACTATTCTTCGTCTCCGCCAAGGCGGCGGAATTCCACCTTATCCGTTACCATGTTCAGCTCGTCCTTACTGTACACCTCGTACTCGTCCCAGATTTGTTCCAGCGTCTCTAAAGTGGCGACCACCTCGTTCTGCTTCTTCATGCACAAGGCAACCACCAAAGCATTCACAACACTTAACGGAGCCACCAGCGAGTCCACGATGGACGCCATGTCGCTTCTTGCAATCAGATTACAGGATGAGTACAGATTAATCGGAGAATGTACGCTGTCTGTCAGCGTAATGACCTTGGCGCTCCGGTTGCTGGCAAATTCCAGCGCTTTCAGCGTCCGCATGGAATAGCGGGGAAAGCTGATGCCAATCACTACGTCTTCTTTGCCAATCCGAATCAACTGCTCAAAAATCTCACTGGAGGTATTGGAATTTACCAGTGTTACATCCTCACAAATCAAATGTAAATAATAACTTAGGAAACTTGCAAGAGGCGCGCAGCTTCTGATTCCAATTACATAAATTCTTTTTGCCTTCAGTATGGTATCTACGGCTACTTCAAAAGCCTCCTGATCTACGCTTCCCATTGTAAGCTTAATCTTGTCAATATCCGACTGCAGCACAGACGCCAGAATCTCTCCCTGACTGATACGTCCGTAGGTTACTTCCATTCTCTGTATGGAGTTCAGCTTCGTTCTCACCAGCTCTTCCAGAGCTTTCTGAAATTCCGGATATCCCTTGTATCCCAGCGTCATCGCAAACCGGACAACCGTAGACTCGCTGACGCCTACCACTTCGCCCATTTTTGCAGCTGTCAGAAACGCCGCTTTATCATATTCCTGACGGATATAATCAGCCAGTTTCTTCTGTCCTTTGCTGAGTCTCGCATATTTCTCATCTATTTTCTGCAGCAATTCATTATTCATTCTCATAACCGCTTTTACTCTTTTCTATATTTCTTCCAGCTTAGAGCGTGTTTGAACATGGACAAGACAAAATCAACACAGGAAAACGCCATAAATACTTATGACGTTCCAATAACTTAAACTTCTGTCTCATCTTCCTTTGTACGCTTCTTATGGTTTTTATGATTCTCTTTATTCCCGTCTTTTACTTCTGACTGTTTTTCCTTTTCATACTCTTGTTCAAACAGCTTATGAATCTCCGGAAAACTCTTTTTCAGAGAAATAGGCCGTCCCTTTTCATTCAGGAAACAATGCCTGGTTATACCCTTGCACTGAACCATATTGGTATTCCTGTCAATCACCTGATAAGATACCGCAAGTTTGATACCGTTATATTCCGCTATCACCGCCCGGATAAGAACGCTTCCGCCGAATCGCACCATGCGCAGGAAATCGGCCTCCACAGACAGCACCGGACTGATAATTCCCATATCTTCCATTCTCTTATAGCTGATTCCCATCTGGTCCATCAGATTGATTCTCGCCTCTTCAAACCACCGGATGTAATTGGAATGATGCACAATTCCCATCTGGTCGGTTTCATAATATTGTACTTTATGTCTGTATAATTTCATCTTTCATCTTCCCTTTTAGTCCGTTGGTAAACACAGTTTCTTTGATGTTCCTCTTGTACTTCCTCCATCCGGATGCAGCCCCGACCAGCCGGTTTGTGCAAATGTTCCCAGACGGTACATATCTTCCTCCGTAATCGCAAATCCAAAAACGTCCTGATTCTGCTTCATCCGCTCCATAGCCGACGACTTCGGCAGCGGCACAATCCCTCTCTGCACTGCATAGCGGATACAAAGCTGCGCGGCCGACACGTTATAATGTTCTGCAATCTCCAGAATCATAGGGTTGTTAAGAAGCGCGCTCCTTCCGATAGGACTCCACGCCTGAACCAGAATATCCCTCTCCTGACAAAACCGTACCGTTAACTCCTGCGTATATCCCGGATGAAATTCAATCTGATTCACCGCCGGCCTGACGCGGCAGCGCTCCAGAAGATTCTCAATGTGATGAGGCAGAAAATTACTGACGCCAATAGCCCTTATCTTCCCTTCGTCATACAGTTCTTCCATTCCCTTCCAGGTATCCCCATCCAGCTGTTTCCAGTCCTCATAGCCTTCTTCCGGAACCGGCCAGTGAATCAGATACAAATCAAGATAATCCATCTGAAGACGCTTTAACGTCTTCTCAAAAGCTTCTTTCACTTCCCTGTAACCCATCTCCGTCTTCCAGGCCTTCGATGTAATAAACAGCTCGTCCCTGGGAATCTGCTTTTCCTTCACAGCCCTCCCGAGACTCTCCTCGGTTTCATAAAATGAAGCCGTATCAAAATACCGGTATCCCGCGTCAATCGCCATCTTTAAGACTTCCGTACTCTGACCGTCGGCTGCCTTAAATGTACCGAATCCCACGCAGGGATTCTTCACTCCGTTATTTAGCGTATAACTGTCATAAATTGATTTCATCTGTATCTTTCACTTCCTTCTCTGTCAGTTTCATAATTATTTCCCGCTTTGTTTCAATCTCAGACTGAACAAACCACTGATACCCGGCGTGCGGCCAGATTCTATCTTCCGCAGCATTTTTTATATTTCTTGCCGCTTCCGCATGGACATGGAGCATTACGGCCAATCTTCTTCTCCTTGCGGATTGTACCGGATTCCTTCTGCTCCTTATACAAGGCTTTGCGCTCTTCTTCCGAATATATCTTCTTCCACTGAGGCAGCTCATACAGCCAGTCCGCCTTAGCGGCAACCATATTCTTATAAAGAAGCGCCTTGTCAAATACCAGATTCACCTGGGTATCTTCCTCCATGGTCTCAATCGGATTCGCTTCTTTTAAGCTGTCGTTAATCCCGTCAAGGAATCCAACCATAGTGAGTACGTCCTGACCATACTTCTCAGCCAGTTCCTTTACCGTCCCACGCACTTCCGTATCCGGCTCCTCAAGAAGCTTCTCATAAATATCCTTCTCAATCTGAAAATACTCGTCCCAGAATCTCTGAAGCTGACCCCTGTCCGCCTGTTCGTTATATGCAATTTTACGCCACTGATCTAATAATGCAGCACCCATACTGATAATCTCCTTTATTCTGATAAATTTTCTATGCTGACTTCCGTCATTTTTCTGCACAGACTATTATATACCATTTGTCATAAATTTCAAAGTATTTCCTTCTATTAAATTGTCTATTTCCCAAAATAGGTGTATGATAAATGTAATAAAATAAATAACCGGAGGTAAACTATGAAACAGATTACATTAGGAACTACAGGAATTACCGTCCCGCAGAATGCTTTCGGCGCTCTTCCGATTCAGAGGGTTGATTTTGAAACTGCAAAAGCCATCCTTTTACGCGCTTATGAGGGGGGAATGCATTTTTTTGACACCGCCAGAGCCTACAGTGACAGCGAAGAAAAGATGGGATATGCTTTCTCTGATTTGCGTGAGAACATTTATATAGCAACCAAGACTGCCGCCAAAACACCGAAAGATTTCAAGGAACATCTGGAGACTTCCTTAAGACTTTTAAAAACGGATTACATCGACATTTATCAGTTCCATATGGTGGATACCTGCTGGCGTCCCGGCGACGGAACCGGAATGTATGAATGTATGCTGGAAGCGAAAGAACAGGGGAAAATCCGCCATATCGGCGTAACCGCCCACAAACTTGACGTCGCAAAGGAATGTATTGAATCCGGCCTCTACGAGACCCTGCAGTTCCCCTTAAGTTACCTGTCTTCCGAAAAAGACTTAGAGCTTGTACAGATGTGCCGGGAGCGGAATATGGGCTTTATCGCCATGAAAGCGCTGGCCGGCGGACTGATCAGCAACTCAAAAGCCGCCTTTTCCTATATGTCCCAGTTTGACCACGTACTCCCAATCTGGGGAATCCAGAGAATGACCGAATTGGAAGAATGGCTGGATTATATGGAGAATCCGCCGGTAATGAATGAAGAAATCCGCCAGTTTATCGAGAAAGAGAAAAAGGAATTAACCGGCGATTTCTGCCGGGGATGCGGCTACTGTCTGCCATGTCCCGCAGGTATTCCCATTAATAACTGCGCCCGGATGTCCCTGATGGTCAGACGCGCCCCCTCCGCCGCATGGCTTAATGAGACATGGCAGGAGAATATGCAAAAAATCGAGAACTGCCTGGAATGCGGCCAGTGCAGTTCCCGATGTCCTTACGAGCTTGACACGCCGAAGCTTCTCAGGAAAAACTACGAGGATTACAAGAATATTCTGTCTGGAAAGACTGTTATTTCCTGATAGCAATCAACCAGAAAGGAACTCCCATGAAAAAATTTAAGCGTTTTTTCGCCCTAACCGGCGCCGTACTGCTGATTCTCCTCTATGTAAGCACTCTTGTCTTTGCGCTCATTGATCACCCGGCGGCCATAGGACTTTTAAAGGCGTCCGTAACATGCACCATCCTTCTTCCTGTGCTGCTGTACGCCTATGCTCTTGTCTATAGGGCAACCAGAAAAGAGGACGAGGATTCTGAGACAGGAAATTAATTCTCATCAGCCCCTGCGAACGTTTTCCGTTCATACGATAAGGCAATATCCCCTTTATATTAAACGTAAAGCTCTGCCAACAGCCAGGCAGGGCTTTTTTCATGCGCCCTCATCGCTTTTTCCTTCTGTTCTGACTCTTTCATTTTCTGTCGTTTCCTTAAATATTCTTCTATGGAAATGACCTCCTGGTAAGTCTTTCGTAATTTCCCCTTATCCATACTGTTTTCCTCCATT
>CATJPU010000336.1 GCA_949742505.1 uncultured Lachnospiraceae bacterium | reverse complement strand
TTATAGATTATTTGGTGATACTGCATCTGCAGTTCTCCAAGAATAACTATAAGGAGATTTATAGTGAAATCAAATATGTGTGCTGCCACAATATGTTGTAGTGGCTCTGAAGATGGAAAATACCATTTCCGGGTGGCTCTCAAGCGGGAAACTGGTGGCTCCCAAGGGGGATAATATTCACCTAGTCTACTATTCACAGGGCGCCTGGTAAACAGCGTATTGAATCGGGATACACTCTCTAAGCAGACAATTCAGAAGCGTTTTTAATAGAGATGAAATAAATTTCATCTTCTAGAGTGTGTTTGAAGATTGCATTCAACACTTCTCTTTTCCGCCTAAAGTTAGACATTTTTTGCCTAATTTTAGTCTTTTTTCTACAATTAAATTGTATTTTCCCAGATATTCGATATAATGTAGCTATAATTGTTTGTTTTTTAACGAGGTGTAAAATGGAACTGGCTTTTTCTAACTCACTGACTTTGTCCCCCAAATTGAATCAGCAGCAGATTCAATTTCTTTCACTTTTAAAAATGTGCGAAACAGAATTACAGGAATTTATGGAAAAAGAAATGTTAGAAAACCCTATGTTAGACGTTTCTTCCAGCCCTGCGGCGCAAAATATTGACTTTCACAACTGGTATCAGAATTCCAGTTATACACTGTCTTCTGCCGGAAGCGCTAAGAAATGTTCTTCCTATGATTCCTGCGCCTGGTTAAATCTTGTAAAGACAGATTCTCTGTCTTCCCTACATCAGCTTGTCTTAGAACAGCTTGATTTCACTCACTGTTCTAAAGCGGATATCGCTACGGTTACTTATCTTATTGAATCGCTGGATGAACGGGGATTTCTACCCTTTACCGTGGAAGAACTGGCCCGGATGTCCGGCATCAGCAAAGAACAATTAACCTTTTGGACGATTTCTCTGAAGCAATTGGAACCTGTAGGAATTTTCTCCTACGATGTAGCGGATTGCCTGAAAATCCAGTTAACAGAAAACGGCTGTTCCGACAGCCTCGCCTACAAAATCGCAGCGGAATACTTTGATTTATTTATTACAGGCAAAACAGGACAGCTTGCCAAAAAACTCCACACAAATACTGACGCAGTCCGGGACGCGTGCCGCATACTATCCGAATTATCCCCCTATCCCTCTATACCGGAACCCCCTTCCCATACCCGGTACATTATTCCTGATATTATCGTAAAAGAAAATCATGAAAAATGGGAAATCATTCTGAACGATTCATGGTATGAAGATTACAGCCTGTGCGATTATTATTATCAGTTAATGCTCACAACCCCGGATAAAGAATTGTTGCAATATTTGAAAAATAAATACCGGCACGCCCATGCCATATTGAATAATCTCATAAGAAGAAAACAAACATTAATCACGCTGACTGAAAAAATAGTAATGCGTCAGGATTCCTTTTTGAAACAGGCCGGTCCCCTTAATCCTATGACCATGTCAGAGATTGCCGGCGAAATGAATATCAGCGTATCCACCGTCAGCAGAGCCGTCAACGGAAAATATATCCAGACCTCCGCAGGAATATTTCAAATGAAAGATTTCTTCAAATCCGGGCTTACTGACAGCGCCTCCCATGCGTCGGTAAGCTCGGATGCGATTACAAAACAGATGAAAACGCTGATCCAGTCGGAAGACGCCCGCGCTCCCTTAAGCGACCAGCAGATTGCAGAGCGCATAACCTCCGAAAACCATATTCAGGTATCCAGAAGAACAATTGCAAAGTACCGGGAACTGGCAGGAATCCCTTCTACGCGAAAGCGGCGGTTATCGAAGTCTTGACACCTGTGCTATAATGTACTAAAATACCATTTTCATCAGATTTGGAGGAATGTACCATGAAGATAAGAATAGCGGAAAACCCAGATATCCCGCAGATTGAAACCCTGCTGTACCAGGTTCAGAAAGTTCACTCAGACAAACGCCCCGACCTGTTCACCGCAGGCTCAAAGAAATACACCGCCGAAGAATTAGAAGACCTTATGAAGGATGAAACACGCCCCATCTATGTAGCTGAGGAAGATAACCGGATACTTGGCTATGCCTTCTGCATATACCAGAACTATCAGTCTCACTCTCTGAATAAGATTAAAACCTTATACATCGACGATTTGTGCGTTTCCGAAACAGCCAGAGGACAGAAAATCGGAACAAAACTCTATCAGTTCGTTCTGGATATCGCAAGACAGGCCGGATGTTACAATGTAACACTAAACGTCTGGGCCTGCAACGAAGCCGCCATGAAATTTTATGAAAAATGCGGCCTACAGGTGCAGAAAATGGGAATGGAGCAGATTCTGTTTATGACAACATCTAACATCCCGTAACAGTTTTTCGTAATTCTAAGTATCCGGTCCGGCAAGCGGATATTCATATTGTACTCTTATTTTTTATCTTGTTCTGCTTAACTTTTATTGCAGTCCGCCAGAGCGTGTTTGAAAATTGCTTTCTGCCAGATGTACGATCCACTTAGTGAGAGATTTGTGCCAAAAGAGGGAGCCGTAGTGGGCTACGCCGACCAATTTTGGTGTAAATATCACACAAAGTGGTGCGTACAGATGGCGGGAATACATTTTCAAACACGCTCTAGGCACAGCCGCACAGAAGGAACGCGACAGGCTTGCGAAAGAAATCGAAACTTTATCACAGAAAAAAACAGTACTGGAGCATCAGACGGCATCTCTGAAACAGCAGACTACATCTTTGGAACAGCAGACCGCCTCTCTTGAGCAGCGGCAAGCCGCTCTGAATCTGCTTACTCAGAGATTAATTAGTTTGGGGAAAATTGACGAATTAAATAAATCATCCATGGACGAGATTTATCAGACAAGACTGTTGGAAGAATACAGCATAATATAATTTGATCAGACAGAGAGTACCGCCCTCTCCTTTCTCCTGAAAGTATGAATGGTACTCTCTGCGTTAAGTTTCTATGCCCGTTTCTCCATCCGGCTTTCTTCCAATTGTCTCACATCCTGAATACAATAATATCCGCCCCTCTTTTCCACCAGCCCCTGCTCCCGCAATTCCTTCATCACTCTTACTACTGTAATCCGATTGATTCCGAGTAAACTTGAGATATACTCCTGACTCAGCTTTTCTCCGATAACAATGGTATCGCCCTTTGGGCTCCGCGAAGATTAGAAGCAGATTGCAGACCTATTGCATGGCGCTGTGTTCATTCAGACACCGTATCCGCTCGACGGAGGACAAAAGCTTCATAGACAATGACTGCATAATATCTATGGCTATCTCCGGTTTTTCCTGAATCGCCTGCAAAAGGGCAGCGCGGTCAATACAGGCTTGTTCATCATACGCCAGCCTTTGGTATAAGACATGTGCATAGCCTGACACACGGCGCTCATGGAGCCTGTAATGGAAATCAAATCCAGAAATGTTACCTTGCTGCTGTCCAGACACAGTTCATCCGTTCCGATGCTGAGCTTCAACTCCATCCGCAACCGTTCTTTTTCACCGGAATAGCCGGCATTTTCCATAAGCATTCGTTCGTAATCCTTTTTGCAGTCCACATCCATAATCGTCCCTTCGTCCTTTACCTGTACTTCACGCACAGGTACGCCGCAGGCCTTTATGGCTTCCTGTAGTCCTTCCTGCCCCCGATAGTCCATGATTGCAGGAAGGACTGACTGATCCAGTATCATGGGATGTCCCGGTATTTTGTGGTAAACCAGCGCGGTAATCCTCACATCCAACCTCTTTAGCATCTGCAGCGTATCATCCCGAATCAGCGGCACATCTGCCGGAGAAAAGAATATTCGCTCGCAGCGTCCTTCCAGTTCTTTGAATCCCAGAACTGCGGAATCAAACATCTTTGTCGCAGTATAATGCTCATTATGAATATTCGTCTCCCGCCCCAAAGGAAGCATTTTATGGGGGCCCTCTTTCTTCTATTTGTAATTTATTACCCGGTTCGGGCAGCCAGAGAACGGAAAAAATAAACGGGGCGAGTTGTAAGAAAAGTCTTCCCTGCATGGAAAATTTAAATCCTCTAAATTTGTGCTTGTTCCACTTATTCACACCTTCCTGAATCATTTTTATCTTGACATTCATCCGAAATCGGACTATAATTCTATTTGTCCGCTTTCGGACTTTTTATGTATATTTGCGGTAAAAACAATTAGAAAAACGGAGAAAGAACTTATGGAATATATGGAAATATTAATGGAATACAACGAAATCATTAAGGAAAATGATGAAATCTACCGACATCTGGCGAAGCGTTTCGGCATGTCCGAATGTACTTTCTGGATTCTCTACTCTTTGCGCACCGCTCCTGCCCCCCTGACCCAGAGCGAGCTGTGTAGGTTACTTTATGAGCCGAAACAGACGGTTAATTCTTCCCTCAAGAAGCTGGAAACCGAAGGTTACCTGACACTTACCCCTGGAAGCGACCGCCGTTCCAAGGTAATCACTCTCACGAAAAAAGGATTCGCCCTTGCCAAAGGAAGCGCAGATACGGTTATTTCAGCCGAAGAACATGCCATGCTTTCTCTCGACGAAACCGAACAAGCCCTGTTTCTGTCACTATTCCGCAAATATACCGACGCATTCAAAATACAGATAAAGGAGATGAACGAAACATGAAAATACAATTATCCGACCACTTTACCTATCAGAAATTACTTCGCTTTGTATTTCCCACAATGATTATGATGATTTTCACCTCGATTTATGGGGTGATTGACGGACTGTTTGTCTCTAACTTTGTTGGAAAGACTCCCTTTGCCGCTCTGAATCTGGTTATGCCCTTCGTCATGATTCTCGGCGGCATGGGATTTATGATTGGAACCGGCGGAAGCGCCCTTGTAGCCATGGAACTTGGCTGCGGGAAGAAGGCAAAGGCCTGCCGGACATTTACAATACTGATTATCTTTACGGTAATTCTGGGAATCCTTCTCAGTATCGCAGGAATGCTGCTCATCCGTCCGGTGTCTGTCTTCTTAGGCGCTACCCCTGAGATGCTCCCCGACTGCATATTGTATGGACGGATTACCACCGCATTTACCGGCGCTTTTATGCTGCAGAATGTATTCCAGAGCTTTCTCGCGGCGGCAGAGAAACCGAATCTGGGACTTGCCATTACCGTAATTGCCGGCGTTACCAACGCCGTACTGGACGCTGTGTTTATCGCAGGATTCGGCTGGGGGCTCGCGGGAGCCGCCCTCGCCACAGGCATTGGGGAATGCGTGGGCGGCCTGGTTCCCCTGATTTACTTTTTAAGGTCCAATTCCAGCCTTCTGCGCTTAACTTCCACAAAACCGGAGCTGAAACCTATCCTGAAAGCCTGTGCCAACGGTTCTTCCGAGGTTATGTCCAGCGTTTCCTCCTCTACCGTAAGCATGCTGTACAACTTTCAGCTTCTCAGGCTGATTGGGGAAAACGGCGTCTCCGCCTATGGCGTACTCATGTATGTGCAATTTATCTTTATCGCCATATCCATCGGTTATTCCATCGGCAGCGCCCCGATAATCAGCTATCACTTCGGCGCGGGGAATCATGGGGAATTAAAAAATATGCTCCGCAAAAGCATAGCGCTCATGTTTGGCTCTGGTATCCTTTTAACCAGCCTCGCCATCCTCCTTGCCGCTCCCCTGGCGAAGATATTCGTAGGCTATGATGCAGAGTTATACCGGCTGACCACCCATGCTTTTCATTTGTTTGCATTTTCCTTCCTGCTTGCAGGCTTTAATCTCTTCGCATCCGGATTCTTTACCGCGCTGAATAACGGAGGAATCTCGGCCGCCATTTCATTCCTGCGGGCGCTGGTATTTCAAGCCTTGTCCGTATTGATTCTGCCCATATTCTTAGGTGTGGACGGAATCTGGCTGGCAATCACCGTAGCGGAAGTCTGTGCCTGTATCATATCCATGGGATTTCTCGCTGCAAAGAGAAAATCCTACCATTATTAATCATTGGGTGACGGACTTTATCCGGTAAGACCTTAGTTACTATTAGCGGTCTCCCAGGCCACGAATAGTAACAGGCCTTATAGCAAATAAGAAATTCCCATGAATTTCCTTTGATTTTTCTTTGGTAGTCGCATATAATACAAGTAGGGAAATCCCTACTTTC
>CATJPU010000335.1 GCA_949742505.1 uncultured Lachnospiraceae bacterium | reverse complement strand
GAAGTGAAATTGCTGCTTACGTAGTCTTAGGAACGAAGGCATTCCTGAGTTTCTTAGACTACGTTGGCAGGAAGTTCACTGGAATGTTGTCTCGCCTTGTTTCGTATGTCGCGGTTTGCAGCCCAGCGCAGGCGGCGTGTGAACTGTATCTCCATTTTAAATTTATAAGTAATCGGAGAGATTTTTAATTGTATTTTTGGATATCAATAGATATACTATATTCATAGGTCAGGTTTTATATGAAAAATGATAGAAGTAAGGAGCAGGAAGATGCAGGAAATGGAATGGAAAAAAGATTATGAAGAATTTGAGAAAGTAACCAGGCAGTTTTATGCAGGCGAGATTACAGTGCCTCAGTATAAGGGTTTTTCCGGAGGGTTCGGAAGTTATGCCCAAAGGGGAGGAAAGGCGGGGATGTTGAGACTGCGCCTGCCGGGAGGAAGGCTTACCGTAGACAAGCTTGGGTTTTTGGTCAGGTCGATAGAGCAATATAAGATTGACAAGGTTCATCTTACAACCTGTCAGACAATCCAGCTTCATAATCTGAGCGCGGATGCAGTCTGCGATTTGGCGGTTGCCGCATTGGAGCATGGAATCGTGACAAGAGGCGGAGGCGGGGATTTCCCAAGAAATGTGATGGCGTCGCCCTTATCAGGCGTGGAAAAGGGAGAATATTTTGACGTGCTTCCCTATGCGGAGGCAGCAGGCGAGTATCTGATGGGACTAATCAAAACGGTGAAGCTGCCAAGGAAACTGAAAGTGTGCTTTTCCAATTCGCAGGCAAATCATACCCATGCAACCTTCCGGGATCTTGGATTTGCTGCAAGAGAGGACGGCCTGTTTGACGTTTACAGTGCGGGCGGACTGGGAAATAACCCTAAGATGGGCGTTCTGGTGGCGGAGGCAGTTCCGGGAAGCCAGATTCTCTACTATATTAAAGCTATGGTGAAGCTCTTTGTGTCCTATGGCAATTATGAGAACCGCGCGAAGGCGAGGACCCGGTATATGCAGGATGTATTGGGGGACAAGTATGTAGAGGCATATCAGGAGAAGCTGACAGAGGCGATGAGTGAGGAGAAACTGGATATTCAGGCGGAGCAGCGGGTGGTTACGAAGCAACCGGATGGCGTTCAGGTGGACGACAGAAGAGCCGCTTCCCAGAAACAAGAGGGGCTTTATGCGGTGGAATACCATCCCATCGGAGGCTGCCCGGCGCCTGCAAAGCTAAAAGAGCTGTATGAGGCAATGAAGGATATGGAACAGACGGAGATTCGGATTGCACCGGATGAGAAGCTGTATGTGATTAATCTTACCGGGGCAGAGGCACAGAAGATTCTTGAAATTACGAAGGACAGCGCGCAGACGGCGTTTGAAGCGTCTGTTGCGTGTATCGGGGCGTCCATCTGCCAGGTCGGTTTGAGAGATTCCCAGAAGGTACTTGCGGAATTAGTGTCTGCATCGAGAGAATGGGGGTATGAGGACGGCGTACTGCCGAAGATTCATATTTCCGGCTGTCCGTCGTCCTGCGGAACCCATCAGATTGGAAGAATTGGACTGCGGGGAGCGGTGAAAAAAGTAGATGGGAAGACGCAGCCTGCATTTGTGCTTACGGTAAATGGAAATGACAGAGAAGGTAAAGAACGGTTTGGAGAGCAGGTCGGTACGATTACTGAGGCTGGGGTACCGGTATTCTTTGAGGAACTCGGAAAAGAGATTTCCGATGCGGGAATGAAGTTTGACGAGTGGTATGAGGTTCATGCGGACAGATTCAAAGAGATTGCAGAACGTTATTGCTAGCAGATATCAAGCACATTATTCACCGTTATTTATACAATGTTGTACCAGAGCGTATCCCCTGATTGCTTTCGGCAGGATGCCGTCCTAGTTTGGGGACACGCTTTACGGCCCGTTGTCTGTCTGACAAGAAACATGGCAATATACAAAATCCACAAAAAAAATGCTGCTTTTTTAAAGCTTTACAGCATATTTTTTGTGGTTTTTTTGATTGGAAAAAATATGCTATTTTTTTAACGTTTCAGACGAAAAATTGCTTGTTAATTAGTTATCAATGTGCTATCATAATTGAGGATAAGGGCAGAAAACGACATATTTCTGTTATCTTGTCATAGACATAGAAAAAACAAAGTTAGAAGGAGAGAAAACATGAACAGCAAAATTACTATCATCGGAGCAGGAAGCGTTGGCTCAACAATTGCGTACACTTTATCCGGAGAGGATATGGCGTCAGAGATCGTCATGATCGATATCAACAAGGAGAAGGTGGAAGGCGAAGTAATGGACATCGAGCAGGGGACATGTTTTAGAGACCCGATCTCCATCGTTGCGGGCGACTATGAGGATGCAAAGGATTCTGATATTGTTATCATCACATCTGGTATTGCGCGTAAACCGGGTCAGACAAGAATCGAACTGGCACAGACCAACGTTGATATCTTAAAGCAGATTACGCCGGAGATTGTAAAGGCTGCGCCAAAAGCGCTCTATATTATCGTAAGTAATCCGGTTGATATTATGACATATGTGTTTACCAAGATTTCCGGACTTCCGGAGAATCAGATTATCGGTTCCGGAACCATCTTAGATTCCGCGCGTCTGCGCTGCGGTCTTTCCGAGCATTTCCAGGTTGCACAGAGAAATATTCACGCTTATGTATATGGCGAGCATGGCGATACTTCTTTCGTTCCATGGTCGGCAGCCAGAATTGCAGGCGTTAACGTAGACGATTACTATGAGATGATGCCGAAGATGGGCAAGAAGGCGGAAAAGCTGGATAAAGAGGCGATGCTTACCTATGTACAGAAGTCTGGCGGCGAGATCATTGCCAATAAGGGCGCTACCTTCTATGCAGTTACCAGAGGCGTGTGCAGATTATGCGGCATTCTCATGTCTGCTTCGGAATCTGTATCAACAGTATCCTCTATGATGCATGGAGAGTACGGCATTGAGGACGTATGTTTAAGCACTCTTGCATTGGTAGGACCAAACGGCATCCAGAGCAAGATTCCGATGGCGCTTACCGACGAAGAGGTTGAAAAGCTGAAATTTAGTGCGGATGCGCTGAAGAAGGTCATCGCTCAGATTAATATTTAAATCGAATATTTATAGAAAGGACAGCGAGAACTATGAAGTACAGTTATTATCCGGGATGCACTTTGAGAACAAAGGCAAAGAATCTGGATGTTTATGCAAGGGCTTCGGCAGCGGCGCTTGGAATCGAACTGGAAGAGATTGCAGACTGGCAGTGCTGCGGCGGCGTTTATCCCCTTGGTACTGACGAGATTGCCACGAAGCTATCCTGTGTCCGCGCTCTGAATGAGGCGAAGGAAAAGGAACAGACGCTTGTGACGATGTGTTCTGCCTGCCACCATGTGATGAAGCGTGTCAATGACGACATGAAGAATGTGGAGGATATCCGTACCAGAGCGAATAATTATATGGAGCTTGACGAGCCGTATACAGGTGAGACAGAGGTTCTTCATTTTCTGGAGGTTCTTCGTGACAGGGTTGGGTTTGACGAGCTGAAAAAGAAGGTAGTGAATCCTCTTAAGGGTAAGAAGATAGGGGCGTATTACGGATGTCTGCTTCTTCGTCCCGGCAAGATTCTGGCCTTTGACGATCCGGAGAATCCGAAGATTATTGAAGACTTTATCCGGGCAATCGGAGCGGAGCCGGTGATTTACCCCTACCGCAACGAGTGCTGCGGCGGCTACATATCCTTAAAAGAGAAGGACTTGTCGAAGAATATGTGTGAGAAGATTATGGAGAGCGCGGAAGGCTTTGGAGCCCAGATGTTAACGACGGCATGCCCGCTGTGCCTGGCTAATCTGAATAAGAGGACAGGAGCGAAGCTCCCTGTGATATATTTTACAGAGCTTTTGGCAGAGGCGCTGGGCGTGAAAGAGGAGGTGCAGGCGTAATGAGTTCTGAAAAGAAACAGGCGGAGCTGATTAAGGAAATCAGCGGCGTGAATCCGCTGAAATGTATGAAGTGCGGCAAGTGTTCCGCATCCTGCCCGTCCTATAACGAGATGGATATTAAGCCCCATCAGTTTGTATCCTACGTGATTAACGAAGATATTGAGAGTCTGGTCAATTCCAGGTCTCTCTGGAAATGTCTCTCTTGTTTTGCATGTGTGGAGCGATGCCCAAGGGATGTGAAGCCGGGCAAACTAATCGACGCTGCAAGGCAGATCGTGGTACGCCAGAAGGGGCAGAATTATCTTCTTGCGGACGAGATACCGGAATTATTGGATCCGGAGCTTCCGCAGCAGTTATTAGTCAGTGCATTCAGAAGGTATAGGAGGTGAGTCTAAGTGCAGAGGATCGGAGTA
This sequence comes from uncultured Lachnospiraceae bacterium, assembly GCA_949742505.1. Lineage (GTDB taxonomy): Bacteria > Bacillota > Clostridia > Lachnospirales > Lachnospiraceae > Claveliimonas. Next base: position 2,164 of record CATJPU010000335.1, on the reverse strand, counting down.
TTTGTCTGCCACTGCGGAAGTAATATTGCCGCGACGGTAGACGTAAGTAAAGTAGTAGAGATGGCGCATATGGAGCCAGGCGTTGTCCATGCCGAAGACTACCAGTATATGTGTTCTGAGGCTGGACAGGCGAAGATTGCGGCTGCTATTCAGGAGAAAAAGTTAACGGGAATGGTGGTTTGTTCTTGTTCGCCCCGTATGCATGAGGCTACATTTCGGAAAGCGGCAGAGCGCGCAGGGTTAAATCCATATATGGTGGAGATTGCCAATATCCGCGAGCACTGTTCCTGGATTCACAAAGATATGGAAGAGGCTACAAAGAAGGCTGTTATTCTGATGCGGGCGGCAATTGCCAAAGTAAATCTGAACGCGCCCCTTCAGCCGGGCGAGAGCCGGGTGACCAAGAGAGCCCTTGTAATCGGCGGAGGGATTGCGGGAATCCAGACTGCGTTAGATATTGCGGACGCGGGCTATGAAGTGGATATCGTGGAGAAGACGCCGAGTATCGGAGGAAGGATGTCTCAGCTTGACAAGACTTTCCCCACGCTTGACTGTTCCGCGTGTATCCTGACGCCGAAGATGGTGGAGGCTTCCGCCCATGAGAAGATCAACATTTATACATATAGCGAAGTAGAGAAGGTCAGCGGATTTGTGGGAGATTTCACCGTAGATATCCGCAAGAAGGCAAGAAGCGTTGATATGGACAAATGTACCGGCTGCGGCGTCTGTCAGGAGAAATGTCCGTCCAAAAAGGCGCCCAGTGAATTTAACAGAGGATTAAATACCAGGAGCGCTATTTACACGCCGTTTGCACAGGCAATCCCGAATGTGCCGGTGATTGACAGGGAAGCCTGCATCAAGTTCAAGACCGGAAAGTGCGGCGTCTGCTCCAAAGTATGTCAGGCAGGGGCCATCGACTACGAGCAGAAAGACGAGATTGTTACAGAGAAGTACGGAGCCATCGTGGTTGCAACCGGTTTTGACACCATTAACCTTGACAAGTATGACGAGTACGCATACAGCCAGAGCAAGGATGTGATTACCTCTCTGGAATTGGAGCGCGTGATGAATGCGGCGGGTCCGACCCACGGACATTTGGAGCGTCTTTCCGATGGAAAAGCCCCGAAGGAGATTGTATTTATCCAGTGCGTGGGAAGCCGTTGCGCAGACGACAGAGGCAAGCCCTATTGCTCGAAAATCTGCTGCATGTATACGGCAAAGCACGCCATGCTGATTCGGGATAAATATCCGGATGTGAACGTAACCGTATTTTATATTGACGTCCGCACACCGGGCAAGAACTTTGACGAGTTCTACCGGAGGGCCGTAGAGCAGTACGGAGTTAATTATATTAAGGGACAGGTAGGAAAGGTTATCCCGCAGCCGGACGGAAAGCTTCTGGTGCAGGGTTCCGACTTACTTGACAACAAACAGATTTTAAAAGAAGCGGATATGGTAGTGCTTGCAACGGCCATCGAGCCGAACCCGGACGTGCGTAAGATCGCGACCATGCTGACGGCAAGCATCGATACCAATAACTTCCTGACGGAAGCCCATGCGAAGCTCCGCCCGGTAGAGTCGCCCACCGCGGGTATCTTCCTATCCGGCGTGTGTCAGGGGCCGAAGGACATCCCTGAGACGGTTGCACAGGCGGGAGCCGCCGCTGTGAAGGCCATCGGGCTTCTTGCGAAGGATAAGCTGCTGACCAATCCTTGTACCGCGCAGGCGGATATCTTACTGTGTAACGGATGTTCCACCTGTGAGAATGTATGTCCGTACGGCGCGATTACCTATGAGGACAAGGAAGTCAACGACCACGGCATCCGCGAGACGCGCCGGATTGCGGTAGTCAACAGCGCGCTGTGCCAAGGCTGCGGCGCATGTACCGTTGCCTGTCCGTCAGGAGCTATGGACCTACAAGGCTTCTCAAATAGACAGATTATAGCGGAGGTGGATGCAATATGTCGTTAGAAAAGAAAGAATTTAAACCAAAGATCGTCGCATTCTGCTGTAACTGGTGCAGCTATGCAGGGGCTGACTTAGCGGGCAGCAGCCGTCTTACATATCCGGCTGACGTGAAGATTATCCGCGTTCCCTGTTCCTGCCGCGTGAATCCCATGTTCATCTTACGTGCATTTGAAAAGGGCGCGGATGGGGTAATCAT
>CATJPU010000334.1 GCA_949742505.1 uncultured Lachnospiraceae bacterium | reverse complement strand
TAAATTACGCTATAATGTTTTCAGTAAAATATTTTTACAGTATTTGTGAAAAACATTTTAAGGAAAGAAGGTAGGAGTTATGGCATTAGTAACCACAACTGAGATGTTTAAGAAAGCTTATGACGGCGGATACGCAATCGGAGCTTTCAACGTTAACAACATGGAGATTGTTCAGGGTATCACAGAGGCAGCCGGAGAGCTTAAGAGCCCGGTTATTCTTCAGGTATCTAAGGGGGCGCGTGCTTACGCTAATCACACATATCTTGTGAAGTTAGTTGAGGCGGCTATTCAGGAGAATCCGGAGATTCCGATTGCATTACATCTGGATCATGGCGACAGCTTTGAGCTCTGCAAGAGCTGTATCGACGGTGGCTTTACATCTGTTATGATTGATGCTTCTTCTAAGTCATTTGAGGATAATATCGCATTGACCAAGCAGGTTGTTGAGTATGCGCACGCACATGGCGTTGTAGTTGAGGCTGAGCTTGGAACGCTTGCAGGCGTAGAGGATGAAGTAGTGGTAGAAGCTGGACAGGAGAGCTATACACGTCCGGAAGAGGTTGAGGAGTTTGTAGATAAAACAGGCTGTGATTCTCTTGCGATTGCTATCGGAACATCACATGGCGCATATAAGTTCAAAGCGTCTCAATGTACACGTAATGCAGATGGTATCCTTGTACCGCCGCCGCTTCGTTTTGACGTACTTGAGGAGTGCACAAAGCGTCTTCCAGGATTCCCAATCGTACTTCATGGTTCATCTTCTGTACCGCAGGAGTTCGTTGAGATGGTTAATAAGTATGGCGGAAATATGCCAGATGCAATCGGTATTCCAGAGGACGAGCTTCGTCATGCGGCAGAGCTTTCTGTATGTAAGATTAATATCGATTCCGATATCCGTCTTGCAATGACAGGCAATATCCGTAAGTATTACGCTGAGCATCCAGATCATTTTGACCCACGTCAGTATCTGAAACCAGCTCGTCAGGCTGTTAAGGATATGGTAGCTCATAAGATTCAGTATGTATTAGGAAGTGCGGGCAAGATTTAATTCGTGAGCTTTTACTTGTATTATTCATATGAGTTCGTTATATTGATATGTATAGCAAGAACAAAGGCGTTCCAATTTCGGTTGGAGCGTCTTTTTTGACGATATAGGAAACTTTGTTTCCTGTATCGTCAAAACCCTCCGGGGGATGCGCGCTCGCGCGAAGAGGAAGTTTCTGTTCTAAACAGGAAATTCATTCCCTAATAATCTAAAACGTGCCAAGGGGATACGAAGCTGCACGTGCGGAACATAGTCTGAGCCGGCAGAAATTTCCTATGGACTTTTTCGGGGTGATTGATACCGGCTGACAGTAAGTCTGGAAAAGTGTTTGTAGGAAATAGCTTGCCTGAAAACATGATTTGCTATATTATAAGAAGAAGTAGTTTCAGGAGCGTGTTTGGAAGTTCATTTCTGCCATCTGCACGCCCCATAGTCAAACAAAGAAAGGAAACAAAAATGGGTGAAGTTATGAATGTGGCGAAGATATTCGGAGAAGATGTGTTTAATGATACAGTGATGCAGGAACGTCTTCCAAAGAAAGTTTACAGAGATTTAAAGAAGATGATACAGGAGGGCAAAGAACTGGATCTGGCAACAGCAGATGTAATTGCCCATGAGATGAAGGAGTGGGCGATTGAGAAGGGGGCTACTCATTATACTCACTGGTTTCAGCCTTTGACAGGGGTAACTGCAGAGAAGCACGATTCTTTCATTTCTGCGCCGATGGAAAATGGTAAGGTGCTGATGAGCTTTTCGGGAAAGGAGCTGATTAAGGGAGAACCGGATGCGTCTTCATTTCCCTCAGGAGGACTTCGCGCCACTTTCGAGGCAAGAGGGTATACCGCATGGGATTGTACGTCTCCGGCGTTTGTAAGGCATGATGCGGCAGGGGCAACGCTGTGTATTCCGACCGCCTTTTGCTCTTATACAGGAGAGGCGCTGGATCAGAAAACGCCGCTTCTTCGTTCTATGCAGGCCATTAATGAGCAGTCGTTAAGATTGATACGTTTGTTTGGAAATACCACTGCGAAAAAGGTTACTCCTTCTGTAGGACCGGAGCAGGAATATTTCCTGGTAGATGCAGAGAAGTTTATGCAGAGAAAGGATTTAATTTATACAGGCCGTACATTATTTGGCGCTATGCCTCCGAAGGGACAGGAGTTAGACGACCACTATTTTGGTACGATTCGCCAGAGAATTGCCGGGTTTATGAAGGACGTGAATGAGGAATTGTGGAAAGTTGGCGTTACGGCGAAGACGCAGCATAACGAAGTAGCGCCCGCACAGCATGAGCTGGCGCCGATTTACGCGGAATGTAATGTGGCGGTGGACCACAACCATCTGGTGATGCAGACTTTGAAGCGGGTGGCCTGTCAGCATGGTATGAAGTGTCTTCTTCACGAGAAACTTTTTGCCGGGGTAAATGGTTCCGGCAAACATAATAACTGGTCTCTTACCACAGATGAGGGAAGGAATCTTTTAGACCCGGGCAAAGCGCCTCACGAGAATATTCAGTTCCTCCTGGTTCTGACCTGTATCCTAAAAGCAGTAGACGAGCATGCGGACCTGCTCAGAGAATCCGCTTCCGATCCAGGCAATGACCACAGACTTGGGGCAAATGAAGCGCCTCCGGCTATTATTTCCATTTTCCTTGGAGAACAGCTTGAGGACGTCATTGAGCAGTTAATCAGTACTGGAGAGGCGACCCATAGTTTGAAAGGCGGCGCGCTTGAGACGGGTGTGGATACGCTTCCAGATGTGAAGAAGGATGCTACAGACAGGAACCGGACGTCTCCATTTGCTTTTACAGGTAATAAATTTGAATTTCGTATGGTTGGCTCAAGGGATTCCATTGCCGCGCCGAATGTGGTGCTGAATACGATTGTGGCGGAAGCTTTTGCGGAGGCCTGCGATGTGTTAGAGCAGGCGGATGATTTCCACAAGGCCGTACACGACCTGATTAAGAAATATGCTACAGAGCATCACAGAATTGTATTTAACGGCGACGGGTACGCCAGCGAATGGGTAGCGGAGGCTGAAAGAAGAGGGCTGCCAAATATTAAATCTATGGTTGAAGCTATCTCTGCGCTTACAACGGATAAAGCGGTAAAGCTCTTCGAGCGTTTCCATGTATTTACAGAGGCGGAGCTTCTGTCGCGCGCGGAAATTAAATACGAGAACTACGCTAAGATTATCAATATTGAAGCAAAGACAATGATTGATATGGCAAGCAAGCAGATTATTCCGGCGATTATGAAGTATACAAAAACCCTTGCAGATACCGTTGTGGCGGTAAAGGCGGCGGGGGGTGATGCGTCTGTGCAGTCGGAAACGCTTGCGGAAGTAACAGCGCTGCTTATAGAAGCAAAGGATGCATTGAAAGCATTGGAGAAGATTACAAAGGAAGCGGGAACTATGGAGGAAGGCAAAGAGCAGGCCGAGTTCTTCAAGTTCCAGGTGTTCCCTGCTATGGATGCGCTGCGTGCGCCGGTTGATAAGCTGGAGATGATTGTGGATAAGGAGGCATGGCCGATGCCTTCTTACGGCGATTTGATTTTTGAAGTATAACCCGTTTAGAAAAATCTTAGTAAATCTTAAGAACCTTGCACTTGGAATCCATATATAGATATGGTATTCTTAGTGCAGGGTTTTTACTATATAGGGAACTTTGTTCCCTATATAGTAAAACTCTTTGGAGGCGCACTGACACGAGGAAGTATGCCGCAAGCGGCCGAGCCAGGCGCGGGAATGTGCGGAAGCACATCCTTTGTTTGTAGTATTTACGAGGAGATTAAGATGACAAAAATAGAATTTTTGAATCGTTTGAAAGAAGCGTTGGAGAACGGATTAGATAGCCGGACTGTGCAGGAGAATATGAGTTATTACCGTTCCTATATAGAGGATGAGGCTGCAAAGGGTCATAACGAGGAAAAAGTGATTGAAGAACTGGGCGATCCTTGGGTGATTGCGCAGTCGGTTATCAGTATGGAAGAAAGCCGCTCGGTTTCAGAAGGCCCGAACAAAAGAGACGAAGCATTTGATGGATATGGGGACTCGGGGAATTCGAACAGTCAGGGACGGCCAGATGTGCGTGTTTATACTCATGGAGTGAGCGGCTTTAGAATGCTTCTGTTTGTATTGGGGGTTATTGGGATTTTCCTGATTGTATTTGCGGTGATAGGCGGGCTGATTTCACTTGTTATGCCAGTAGTGCTGCCTGTTCTGGCGGTTATTCTGTTAGTGAGATTCATCAGGCGGATGCGATGAGAGTGTGTGTAGAAGTATGCTGCAATCGCCGCGCCTGGCATGGGAATGTGCATTGCACATTCTTTGGCGTATAGTAAAAGACCGATGGGGGAGCCATCGGTCTTTTGAGGGGAGTATAAATAATTAATAAGGGGTTGTAGGAAGTCGCGCTCCCTACAAGAGTTAGTATAATATAGGATAAAGGAAAATGCAAGGAAAAATTAAAAAAATATTAACATTATTCCTAATTTTCCCAAATATTCCTTTTTTTGACAGGACAACCTTACATAGAATTATAAAAAGGGGAAATAATAAGCTCGTAATCAAATTGATTAGGAGGAAAAAACAATGGCAAACAATCAGAATTCTACAAACCAGAATGCATCCAACAGAAATGCATCTAACCAGAATGCATCCAACAGAAATGCATCTAACCAGAATGCATCCAACAGAAATGCGTCTAACCAGAACGCGTCTAACAAGAATGCATCTAACCAGAACGCATCCAATAAGAACAGCAGCGACAAATACTAAATCGACGGAAATAGATTTTCGCTAAGAGCGAAATTCTAAAGGATGAATTCAGAAAACAAGGGGCTGTTGCACGAGTGATTTTTATAACCGTGCGGCGGTCCCTTTATAAGTTGTCGTTACATTTCACATGCCGCCTGCTCTGGCCTGCAAACTGTGACATACGAAGCAAGGCATTTCAGAGACGTTTTTAATGGAAGTGAAATTGTTGCTTACATAGTCTTAGGACCGAAGGCATTCCTGAGGTTCTTAGACTATGTTGGCAGGAAGTTCACTGGAATGTTGTCTCGCCTTGCTTCGTATGTCACAGTTTGCAGGCCAGAGCAGGCGGTGTGTGAAATGTAACAAGTTGGCTGCAGAGGTTACTGTTAGTTATTATTGGTACTTGACAGGCGGAGAGGACGGCAAGTAAGATGTAGTAGTAATAAATACTGAACGGCTTAAGTGAACTGTTGCGATTTGCGGGAGAGAGATATGAAGAGATTTGAGTTGATTGCCCCTTGTCATTTTGGCTTGGAGGCGGTTTTAAAAAGAGAGATTATGAATCTTGGCTATGAGATATCAGAAGTGGAAGACGGGCGTGTTAGTTTCTATGGAGATGCGGAGGCAATTTGTCAGGCTAATATTTTTCTGCGTACGGCAGAGCGTGTTCTGCTTAAGGTGGGAAGCTTTCGGGCGATTTCGTTTGAAGAGTTATTTGAGGAAACAAAAAAATTGCCTTGGGAGGAGTACATACCAAAAAACGGGAAATTCTGGGTGGCAAAGGCCGCCTCTGTAAAAAGTAAGCTGTTTAGTCCTTCGGATATCCAGTCTATTATGAAAAAGGCTATGGTAAAAAAGCTACAGAAACGTTACCATATGGAATGGTTTCCAGAGGATGGAGCCTCCTATCCGGTTCGGGTATTTCTTAAGAAAGACGTGGTGACAGCGGGGATTGATACGACGGGCGTTTCGCTTCACAAGAGGGGATACCGGGAAGTGTCGGGGAAAGCCCCGATTACGGAAACTCTGGCAGCGGCGCTGATTATGCTGACGCCATGGAAAAAGGACAGGATTCTGGTAGACCCTTTTTGCGGCAGCGGAACATTTCCTATAGAAGCTGCTATGATGGCGGCGGGGATTGCTCCGGGTATGAATCGCTCGTTTGTCGCGGAGGAGTGGCTGAATCTGGTGCCAAAGAAGAACTGGTATGCTGCGGTTGAAGAGGCAAATGATTTGATTCGGGACGACCTTGATATAGATATCCAGGGATACGACGTCGATTCGTCCGTCATAAAAGTGGCAAGAAGGAATGCCAGAGAAGCGGGCGTGGACCATTTGATTCATTTTCAGGAGAGAGATGTGAGAGAGCTGAGGCATCCGAAGAAGTATGGGTTTGTAATTACGAATCCGCCTTATGGAGAACGATTGGAGGATAAGGAGGATTTGCCGGAACTGTATCGGGCGTTTGGCGAGAGTTTCCGTATGCTGGACTCCTGGTCGGCCTATATGATTACCAGCTATGAGGATGCAGAACGGTACTTTGGCCGAAAGGCGGATAAAAACCGGAAGATATATAATGGAATGTTAAAAACCTATTTTTACCAGTTTGAGGGGCCGAAACCGCCGAAGAGAAACGGCAGGAAACCATAACGAAAGGAGATGAGAAGATGAAAAAGATAATATTTGCGACAGGTAATGCTCATAAGATGAAAGAAATAAGGATGATACTGTCAGATCTAGGAATGGAAATCC
>CATJPU010000333.1 GCA_949742505.1 uncultured Lachnospiraceae bacterium | reverse complement strand
TCTAGAAAAAGAAGATGAAGTAAAGCGCTTGCATTCTCTACTAATTATTATGGGCCGGGTCTTAGGGCAAAGCAATCCGTCGAATTATTTTGCGCTTACAAATGATGGGAAGAAGACGTGGAAATGAAAGAGAATTAAATTTATATATTTGTAAAAGAAACTCTAATCATTTTATAAATCGTTTACAAAATGTTGAAAGTATTTTTCACTCGTTTTATAAGTATGAAAAAGAGTTAAATGAATTGCATGAATCTTATAGTCTTAGAGATTCTGGAGGCAATGAATATATAAATTTGCATTATATAAATTATTTAGATAGACTTTGTAATATAACTGAAAATGGAGGGAAATGCTCAATTATAAAAATGCCGGATCCAGTTATTCAACAAAATATTATAGAAGAAATGCTGTCTAATACATTTAGTAGTCAAAATTTTAGTAAGTATTGTTATTCAATTAATGGATGTATTGATTACAATAGTTTTTCGGTATTACGTAGTCTTGATTTGAAAAAGTATTATACACAAATGATTAATAAGTTAGTAGATGATGAAAATGCTTTTGTGTATCAACAGGCAGAATGGCTTGGGATTAGTAGAGATGTTATAGAGAGAGCGCTTAATCAAGCAGATATGACATATTTTACCAGATGCAAAGATGCCTTGGACAATTCAATTAAACAACTTATAGAAGACAATGGAGAGGAAATTACTAAAGCTATTTATATCAAATGGAAAATAGAAATGAGGAATGAATTATTTTATTTCCTTCAATCCTATGAAAAAATTGGGAAAAACGAAAAAGATGAATTGGGAAAAAATGAAAGGACATTTATTCCTGAAAAATTTATGTTTTGTATGTAACAGGCAGAATTGAATTATCAAATAGAGGAAATAAAAGAAAAGGGTAAAAATGGTAAAGAAATTATAAAGGGGTATAAAATAACAAAAAAGTAGGTATAGTAAGCATAAATATATATTGTAATAATTCTTTAAATAATTTTGTGTGAAATTCTATCTATACAAATGTATTAACAACCCATAAAGAATAAATTGACAGCAGATTCATACTTATATTATGAAATCTTGCTGACGAGAGAGTGGGTTGTTATGGCAAGAAAAAGGCAGGAAATCAAAGTCGTTCTACATAAACCAGAAAAGATGGATTCTGACAGGCGTATCCAGATAGGAGATTTTTTGGCAGAAATAATTTTAAATCAAATTAACAAATGTGATCTAACAGAAGAAGAGCAGAATAATTTGAGGATTTATGTTGAGGATTTGTATGCTGTAAAAGGCGAGAGAAAATAGTATTACTTAATTGCTTCACTAAAATAAGAATTTGGAATATAAAAGATACTACCGCAAAATATAATAAGTGACAGTGGGAGAGAGACAGTTGTGCAGGCTGTCTCTTCTTGCTGTAAAATGGAGAATGTATTATAAATTGCTTTTACGTTTAATATATTCCAATACAGCCTCTCTGGATATCTTCCAGATCCGGCCGATCCGGAATGCTTTCAATTCTCCCGAATTTAGAAGCGCATATGCAGAATTTTTTCCAATTGACAGAAATTCACAAAGTTCATCTACAGTTATCAGGTCTGAAAGTTCATTTTGATATATGATGTTTCCCCCAGTTTATTTAGATTGTATTTATTAAAGTGTTGTCACATTTTTTCTGACAAATGAAAGATCATGCGGGATAAAGTGTCGTACACTTTGGGTATCCTGTTAAACTATTAGATAGAATAAAATAATTCATTGAATATGTAGAAGAGAGATAGATAACTAATAGAAGAATATCTAATAGATTATTAATACTAATTATAATATAAATAATACAATATACAGAATATTAACAGAGAATAATTAGAGATAAATGATAATAATCAATCAAATTACGAATCTTTCCAGAGTTAGTTGATTTTACGTTTTAACTCAAGCCGCAACAGCTTTCCTTTCAGCATCTCAAAGCTGTTGCGACCATACATGATCCTTTT
>CATJPU010000332.1 GCA_949742505.1 uncultured Lachnospiraceae bacterium | reverse complement strand
TTCAACGCACCATGAGGCATAACAGATACCAGATACCATTCTGAACCAGGCAGAGGCGAACAATACTGCTGACTAAATTCTCCATTCGCCTTAATCATGGCTGAATATACCTCTTCCTTCGACATAGCCTCCTGCAGTTCTTTTACATACTCTTCCGGCGTTCTGCCTGCAAACTCTGAAAAAACTTCATTGATTCTGGTAAAATAATTATCCCTGTAAGCAGCGCCGCTTCTAACCACAAAGCTTCCGTCTTCGCGAATAATATGAGAATAAGCTACCGCTCCGTCCTCGTCCAAAACCAGAGCCTCCTCAATATATGACATCAAAATACCCGCCACAATCGTTGTGCTCTGCTTACCATCCTTCATCGGATATTCTGCGTCCAAAGTCAGAAGAAAAACTTTATCACCATCCGGAAAATATCCGCTGGTCACGCTCTTATCTTTGCTTCCTATAATATCTCTAAATTCATCCTCGTCGTACAGCTTCACCGGATCCCCAAGAATTACTTCACATTCTCCATCTCTGGAATAGAGGGCAAGATAGGAAAACTTACGCACACTCGCGCTTAATTCCAGCTCTTCCAGCATCTCTTCTCCATAGCCAACCGTCTCTGGCGAAGTTCTCTCCACAATCCCTTCAAGCTGTGTCATCTGAAGATTCAAAATCGCCGCGAACTTCTGCTGAAGCTGCCGGTTTAGTTCCGACATATAGATGGTTCCCACCTGACTGATGGCCTTCTGGCTCTTCTCGCCCATAACGTCACTCAACCATATAAATACTGCAATACACAAAGCCACCAGACAAACCAGACTGGCAAACAAAAATTTCTTCGTTTGTCTAAACATATATCCTGCTCCCCTTCAAAATTTCAGATAATTCTTTCGTCAAACATTACTAAAGCGTGACAATAAAAACCTGTCACGCTTCTATTATAAACAATCTTTTAATTTAAATCAATTCATTTTCAGTATTCTTAGAGAACAACCCGCTATTTCTGATTTAGTATCTTAACAGACTTTAGCCGTCCGTTTGCGAAGTCTTAAAACACGCTGGAAATTATTGTTTTCATAATTGTTTTCCTGTATACTGTATGATAGAAAAATTTCTATCGCCCAGCATAAGGAGGGAACATATTTTGCTAGAAATTAATATGAACGGCAACTTAAATACGTTAGATTTAGATTTGAACGTATCAGACATTTCCTGGACACTTTTTTGCGTAAAGAAAAAAACACTTACGGGAATTGATGATATGATACCATCATACCCGCAAGTGATTTTTAAAACATACTGTATACTTTATTCTTCCCCAAATTCAAATTCCAGCTTTACCGGATTATGATCGCTATAATCGAAGTCCGTATCTACATTCAACGCCTTCGCCCGAATATTATCCGATACAAGAAACCCGTCTACAACCGTTGTATAATTCACGCCTTTTGTATAGGGAATATCTGCGCCCCGGCAGGTAGGCACTTTAAGCTCGTTCTCCGCTCTCTGAATGCGGACGCCCTCTGCAATGTCCTCCTCCGTCAGTACTGACACCCAGGATGGGAATTTCTGCTCCGAATCAAATCCCTCCGCCACATCTTCACCCAGTGCGTGGTTAAAATCACCGCCTACAATCACATAATTACCGGCCTGATACTCCTCTTCCATTACCGAGTTCAGCAGTTCAAGCTGCTTTGCGCGAACCCTTCCGCCCTCGTCATAGGCCGACATATGACTGTTAATCAACACCAGTTCCCGTCCATTTTCCACCGGAATACGCATAAGCGAAAAGCACCTGTCCAAATCCGTAAATTTAGTGATAAAGCTGTTATCCACCGGATAGCTGCGGCGCTCTGCTTCCTGTACTTTATAGCGGCTGAAATTCAGAAGTCCCGCCTGAACCGCCCCATGAGGGTCCGAAAACGGATAAAACAAATATGCGGAATGGAAATTATTCGCAAATACATTGCTATACTCCGGAAAAGCCTCCTTCAGTATCTCAGCCTGATTTACATGGTAACTCCTGTCCGAATCTGTATCCACTTCCTGACACAGCATAAAGTCCGCGTCCAGATTCTCTAATTCCCGCACTGCGCCCGCGGTATTCTTATCCACCGATTCTTGACCGATAGCTTTTCCGTATTTTCCGGCGGTGGCAGTACCATCCTCCATCTCTCCGGTATCCATAAAGAAGCTGTAATCCGGTCCGTATGCCCCGAAGCCGATATTATAGGTAACCGCCGTATAGGTGTCCCCCATCTTTAACACTTCCTTCTGATTATTCTCCGTTTCCAGCGCCAGATGATCCTCGATTCGGTAATAATGCGTCTGCATATACAGGACATAGCCGCCCACCGCCAGGATACACAGCAGCAGAATTCCTGCCAGTATCCAGAGCAAAATCTTCACTGCTGAGCGCCTTGTTCCCTTTTCTTTTTCCATAACGTTTCCTTCCTCTTTTTCATTACGTTTCGCAAGTCAGCGCAAACAGCGCATGAACTATCACTCTTTCTCCTTAAAGCTATCTGAGCGTTCTCCCGCCCCGCTTACTTTTCAACATTTACCTGTTATTCATTATTATATTGAATTATTTTCCCATTTACAATAGTACTAACAACTATTATATATGCTTTCAAAGCTTATCGTTACTGTTCACTCCGTTCACCGGGTGTCCGCCCCTGCCAGACGCCCGGTGAATCTCATCCCCCTTATCCTGTAATCCGTCTCGCCACATACACTCCGCTGGCCGACGCATGGGACAGGGAGTGGGTCACGCCGCTGCCGTCCCCGATAATATAGAGCCCTTGATACCTGCTCTCTAAGTTCTCGTCAATCTCCACTTCCATATTATAGAATTTCACCTCCACGCCATAAAGCAGGGTATCGTCATTGGCTGTGCCCGGCGCAATCTTATCCAATGCATAGACCATTTCGATAATACCGTCTAAGATACGCTTTGGCAATACCAGACTCAAGTCCCCCGGCGTCGCCGCAAGGGTCGGTACAACGGTGCTTTCTTCCAGACGCTTTTCATTGGTTCTTCTCCCCCGGACCAAATCCCCGAATCGCTGCACGATTACGCCGCCGCCCAGCATATTGGACAGTCTTGCGATGCTCTCGCCGTATCCGTTGCTGTCCTTGAAGGGCTCGGAAAAATGCTTGGCCACCAGCAGGGCAAAGTTGGTATTCTCCGTCCGCTTATCCTCGCCCTCATAACTGTGTCCATTTACGGTAATAATGCCGTTGGTATTCTCATTTACCACAATCCCGTAAGGATTCATGCAGAAGGTCCGCACATTGTCTTCAAATTTCTCCGTCCGGTATACAATCTTGCTCTCATACAATTCGTCCGTCAGATGGGAAAATACCACTGCCGGAAGCTCCACCCGAACGCCAATATCCACCCGGTTGGATTTGGTCTCGATACCAAGGCTTTTGCATACGGTCTCCATCCACTTGCTGCCGCTTCTTCCCACCGAAATAATACATTTGCCGCACTCATAGCCCTGTCCCCCGGAAATAACCCGATACCCCTGATCCGCCGCCCGAATCTCTTCCACCGAACTCTGGAAATGGAACTCAATCTTGTCTTTCAGCTCTTCGTAAAGCTTCTCCAGCACAATATAATTGATATCCGTCCCCAGGTGGCGTACGGACGCATCCAAAAGCTTTAGCTTATTCTGCAGGCACACCTTCTTGAACTGGGTACCGGCGGTGGAATACATCTTTGTGTCTCCTCCGCCATGAGTCCTGTTAATCTCATCCACATACCGCATCAGGCCAAGAGCCTCTTCCCGGCCGATATGTTCGTACAGAGTACCGCCAAAATCATTGGTGATATTATACTTCCCGTCGGAAAATGCGCCCGCCCCTCCGAAACCGCTCATAATCGCGCAGACCGGGCATTTGATACAGGATTTTACCTTTTTCCCGTCAATCGGACAGCGGCGCTTCTCCAGCGGATAACCCGACTCAAATACTGCTATCTTAAGCTTTTCATTCCGCCTGATTAATTCATAGGCCGAGAAAATTCCTCCCGGACCGGCTCCGATAATGATTACGTCATATTTCATGTCATTCATCCCCCTTCGTCAAAAAAGCTGCCGCAAATAGTCGCAGCAGCCGTTTTGGCAGATAAAATTATCTCCAGTTTAATATTGGCCGGAATTATATTTGAATGCGTTCGGCACATTCTTGTCCGGGCTGTAGGTCTCCAAAATCTTTCCATAACGCTCTCTGTAGTCGTTATCAATCTTAAGCTGCGGAATCACCTTGGTTCCTTCTTCAAAGAAATGCTTGGAGCCTCTTCCCATCTCCTGTCCCCGCTTGGTGTGCTTATCCAGCGCAACATCCATAATCTCCGGCGCCTTACCCATAGCCGCCTCTTTGATGATAATATTCTTCAGATAATCGCTGGAGCGATCTTTCTCGCTCTCGCAGAGAATCCGGATTGCGTGAATAAAATACATCGGCTGGTCGCCGTCGTCGTAAGGAAAGTTCTTGCGCATCTCATTCATGGTATTTACCTGAACTGCCGCATTTAAATTACCGAATCCGATATCTTCTACGGAAATCGTAAGAAGCCTTCTCCACATCTTTTCCAAAAATACCGGTCCGGATACGTATAACTCATATGCATACTGGCAGGCTTCCTCTACCATCGCCCTGCGGATGGACTTCTGCAGGCAGGATATAATCTCATCCGCCGCAAATCCGTTCATTGTCTTAGATGCCGCCCAAATATTAAAATCTCCCATTGCTCTTCTCCTCTCTTCTTCTCAGAGACCGCCGCAAACCGCTGCGGCGATCCCGTGAAAACATTACTTTATTTATGGTACTAGTTTCTCTCCCTGTAGAGTTCAATCAGCTCAAGAATTACGGTCTTTAACGTCTCCGCCGCCATAAGCTGATCCTCTGCGTGTGTCATAAGAAGGCTGATCCGCGGCTCCTCGGTATTCATTTCTTCCTGCAGCACATCCATATGGCCGTTATGGGCCTCCACGAAATGTTCCCCGCCTTCGTTAATCTTCTCATCTGCTTCCGCAAATTTCCCCTGCTTTGCAAGGGCCAGCGCTTCCATATAGCAGGATTTTGCCATTCCGGAATAGGTAATAACCCCCATTGCAGTCTCTGATATTCTCTCAATATTTACCATATGTATCTTCCTACCCTTCCATCAGGCTCATTGCAAAATCAAGCGCCTTGTCTCCGTCCGCCATGGCATAGGTGCGCGGCTCTACGCTTGCCACCGGGATGTTCAGCTGTGATTTGATATTTGCAACCGCATACACAAGCTGCGGGCCAACTAAGCATACATCCCATTTTCCCACCTCGTCGCGGACAGCGGCGCTTGGAACCGCCGTAATTGTAACGTCCATTCCTCTCTTTTCCGCCGCTTGGCGAATCTTCTTCACCAGAATCGAACTGGACATTCCTGCATTACAACACAATAATATTTTCATAATAGTCTCCTTTCTATCATGCGTTTTCTTATTTTTATTCGTCTGCAGACCGGCCCCGCGCTATTTCCGGCGTATTTTCCATTCGCGCCTTCTCTGCGGCGACACACGTCTTTCGCGCTGGGCCAGGCGTCTGCCATATCCCTGTATATTCCTGTTTGGGACTACTTAAGCTCTGGCCAGTAACCCTTATTTGCCTCGATTAAATCGTCCAGAATCTTCTTTGCGACGCCCGCGCTGGGAACGGTTTTCGACAGTGTCAACGCCTGCCACAGCTTCTGATAGCTTCCTTCCATCCAGGCGTCCACAGTCAGCTTCTCCACTGCCACCTGCTCCTCCATCAGTCCCTTCTGGAAGGTCGGGATCTTGCCGATACTCAAAGGCTCGTAACCGTCTTTTCCTACGATACAGGGAATCTCGACCATAGCATCCGGCGAGAAATTCTCAATCGCCCCGTTGTTCTCCACAATCAGGAGCATCCTCTCGTGGGTGTTAAATGCCAGCGCCGTCGCCAAATCTACGATAAACAGCGCGTGAATCCCGATTTCCAGCTTCGTATCCTTCGCCGTTCCCGCCTCTTCAATCTTCGCGCACTCTCCAAATACCCGCTTTTCTCTACCGTCAATGACCTGGTTCGCCCGGGTATAATTCGGGTCAGTATGGGCTACCATATCGTCCGGGAACAGGTAATACTGAAGATAAGAGCTCGGCGCCATCGTAGGATCAACCGCCACTATATCCCTTACCTTCCTTGCCGTTTCATGCCAGCTGTTGTCCGTATAATCCTTTTCCGTAGAATCAATCGGGCAATTGCCGTACTGAAGCTGATGCTCT
>CATJPU010000331.1 GCA_949742505.1 uncultured Lachnospiraceae bacterium | reverse complement strand
TGATATTAGTTATGTAGTATAATTAAAAAAGAAAAGAACCCCTAAAAAATAAGGATTCTTAAACCTCATACTTAATGCGGAGAAAGGGACTTGAACCCTCACAGGATAAACTCCCACTAGAACCTGAATCTAGCGCGTCTGCCATTCCGCCATCTCCGCTCACAAATGTTATTCTAGCATATAGTTCTAAGTTTTGCAAACATTTTTTTCTTTTTTGTAAATTTTTTGTGTTTTGGCGTTTAGATTCCTCTGATTTTGAAGTATAATGGTAAAAAGATAAACGAATAACAATTTATTATGTGAGGAGAGCAGAGGATGTACGAACAGGAGATAAAGAAATTACAGGAAATCATAGATGACAGCAGCCGCATTGTATTTTTTGGAGGAGCAGGAGTATCAACGGAGAGTAATATTCCGGATTTTCGCAGCGCGGACGGTTTATATCAGCAGAATTATAAATATTCTCCGGAGCAGATTGTAAGTCATAGTTTTTTCATGAGTAATACAGAAGGATTTTATGAATTTTATAAGGATAAGATGATGTTTCTGGATGCGAAGCCGAATGCAGCTCACAGGAAGCTGGCCGAGTTGGAGGAAAAGGGGAAGCTTACAGCTGTGATTACCCAGAATATTGACGGTCTTCACCAGATGGCCGGAAGCAGGAACGTTTTGGAATTGCATGGAAGTATACATCGAAATTACTGCAGGAAATGCGGTGAATTTTATGAAGCGTATTATGTGAAGAGTTCTGAAGGGGTTCCGAGGTGCAAATGTGGTGGAATAATTAAGCCGGACGTGGTATTATATGAAGAAGGTCTGGATTCCGGGATTATGCAGAAGAGCATTCTTGCAATCAGCGAAGCGGATACTCTGATTATAGGAGGAACGTCGCTGGTAGTGTATCCGGCGGCTGGATTTATCGATTATTTCCGGGGGAAACATCTGGTTGTAATCAATAAGAGTGCAACGGCAAGAGAAGTAGGAGCGGAGCTTAGTATCGCCGCGCCGATTGGGGAAATTCTGGGACAGATCAGAGTATGACAGAGGAGCGAAAGACAAAGTGAGCAGATGGATAGATTTTAATGAAGTTAAGATGATATGGAAAGATAAAAACAGGAGAAAGCCATATTTGGTGGCGATTCTCCTTGCAGTATTATATGTTGGAGATATATTCTTCTTAAGTGGTATTTTGGGAAGATATCTGGGAATTGCCGGTACGGTTGTTCATGAAGTGATTCTTGCAGGTATGGGCGTGGTAGTTTTTCTGATTTTCAAAGGAAAGCTTAAGATTATTTTCCCATTTAAGAAGCTGCAGTGGTCGAAACTTGCCGGTACAGTTGTGCTATGGCTTGGGACATATCTTCTTACTCTGCTTATTACGTTAATTGTGACTTTTTTCTTTCCGAATGAGGTTATGGGGGCAAGCGAAGGTGTGAATGCTCTTGTGAATCATATATCAGTACTGCTTGGTATGTTAATCGTTGCCATAACTCCGGCGGTCTGCGAAGAGCTGGCTTTTCGCGGCGCTCTTCTTAGTTGTTTTCGCGGAGCAAAGAGTAAGTGGACGGGAATCATCATTGTATCGTTGTTTTTCGGGGCCTGTCATGGAAGTATCTGGAGGATGATACCTACGGCAATACTTGGTGTGGCGATGGGGTACATTTTGCTGGAAACGGAGAACATGCTCTATAATATGCTGTTCCATTTTATAAATAATGCAGTTCCGGTATTGATGCTTGGCGCGATGACTGCTTTTTTAAAGCTTTTTGGCGGAGAAGAGGTATGGGAGATGGCAGAGAGCATGGAGACAGCGGTTGACGCGAGAATACCGTTAGCGTCTGTCGGCATGTATATGATGCTGGCGGGAGGCGCGCCGTTGCTGCTCTATATTGGAAAGTATCTTTTGCACAGGGGACAGCCGGGGTATGACAAGGGATTGTTCCCGCCTGAGAAGAAGAAAATGCTGACGGCGATGGTCGGATTCGGAGTGGGGAGCATGCTGCTTGGATTTATACTGATGTTTGTGTCCATTGGGCTTACGATGGCTGCGGCGACACGTTATATGTTTTGAAAATATTCTTTTAATCTTGCCTTTACGGGCTTAATTGCTATAATAGCATTAGTACACTATTTCGCGGATACTCTAATACGGGACGGAGTACTAGAATTCTAAATACAAAATGCTTGCGGAGGATGAAATGAAGATATTAATTGCAGGGGACGGCAAGGTTGGAGCCTTCCTGACCCGGGAGCTTAGTGCGGCCGGGTATGATATCACGCTGATTGATTCCAAACAGAATGTGTTGGAGAACAGTATAGAGCGTTATGATGTGATGGCAATCCGGGGGAATTGCGCGTCTATGGACATTTTGCAGCAGGCGGGAGTTAAGGATGCGGATTTGATGATTGCGGCGACCAGCGCCGATGAGATTAATCTGCTTAGCTGTCTGACAGCGCACAGTATGAATCGGGATATCCACACAATAGCGAGAATCCGTAATCCCGAATATTCGGATCAGATATACAGAATGCGGGGAAGGTTCGGTTTATCGCTGGCGGTTAATCCTGAGAAGCAGGCGGCGGTTGAGATTGAGCATTTGCTGAAATACCCAGGGTTTCTCAAGAGGGATACCTTTGCCAAGGGCAGGGTTGAGATTGTGGAGCTGCGAATCAACAGTGAGAGCAAGTTAAAAGATGTGGTGCTGAATGATTTGAATACCATTGCAGGCTGCAAAGTTTTGGTGTGTATTGTTCTGAGAAAAGGACAGGCCATTGCGCCGGACGGTAATTTTATCCTGCGGGAAGGGGACCGTATTTTTGTTACTGCGCCAACAGATAATATGACGATACTTTTAAAGAACTTGGGAATCATTACCCATAAAGTAAAGCGAGTCATGATTTGCGGAGGCGGCAGAATTAGTTTTTATCTGGCGTATCAGCTTAAGAGAAGCGGTATTAAGGTCCAGATTATCGAGAGAAATTATGAGCGATGCTTAGAGCTTACGTCTAAACTTCCTGACGTCTGCGTGGTGCATGGAGACGCCAGCAGTCAGAGTCTTTTGGAAAGCGAAGGTATTGAGGAGTGTGACGCGCTGATAACCATGACAGGCATGGATGAGCAGAATATCATTATTTCGTTGTATGGGAATAGTTGTGGAGTTCCTCAAGTGATTACCAAGATTGCACATTTAGAGCACGCGCAGATTATTGAAAATCTGCCTCTCGGAAGTATTATCAGTCCAAAGGAGCTCTGCACAAATGCGATTGTCCGCTATGTCCGCGCTATGCATAACCAGACCGGGGCGGCAATTACGGTGCATGGGATTGCGGACGGACATGCGGAGGCATTGGAGTTTCTGGTGGAGCAGACGACCAGATATTGCGGCGTGCCGCTGAAGGACGTACAGGTAAAGCGTAATGTCCTGATTGCGGGGATTTCTCACAAGGCGAAAACAGAAGTTCCGGATGGAGAGTCCACGTTTGACGTAGGAGATACTGTTATTGTAATATCCAGCAGAGAAGAAGTGATTTATCAACTGAATGATATATTTGAATAGACTTGAGGAGACGTCATTATGAATTACAAGATGGTAGGGCGTTTTCTCGCCCAGATATTAACTGTTGAGGGAGTATTTATGATACCTGCGGCAGTGATTTCTTTTGTAAATGGTGAGATTCATGCATTACAGGCATTTTTGTGGAGTCTTTTTGCTATCTGTGCAGTGGTAATTTTGCTGTTTTTAGCCTGCAGGGATACGAAGACCCGGTTTTATGCAAAGGAAGGTTTGGTTTGCGTGGGAATCAGCTGGATTGTCCTGGGACTTCTTGGCTGTCTTCCGTTTTTTTTATCTGGTGAGATTCCCAATTTTTTGGATGCGTTATTCGAGATTGTATCCGGATTTACGACCACCGGCGCGTCGATTCTGCCGGAAGTGGAAAGCATGGCCAAAGGTCTTTTGTATTGGAGAAGTTTCAGCCATTGGCTGGGCGGAATGGGAGTGCTGGTATTTCTTCTTGCAATTATACCGGCAGGGGGAAGAGGAAGCGGCTATACCATGCATATTCTGCGGGCGGAAAGCCCGGGGCCCAATGTGGGTAAACTTGTGCCGAAGATGAAAGATACGGCAAAAATTTTATATCTGATATATGTGCTTCTTACGGTGCTGAACATTGTTTTTCTGCTGATTGGGAAAATGCCCGTATTTGACGCGGTGTGTACGGCATTTGGAACCGCCGGGACCGGAGGCTTTGGCATACGAAATGACAGTATTGCCGGTTACAGCCCTTATTTACAGAATGTGTGTACAGTATTTATGCTGTTGTTTGGCGTGAATTTCAGCTGTTATTATCTGTTGCTGATGCGGAATTTAAAAAGTGTGTTCCATGACGAAGAACTACGGATGTATCTAGGGGTTGTGCTGGGAAGTATTGCATTGATTGTATGGAATCTGAGAGGTTTTTATGGCAGTCTTGGAGAGACAATCCGGCATGCGGCGTTTCAGGTCGCAAGTATCGTGACTACTACTGGATTTGCGACGACGGATTTTGACTTATGGCCCAGCTTTTCTAAAGCGATTTTGTTGTCATTGATGGTGATAGGAGCCTGTGCGGGAAGTACCGGCGGCGGATTAAAATGCGGCCGCGCGCTGCTTCTATTAAAGAGTCTCCGCAGAAATATCCGCAAGGTCCTGCATCCGCAGAAAGTACAGATAGTGCGGAATAACGGTCAGATGGTGGATGAGAAGGTATTGGAGAATACCAATGCGTATCTGGCGGCTTATGTTGTAATTATTCTGGTTAGTTTTATAGTGATATCGCTGGATGGTTTTTCTATCACTACGAACATATCGGCGGTATTTGCCTGCTTTAATAATATCGGGCCCGGATTTGATGCGGTAGGACCTACCTGTAATTTTGCCGGTTACAGTCCGTTTTCCAAACTAATCCTGATTGTGGATATGCTGGCGGGACGGCTTGAGATATTTCCGATACTGATATTGTTTTCGCGAAGTACCTGGACGCATGGTTAAGAAATAGTTGTATATTTGGAAGTGACGCGATACAATATAAAAGATACTTTGAGATTAAGGAGCGTATAAGACTATGAAATATTTTGGAACCGATGGATTTCGCGGAGAAGCGAACGAGGTATTAACAGTGGAGCATGCGTTTAAGGTAGGGCGGTATCTGGGATGGTATTACGGACAGGAGCACAGAGCAAGAGTCGTAATTGGTAAGGACACCAGACGCAGCAGCTATATGTTTGAGTACTCGCTGGTGGCGGGACTGACTGCTTCGGGCGCGGATGTTTACCTGCTTCATGTGACAACAACGCCCAGCGTATCTTATGTGACAAGAACAGAAGATTTTGACTGCGGTATTATGATTTCGGCAAGCCACAATCCTTTCTATGACAATGGAATTAAGATTATCAACGGCAAGGGTCATAAGATGGAAGCAGAAGTGGAAGAAAAAATAGAAAGCTATATTGACGGTGAGATCCCGGAATTACCGCTGGCAAAGAAAGAAGGGATTGGCCGTACCACAGATTATTCCGCGGGACGGAACCGTTATATCGGCTATCTGATTTCACTTGCAACTAGGTCCTTTGAGGGAAAGCGTGTGGGGCTGGACTGCTCAAACGGCAGTGCATTTATGATTGCCAAGAGTGTATATGACGCATTGGGCGCCAAAACTTACGTGATTAACAATGAGCCGGATGGAACCAACATCAATACCAACTGTGGCTCTACTCACATTGAGGTGCTTAAGGAGTTTGTGAAGGAGAAGAAGCTGGATGTGGGATTTGCCTATGATGGCGACGCGGACCGCTGTATCGCCGTTGATGAGAATGGCAGTGTGGTGGACGGAGATTTGATTCTCTATATTTGTGGAAAATACTTAAAAGAGACGGGACGTCTGAATCAGGATACCATTGTTACCACCATCATGTCGAATCTGGGGCTT
Organism: uncultured Lachnospiraceae bacterium; assembly: GCA_949742505.1. Classification (GTDB taxonomy): domain Bacteria; phylum Bacillota; class Clostridia; order Lachnospirales; family Lachnospiraceae; genus Claveliimonas. The sequence goes on along the minus strand of CATJPU010000331.1, from coordinate 650 downwards.
TACAAGGCTTGTGACAAGGTCGGACTTCGATATGAAAAGACGGCTGTTGGGGATAAATATGTGTATGAAAACATGGTAAAGAATAACTATTCTCTCGGCGGGGAACAGTCCGGACATATCATATTCAGCAAACATGCGACTACCGGCGACGGCATCTTAACTTCCCTGATGATTATGGAAGTCATGATGGAGAAGAAGATGAGTCTTGGAAAACTTGCCGAACCGGTGAAGATTTATCCGCAGCTTTTGAAGAATGTACGTGTTGTTGATAAGAAGACGGCAAGGGAGAATGCGGCGGTCAACGCGGCTGTGAATGCGGTGACAGAAGCGCTTGGCGAGGACGGCCGTATTCTGGTAAGAGAGAGCGGTACAGAGCCGGTAATCCGCGTGATGGTAGAGGCGGCTACCGACGAGCTGTGCGAGAAGTATGTAGAACAGGTGATTACTGTAATCCGGGAAGAAGGATTAGTGATTGGATAAAATATACCGAGCATAGTGAAACAGTAACATTTTCCAGTTGAAGTGAGTTTTCGGATAGAATGAAGAAATGTTTTTTGGCAATAATACCTCCTGTAAAGGGAGGTATTATTTTTATGTATGGATTTATGCCGATTACAGATGTATACGCGAGAGAAATTCTTGATTCCCGA
>CATJPU010000330.1 GCA_949742505.1 uncultured Lachnospiraceae bacterium | reverse complement strand
GCTATCATATTAATATTAACCCTGGAATTATACATGGATTCAAACATCTTCGCGGCTACTCCCGGATTGCTCATCATCCCGGCGCCCACCACAGATATCTTCGCTACATGCTTGTTAGAAGTAATCTGCTGTATGGTCAGCGTTTCCTTATGCTCATCCAAGACCTGTAACGTATCCTGAAGGTCATCCTCCGATACGGTAAAGGAAATATCCTTCGTACCGTCGCGGCCTACCGACTGTAAGATAATATCTACATTGATTTGATTCCTTGCAAGCGTATGGAAGATCTTAAATGCCGTTCCCGGCTTATCCTCTACTCCGATTACGGATATCCGCGCTGTATTTGTATCGGCTGCAACACCTGTGATTAACATTTTTTCCATCTTAGCTTTCTCCTTGATTACCGTACCTTCCGATTGGTTCAGGCTGGAGCGAACCACCAGCCGGACGCCGTATTTCTTCGCCATCTCTACCGAACGATTATGCAGAACCTTTGCTCCCAGAGACGCCAGCTCTAGCATCTCGTCATAAGTTACTTCCTTTAACTTCATCGCATTCTTTACAATCCGCGGGTCAGCGGTATATACGCCGTCCACATCCGTAAATATCTCGCACAAATCCGCATGGAGTACCGCCGCCAGTGCAACTGCGGTCGTATCTGAACCGCCTCGTCCCAAAGTAGTCAAGTCATCATACTTGTTGACTCCCTGGAATCCTGTTACAATGACAATTTTTCTGGAATCCAGCTCATGCAAAAGCCGGTCTGTGTCAATCCGCTTGAATCTGGCATTCCCATACCTGGAGGTGGAATGCATCTGTACCTGAAATGCATTCAGCGACACTGCCGGAACATCCATGCTCTGCATCGCCATGGCCATCAGCGCTGCCGATACCTGCTCTCCGGTTGCTAAGAGCATATCCAGTTCTCTTTTTTTCGGATTGGCATTCACGGTCTGTGCAAGTGCAATCAGCTCATCCGTTGTATCTCCCATAGCCGACAGCACCACCACCACATCATGCCCGGCCCTGTAGTCCTCAATACAGCGATTTGCCACATTGAATATTTTCTCCTTATCGGCAACCGAACTGCCGCCGAATTTCTTTACAATCAGCATAGCGCCCTCCAAATGCATTTGTATAAGCTGCAGTCCGCCTCGTCATTCGTAACACTTCAGATACCTGAACTGTTACCATCATTTTCGCATTTACGCATCAAACAGATGGTCAATCAGCCGATATCCATCTTTCCAGATGTGCCTGCTTTTTGCAGCTTCTTTCTCATTATATATATGTATTCCATCCTGTTTGGTTCTGTTATCGCAGAGAAGATACGGAACCGGCTCCCCTGTATGAGTCCGCACGCAAACCGGCGTCGGATGGTCCGGCAATACCAGAATCCGGTAATCCTCATCCGATGCATTCATCGCATCCACAATCCTTCCCAGCACCCGGCCGTCCACATACTCAATGGCAGCAATCTTATCCTCCATCACACCCATATGCCCCATCTCATCCGGCGCCTCTACATGAATATAGGCAAAATCATAACCGTCTTTTAACAGCGCCTTAACCGCCGCGTCCGCCTTACCCTCATAGTTGGTGTGAAGTCCGCCGTTAGCGCCCTCTACGAAAATATTATCCATACCTGCCCCTACGGCGATGCCCTTCAGCAAATCTACCGCAGAAATCATCACGCCCCGCTTACCGGTTTTCTCCCGGAAAGAAGTAAGCGCAGGTCTTGTTCCGGCTCCCCAGAACCACAAAGAATTGGCAGGATTCTTCCCCTGTTTCTTCCGCGCTACATTAATCGGATGCTCCTTTAGAATCTCGTAGCTCTTTTCCATCATCTCACGAAACACAGGATGTTCCGGCAGATAAACCCCAATCCGCTCCGTCAGCACATCGTGAGGCGGCACAAGTTCCATCAACTCTCCCTGCTTCCAAATCAGGAGATGCCGGTAACTGGTTCCCGCATAGAACTCATAGCCTTCCCTGGAAAGTCCCTCTTTCACCGCGTCAATCAGAATTGCCGCATCCTCCGTACTGATTTCTCCTGAGCTGTGATCCAAAATCTTCTGGTCTTCATAAGCTCCCTCTTCTTCCGTAAGCGTCACAATATTACAGCGGTAAGAAACATCCGTATCCGCCATATCTACCCCAATACTCAGCGCCTCTAACGGAGACCGCCCCGTATAATATATCTTCGGATTATATCCCAGCACCGACAAATTCGCCGTATCGCTTCCCGGGGCCATTCCCTCTGGCACCATAGAAGCCATACCAATCTCTGCCTCCTCAGCCAAAGCATCCATCACAGGCGTCCTGGCCGCCTCCAGAGTAGTCCGGCCTCCAAGTTCCTCCAAGGGTCTCCCGGCCATCCCGTCGCTCAGCAAAATTATATATTTCATAACATTCTCCCATTTTCAGATATAAAATTTTCGTTATAGAATAAGCCTATTCCTTCACCCGAATCATGCTAATGACAGCGTCTCCATACCCGGAAGCCTTCTCCTGATAATCCTTCTCCGGCATACATTCCGTCACAAACCCAAATTCCCCGTTAATCTCTGGCACAACCACATACTGAAGCATCCCGAAATCCGCCGCCAGTTTCTCCTGAAAGGCTTCTCTGCCGCCCCTCATTCTAACAAAGAACCGGTGAGAAACTTCATCTGATTTCTTAAGCGCAAGCTTCTCCCTGCTCCATCCATTTCCCAGATTACAATGCAGATGTTTTGCCGCCTCCACGACGTCGCCTACTACGGCGCTTGCCGTCGGCAGCTTCCCTGCTCCGCTTCCATAGAACATGGCGTCTCCCAGCATATTTCCATGCACAAATACAGAGTTAAATACGCCGTTCACACTAAACAACGGGTGCTCCTGACTTAATAGACAGGGACATACCATAGCGCTTAAGGAATCGTCCTCTCTCTTACATGCTGCAAGAAGTTTAATCGTCCTGCCCATAGCCTTGGCATACTGCATATCCTCTACAGTAATCTTTGTAATTCCTTCACAATAGATATCCTCAAAATCCACCTGTTTACCGGAAATAATGGAAGACAAAATCGCAATCTTGCG
>CATJPU010000329.1 GCA_949742505.1 uncultured Lachnospiraceae bacterium | reverse complement strand
TCCGGCATTCCTTCTGTTTCCGATTCTTCCGGCGTCTCCTCCGGCCCGGGAACTCCCGGTTCTGCTGATATGTCCGGCTCCTTTGGCGCCTCTGTTTCTTCGCCTTCTAAACTTCCGTCACCGTACTCACCTGTATGATTTGCATCATTATTATCCGGCTCCCCAGAGCTATCTGGCTGTCCTGCATCATCCTTATCCGGCTTATCTGCTGATCCTCCGGCGCCTCCCGGCTGTCCTGTATTATCCTTATCCGGCTGATCGGTGTCATCCTTGTCTGATTTATCACCAGACGTCCCGGCGTCTCCTAATTGCTCTCCACCTGCTCCACTCTCAACGGAAGTTCCCGGCGTCTCTTCCTCTGGCTTAACCGTCCCTTCCGGTTCCGCTGGTAATGCCGGAACCTCTGGCTCCGCAGGCGCCTCTGGCACAGCATCCGCCTCCAGGACCGGATTCCCATTTTCATCTAATACAACATACTGCCCATCCAGCATATAATGATATCCCGCCGGAAGTATGTAACCGGTACGCCCCGCATACTCCTCCGGGGTCTCCATCGTCTCAGACGCCCGCGCAGGAATCACAATGCCCGGCGCAGCTACTGTGATTGCTGTTGTGAGCGCCAGAATCTGCAATACTTTTGGATATTTCATCTGCTTCAACTCCTTTATCCCATTTATTTCCCCTAGAGCGTGTCTCCAAAAAGCTTTATGCCGAATGCGCGTCACAATGTGGGGCGTACAGATGGAGGAAATGATTTTTCAGACACGCTCTAATACATCAAAAATAAATAACTCCCACATTCACCTTGTATACATCACCGGCAATAAAGTACGAAACTTCCGGTGTACTCTACTACGCCTGCATACTGCCAGAGGCAGATGCGGCGTGAATGCAGCAGTTATTTATTTTTTATGCATTACCATTTATTATACAATATAATTTACCTCTGGTCAAAATGTTTTTCGATTGTTATGAACAGCCGGAAAGTTTCACTCTGCCTGGATAGAATCAGAAGACTTCTCCGTCCGCCCTAAATCCACATAGTGTGTCGCATATGCTTTTTCAATCTCCGGATTTCCGCTTTTGCTGAACCGCAGGGGGATTACCGGCTTATGGCCATGC
>CATJPU010000328.1 GCA_949742505.1 uncultured Lachnospiraceae bacterium | reverse complement strand
TTATCACAATAATATTACCGGAACGCTGACCCTTCTTAAAATCATGAATGAAGTCGGAGTGAAGAATATTGTATTCAGCTCTTCCGCAACTGTATACGGCGACCCGGAAGTGATTCCGATCACAGAAGAGTGCCCGAAGGGACAGTGTACCAATCCTTATGGCTGGACAAAGTCTATGATGGAACAGATTATGACAGACCTGCAGAAGGCGCATCCGGAATGGAACGTTATTCTTCTGCGTTATTTTAATCCGGTAGGCGCGCATGAGAGCGGACGGATTGGAGAGGACCCGAAGGGGATTCCGAATAACCTGATGCCTTATATTTCACAGGTGGCGGTTGGAAAACGCGAGAAACTGGGTGTGTTCGGAAATGATTATGACACGCCGGACGGAACCGGAGTGAGGGATTATATTCATGTAGTAGACCTTGCAATCGGCCATGTAAAGGCAATCGATTATATATTTACTAATCCGGGGCTGGATATCATCAATCTCGGAACGGGCGTTGGTTATTCTGTTTTGGATATGGTGAAAGCATTCTCCAAGGCATGCGGGAAAGATATTTCTTATGAGATACAGCCAAGGCGTGAGGGAGATATTGCTATGTGCTATGCGAATCCGGCCAAGGCGGCAGAAGTGCTGGGCTGGAAAGCAGAGCGGGGACTGGACGAGATGTGCGCAGACTCCTGGAAGTGGCAGTCGCAGAACCCGAACGGGTATGAGGCATAATAAATAGGGATATTGTATGTTACAAGGCCGTCAATACTCTCAGCAGTAGTGGCGGCTATTTTTGTGTAAAATTTATCATCTTCCCTTTCAGAGGAAATAGTAGTATAATGGAAGCTATTGAGGAAGCTTTGCTTCCAAAGGGGGCGCGTTAGAAATGACAAATGCGGTGGAGGGACTATTATGAGCGAGAAGCAGGGCATGCATCTAAAGGGAAGGCTAAAGTTATACATGCAATGGCCGGTAGTCATGTCGGTCATTCTGATTGCTATGACCGGATGGATTTACTATATTGATCACAAAGCGGGAATGCTGATGGCGGCCTGCGTGCTGATTTATCTGGTTGTTACAGTTTCATTGTATTTTTATAATAAATCAACGCTTATGCGTGCTCTGGTGGAATTTGCAGCACAATATGGCGCTATGCAGAACAGACTTTTGAAAGAACTGGAGATGCCGTATGGCATTTTGCTGGAGAATGGAAAGATTCTCTGGATGAATGATGAATTTGAGGCGATTCTGGGAGACAGATCCGGACAGGATGCGAGCCTTTCCCGATATATGAATGAGATTAACCGGGGGATTTTTCCCAAGGAAGAGGGGCAGCAGACGCAGGTGGAAATTAGCTTTGAAGGGCGGGAGTATATAGCGAAGCTTCGGCGCATTCCGGTAAAGGAAGTGAATGGAATCCCGCCTGCGATAGAGATTCCGCTGGGCTCAAAGAGTTTTATAGCGGTCTGTCTTGAGGATGTGACGGAACTGAATGAGTACATTCAGGCGAAAGAGGAACAGAGACTGGTTGCAGGTCTGATTTATATTGATAATTATGATGAAGTGATTGAGCGTGTGGAGGAAGTCAGGCAGAGTCTTTTACTTGCTTTGATAGACCGGAAGATTAACCAGTATTTCTCGAAGGTAAATGGGATTGTTAAAAAGGTAGAGACAGATAAATATTTTATTGTAGTTGCCAAACGCGATTTCAAACAGTTGGAAGAGGATAGATTCTCTCTTCTTGAAGATGTGAAATCTGTGAATGTAGGCAATACGATTCCTGTGACGCTTGGTATTGGTCTGGGTATCAGCAGGGAGGGATATGGCCAGAGTTATAGTTATGCGCGGATTGCCATTGATCAGGCGCTTGCGAGAGGCGGCGATCAGGCAGTTGTTAAGGATTGCAGCGGTATTACTTATTATGGCGGCAAGAGGGAGATGACTTCTAAGAATACCCGCGTTAAGGCCCGCGTTAAGGCGGAAGCGTTGAGAGAATATATGATGACCAGCGATTATATTCTGGTTATGGGGCACAAGATGACGGATGTGGATTCGCTGGGGGCGGCGATTGGTATTTACCGGGCGGCTGTTTCGGTTGGCAAGACGGCGCATATCGTGCTGAATGATCCGACGATGGCGGTACGTTCTCTGTATGAGAGCTATGTGAAGAGTACAGACTATCCGGAGGATATGTTTGTAAGCTCTGAGGAAGCCAGGGAGATGGTAAGCGATGATTCCATGGTCGTTGTTGTAGATACGAACCGTCCGCAGATGACAGAGTGTCCGGAGCTTTTACAGATGACGACGAACATCGTTGTACTGGATCATCACAGACAGGGAAGCGATAATATTGATAAGGCCAGACTTTCTTATATAGAGCCTTATGCATCTTCTGCCTGTGAGATGGTTTCTGAGATACTTCAGTATATTGCAGAAGATGTGAAGCTTCCGGCCATGGAAGCCAGCAGTATGTTTGCTGGCATGATGGTGGATACGAATAACTTTACAAACCGGACAGGAGTAAGAACTTTTGAGGCGGCGGCATATTTGAGGAGATGCGGCGCAGATATTCCTTATGTGCGTAAAATCTTTAGAGACGACATGGATTCCTATCGTGCGAAAGCGTCCATTATTAGTAATGCAGAAGTTTACAGACAGCGGTTTGCAATTGCCAGAGGTGAGAACCTTAAGGTGGATAGTCCGACGATTATTGGAGCGCAGGCAGCCAATGAGCTGTTAGACATTGATGGGATTCACGCGTCCTTTGTTGTGACAGTCTATAACGGAAGAAGTTATGTAAGCGCGCGTGCGATTGATGAAGTGAACGTGCAGATTATCATGGAACGTTTGGGCGGCGGCGGACACTTAAATATGGCGGGCGCGCAGTTTGAGCATACGAATGTAAGCGAAGTTATTTATAAAATTAAAGCTCAGTTAGACAAAATGATTGAAGAAGGAGATATTTAGGATGAAGGTAATTTTATTAGAGGATGTAAAATCTCTTGGAAAAAAAGGTGAGATTGTAAATGTTAACGATGGATATGCAAGAAATTTTCTGATTAAGACCGGGAAAGGCGCGGAGGCGAATAATAAGAATCTGAATGATTTGAAGCTTCAGAAGGCAAAGGAAGACAAGATTGCGAAAGAGAATCTGGATGCAGCAAAGGCCCTTGGAGAAAAGCTGAAGGCAGGAAAGGTGGAGCTGTCGATTAAGACCGGAGAAGGCGGCAAGGCATTTGGTTCCGTTTCCTCGAAAGAAATAGCGGCAGCAGCAGAAGAGCAGCTTGGGCTGAAGATTGACAAAAAGAAGATACAGTTAAAAGAAGTGATTAAGAATCTCGGCACATATGACATTCCTGTTAAGCTGCATCCAAAGGTAACGGCTGAGCTCAAAGTAGTGGTGAAAGAAGAGGCATAGAATCCTGAACGGTTATAATGGAGGGGAAGATGGAGGAAGCGCTTATTAAAAGGGTATTGCCTCACAGCATAGAGGCAGAGCAGGCTGTCGTTGGCGCTATGCTGATGGATAAGGAAGCGATTGTTGCAGCGTCGGAAATGATAAGCCGCGAAGACTTTTATCAAGTGTCGCAGGGAATCGTTTTTGAATCGATGACAGAGCTTTTTAATGAGGGGAAACCGGTAGATCCGGTAACGGTTCAGGAGCGGCTGAAGGAAAAGGATGTGCCGGAAGAATTTTCTTCTTTGAAGTATCTGGGCGAACTAGCCATGGCGGTCCCTACTTCGGTGAATGTAAGATCTTATGCGCAGATTGTGTATGAGAAATCCATGATGCGCAAGCTGATTAAGATTAATGAAGAGATTGCGAATACCTGTTATGTGGGCGCGGAGTCTGTGGATGTGATTATGGAGAGTACAGAAAAGCGGATATTTGAGCTTCTGCAGAACCGTAATACAGGAGACTATGTTCCCATCAAAGAAGTTGTTCTGAACGCGCTGGACAGGATTGAAATGGCTTCCAAAAGTAAAGGTACGGTGACCGGAATCCCTACCGGATTTTCGGATTTGGATTATAAATTATCCGGTCTTCAGCCGTCTGATTTGATACTTGTGGCAGCCAGACCTTCTATGGGTAAGACGGCTTTTGTGCTGAATATCGCCCAACACGTGGCTTTCAAGCAGGATCAGAGCGTAGCTATTTTTAGTTTGGAGATGTCAAAGGAGCAGTTGGTAAACCGTTTGTTTTCACTGGAATCTCATGTAGACGCACAGAGTCTTAGAACCGGTAATCTGAAAGATGCGGATTGGGAGAAGCTGATTGAAAGCGCGGGGATTATTGGAAAGTCGCATTTGATTATTGATGATACGCCGGGAATTTCTGTGACGGAGCTTCGCTCAAAGTGCCGCAAGTATAAATTGGAACAGGATTTGAAATTAATTATTATTGATTATCTGCAGTTGATGAGCGGAAACTTGGGAAAACGCAGCGATTCCAGACAGCAGGAGATTTCGGAGATTTCCCGCTCGCTGAAAGGCATTGCAAGAGAGCTGAATGTTCCGGTAATCGCGCTGTCTCAGCTTAGCCGGGCGGTAGAACAGCGTCCGGATCACAGACCTATGCTGTCGGATTTGAGGGAATCCGGCGCGATTGAGCAGGATGCGGATGTGGTGATGTTCATTTACAGAGATGATTACTATAATAAGGATACGGATACGCCGAATCAGGCGGAAATTAATATAGCCAAGCAGAGAAACGGTCCGATAGGAGTCGTGAATTTGGCGTGGATTCCAAATTATACAAAGTTTGCAAACCTGCAATGGAGAGAATAAGGGCTGGAATACAGCCCTTATTCTTAAGTAATAGATCCAGGAAGCAGCATCTTTTTTAATTTGCCTACGGGGCTTGTCTGTGATGATTCCTTGCGGAAATTCTGCTGCTGACGTATAAGCTGATCGATTTTGCGAAATTCTTCTTCCTGCTGGCGTTCTTTTGCATCTAGCAGGAAAGACATTTCCTTAGTAATCATTGCTACTAACATCTCATTGTTATTTTCCAGCATTCTTTTGATGCGCAGCTGCTCCCTTGTGCGCTTCATATCTGGAATTAGTGCTTTGAGTTCTTCAAATGGTACTCCCTGCTCGTACAATTCTTTGATACAGTTATATAATTTGGTGTCTTCTTTCGTTGCATTACTTAATGTATTTAATGCGTTTCCCATAGAAATA
>CATJPU010000327.1 GCA_949742505.1 uncultured Lachnospiraceae bacterium | reverse complement strand
GGAACACCTTTCTTTGTGCTATTGGTTTTCGTCGACTAATATAATAACACAAAACTGGCGTTCCCTTTTCTATGTGTCCTACAAAAATTTTACGCTAGCCAAGCTTAGAATGAATACGATAGATTGAAATTAAAAAAGGTTCTTGACATCTAATGGCTGTTAGTATATACTAACAACGAAAGAAAGAGAATCCAAACGAATTTATATGAAAAATGATTCGGAAAAGAGGTTGAATGTGATGCCGCTTACGATGGCGAATACAGGAGAAGCGCTGACGATAAAGAAGGTCGGCGGAAAGGAAGAGACCAGAAAGTTTCTGGAAAGTCTTGGATTTGTTGCAGGGGGAGCAGTTACGGTGATTTCTGATATTAGGGGAAGCGTAATTGTGAATGTGAAAGATTCCAGAGTTGCCATAGGGAGAGATATGGCGATGAAAGTTATGGTTTAATTTTTAGAGAATCAGAAGAAAGGAAGAGACAGGGATGAAGACATTAAAAGAAGTGGCCTGCGGGCAGACGGTAAAGGTAAGTAAACTGACTGGCGACGGCCCGGTAAAGAGAAGAATTATGGATATGGGGATTACGAAAGGGGTCGAGGTTTTTGTGAGAAAAGTAGCTCCATTAGGCGATCCGGTAGAAGTAACAGTGAGAGGCTATGAGCTGTCAATTCGGAAGGCGGATGCAGAGATGATTTGTGTAGAATGATTTTTACTCATAAGTTAGCTAAAGCTCACCAAAGAGAGTGTAGACAAACTTGCGGAAAGAAGGAGAGAGATTATGTCAGTGAAAATTGCGCTTGCGGGGAATCCAAACAGTGGAAAGACAACATTATTTAATGCGTTGACCGGCTCGAATCAGTTTGTTGGAAACTGGCCGGGGGTTACCGTTGAGAAAAAGGAAGGTAAATTGAAGGGATACAAGGATGTAGTGCTTATGGACTTACCGGGGATTTATTCCTTGTCGCCCTATACATTGGAAGAAGTGGTTGCAAGGAATTATCTGATCGGAGAGAGACCGGATGCCATCATCAATATTGTAGACGGTACGAATATTGAAAGAAATCTGTATTTGTCCACGCAGATTATGGAGCTTGGCATTCCGGTAATCATGGCAGTCAATATGGTTGACGTTATGGAAAAACAGGGGGATACGATACATACGGGAAAATTAGCTGAAAAACTCGGCTGTGAGGTAGTGACTATTTCCGCCCTGAAAGGAAACGGTATTAAGGACGTGGCGGCAAGAGCGGTACAGCTTGCGGGAGAAAAAAAGGCTGCGGAGGTAAAACATGAATTCTGCGCAAAGGCGGAAGAGATTATATCGGCGGCAGAGTACAAACTGGAGGGAATGGTTCCGGAAGAGCAGAAGCGTTTCTTTGCGATTAAATTGTTAGAGAGAGACGACAAGATAGCTTCCCGGATGAAGTCCGTTCCGGACGTGTCGGACGAGATTCGGGAGATGGAAGAGGCGTTCGATGACGATATGGAGAGTATCATTACCAATGAGAGGTATGTATACATTTCTTCTATTATCGGCGATTGTGTGTCCAGAAACCGGAAAGAGGAATTGACGGTTTCTGATAAAATTGACCGTATCGTTACAAATCGATGGCTTGCGCTTCCTATATTTGCGGCAATTATGTGGCTGGTTTATTATGTATCTGTTACGACTGTCGGCGCCGTTTTGACAGACTGGACTAATGACGTATTGTTCGGAGAGATAATTCCGCCGGCTATTGAAAATGTACTGACGGCCGTTCATTGTGCAGACTGGCTGCAGGGCTTGATTCTTGACGGAATCGTAGCCGGCGTGGGAGCGGTTTTAGGGTTTGTGCCTCAGATGCTGGTTCTGTTCATTTTTCTTGCGTTTTTGGAATCCTGCGGGTATATGGCCCGGGTGGCGTTTATTATGGACAGGATTTTCCGAAAATTCGGCCTGTCGGGGAAATCATTTATCCCGATGCTGATTGGAAGCGGCTGTGGGGTTCCGGGTATTATGGCGTCCAGGACAATTGAGAATGACAAAGACCGGAAAATGACAATTATGACCACTACATTTGTTCCCTGCGGAGCAAAGCTTCCGATTATAGCGCTGATTGCAGGAGCGTTGTTCGACGGGGCGTCCTGGGTAGCGCCAAGCGCATATTTTGTAGGAATTGGAGCAATTATCTGCTCGGGGATTATTTTAAAGAAAACGAAAATGTTTGCAGGAGATCCGGCGCCCTTTGTAATGGAGCTCCCCGCTTATCATATGCCGACGGTTGGAAACATCCTGAGAAGTATGTGGGAGAGAGGCTGGTCCTTTATCAAGAAGGCGGGAACCATCATTCTGCTTTCCACAATTGTATTGTGGTTCTTAATGAATTTTGGATGGATTAATGGTTCCTTTGGTATGTTAGAGGAACAAGAGTTGAATTACAGCATCCTGGCAAGTCTCGGAAGCGTGATTGCACCGGTTTTTGCGCCGCTTGGATGGGGCGATTGGAAGATGGCGGTTGCGGCAGTTACGGGTCTGATTGCCAAGGAAAATGTGGTGGGAACTTTTGGCATTCTATTTGGTTTTGCGGAAGTTGCCGAGGAAGGAAACGAAATCTGGGGACAGCTTGCGGGAAGTATGACTGCCGCTGCAGGATACTCCTTCCTGGTATTTAATCTGCTGTGCGCGCCTTGTTTTGCAGCCATGGGTGCGATTAAGAGAGAGATGAACAATGGAAGATGGTTTGCCTTTGCAATCGGTTATCAGTGTCTGCTTGCTTATGTGGTATCACTGGTGGTTTATCAGCTTGGTACGGTATTTGCCGGAGGCGGTTTTGGAATCGGTACAGTGGCGGCGCTTATTCTGATTGCGGGCTTTCTCTACCTGCTGTTCCGGCCGTATAAAGAGAGTAAATCAGTTCATATGAATATAAAGAGTATGGCAGGGGCGAAATAAATGTGTTATGATGCTGATACCGGAGGAGTGCTCAGGCCGCCGGTATAGCGAATGAGTGAGAGAGGTTATGGAGGAATATATGGGAACGGCGATTGTATTAGCAGTTGTAATCATAATGGTACATTTTGCAGTGAGAAGTGTGATACGGAATAAGAAAGCCGGAAAATGCAGCGGCGGATGCGCAGGATGCAGCGGGAACTGTATGTGCGGCCAGACAGGCAAGGATGCGGCGGCGCTCTGCAATACTGCGGCAGATAAGAAGGCTTAACAAAGTTGTCGCCTGTACGGCCCAGAACTGCCTGACGGAAACAGGATAATAGGAATACGGAACGCTGTATTTCTATCATCCTGTTTTTCTGATGTTTTACAGTTTTAAAACGATTCCTATGACAGCGCCTATGATAATCCACACCAGCGGATGCAGCTTTTTACAGTATTTGATCTGCATAATACCAAAGGCGGCCGCGCAGAGAAAGGCGCCTGGATAATCAATCGCGGTTACACCATTTCCGTTAACGATAGTTAGTGAAATCTTAACCAGCTCCCACACTGCATAACCGATTAGGGCGGCTACGGCAGGGCGGATGCCATAGAAGGCGGCCTGCACTGTTTTATTCTCGTTAAAATCGGCCAGGAATTTAGCAATTACCATGATGATAACAAGAGCCGGCGCGACCAGGGACAAAGTGGCGACGACGGCGCCGGGGATTCCGGCAGCGTTGTAGCCGGCATAGGTCGCCATGTTAATTCCCACCGGGCCGGGAGTGCTCTGGCTGATTGCAATCATGTTGGTTAGTTCCGCCTTGGTATACCAGTCGTATTTGGCGGTTAAATCCATCAGGAAAGGGAGTGTTGCCATGCCTCCGCCGATGGCAAATAACCCGATTTTAAAAAACTCATAAAAAAGCCGAATATAAATCATGCCTGTTTGCCTCCCTCGTGTTTTTTTGCAATCATTCCGGTCAGAGCGGAAGCAATCACTACAAGGGCCAGCGGTACAGGGGTAAAGCTTGCAATCAGAAATCCAGCAAGAAATAAAAATACCCCCAGTTTATCCTTTACCCCCTTCTGAGCCATGGTAACCACCGTCTGAAGCATCATGGCGCACACCATAATACGGATTCCGGCCAGCGCATGCTGTACGGCCGGCAGACTGATGAAGTTTTTCAGAATAGAGGCTATCAGGCAGATGATAATTAAGGAGGGGGAGACCATGCCGAGGGTTGCAATTACACCGCCTAATATTCCCGCTTCCTGAAAGCCAACAAAGGTTGCCGTATTCACTGCGATGATGCCGGGAGTACATTGTCCGATGGCATACATATCAAGGATTTCTTCTTCTGTGACCCATTTTTTGGAGTCCACAAGTTCGCGCTTTAACATAGGCAGCATGGCAAGTCCTCCGCCGAAGGTGAGAGCGCCGATTTTAAAGAAGCTGACATACAATTCTGATAAAATTTTTCCGGAGATTTTTCTGTTTTTTATATTCATAGCTGTCCATAGTCCTTGTCTTTAAAATATAAATGTAGTGTAAAAATTCTCTGATATTGATAGGCCGGTTTCTGCGCCCGAATCTGACGATTAAAGCAGTTCTGCCATAATCTGGGCATAGACTTCCTGATTTTTCTTATGCCAGTTGTTGGAGATTGCTTTGGCTTCTTCCTCGGAAGGAACCGTAACGGTAAGATCAATCAGAGGGAGGCGCTTTTCTATTACCTGACAGTGAACGGAATATTCCCGGTTGGTGTTCCGGTAATAGTCAGCCTTGACAGATACTTCATTTTTCAGTTCATATTGCTTTTCTTTCAGATAATCATTCACGTCTTGACGTATAGCATGCGATATATTTTTCCGAAATAATTCAATGGTTGAAGCCCCGTCTTCAGTCAGGTTGTACAGGGTCCGGTTACGGATGGGTTCTTCCCTTATAAAGCCTGCGTCGGTAAGCTCGGAGAGCGCCTGCTGCAGCTTAAAATAGGTAGTGTATTCCTTATTCAGCATAAAATCTGAAATCTGTGAATTGGACAGGGGGAAATCCACCCGGTCCAGCATATAGAGGATAATCAGTTTATAGAGAGTGAGTAATTCTGCCATTCGTATAACTCCTTCCCTGCCAGATATCCTGGCTTTTAAAATAAGATTGTATCTGGTTTAATACCAGTCGTTTGTTTGCCGTCCATTCAGGTTCCATTAAGAGCCGCTTTGGTCCGTCTCCGGTGAGCCGGTGAATTACAATGTCAGGTCTTAGCTGATTGATGCATGCGCCAAGGAGTCTGAGATATTCTGTCAGCGTCAGAACCGGAAAGGGATGCGCTTTATAATAGGCGGCGAGCTCTGTTCCCTTCAAAACGTGAAGAAGTTGAAGCTTGACGCCCTGAATATCCATGTCATTCAAATACTGTATGGTGGCGAGTATGTCTTTGGTGTCTTCGGCAGGAAGTCCTAATATCACATGGACAATGACAGGAATGCCGATGCTTCGCAAGTCCCTTACAGCCTGCTCAAATACCGGAAGTTCATAGCCCCTGCGGATAAAATCAGCAGATTTCTGATGGATGGTCTGAAGACCAAGTTCTATCCAGACTGGTATTTCTAAAGATAGTTCCTGTAAAAGCGTCAGAACTTCCCGAGGGAGACAATCCGGTCTGGTTGCGATGGACAGAATCTCTGTACCGGGATAACGGATAGCTTCGGTAAATGCTTCCCGGAGCCGGGAGAGCGGTCCGTAGGTCCCGGTATATGCCTGAAAATATGCGATATAGCCGGTTCCCTGATATTTCTTAGCAAGAAGAGCTTTCCCGGCGTCCATCTGGGCGGCAACGGATAGAGTCCGGTCTCCGGCAAAGTCGCCGGAGCCGCCTGCGCTGCAGAAAATGCAGCCTCCATATCCCAGCGTACCGTCCCGGTTGGGGCAGGTGAAGCCTCCGTCCAGTGCAATCTTATAAAGCTTTCTGCCATAGGTTTCTTTTAGATAATAGTCCAGCGAGTAGTAGCGCTTTTCGCCCCAGCGCGTCCTTTCCGGCATTGTTTGCGGGGCGGCAGCTGATCTATTTTCCCAGACAGGAGCATTGCCGGCGGCTGATTCATTTCCCCGGAGAGAAGCGCTGCCTGCTGTGGTATCGTTGCCGGAATTCTGGTATATTGCGGTCATGTCAGATATGCTCTTTGACAGCCCGGCTTACTGCGTCCGCCACTCTGGGGTCGAAGGGCTCCGGAAGGATATTGTCCTCATGCAGTTCGCTGTCCGGGACGAGTCCTGCAATCGCATATGCGGCGGCAAGCTTCATTTCCTCGGTAATCTGGGGAGCCCGTCCTTCCAGCGCTCCTTTAAAGATACCGGGAAAGGCCACGACATTATTTACCTGGTTGGGGAAATCGCTGCGTCCGGTTCCGATTACTTTTGCGCCCGCTTCCTTAGCAAGGTCAGGCATAATCTCCGGCACTGGATTGGCAAGGGCAAATAGAATTGCATCCGGATTCATGGAAGCCGCCATTTCCTTTGTAACAATACCCGGCGCAGAGACACCGACGAAAATATCCGCGCCAACGAGCGCGTCCGCAAGGCTTCCTTCTTTTCCGGACAGATTGGTAATCTCAGCCATCTGCCGCTGCATCCAGTTCAGTCCCGGAGCGGTCTTACTGATAATACCTTTGGAATTGCACATGGTAATGTCTTTGAATCCGTATTTTAGCAGAAGTTTCGTGATGGCAACTCCGGCTGCTCCGGCCCCGCTCATAACGACTCTGGCAGTTTCTTTCTTCTTTCCGGTGACCTTTAATGCGTTGATGATACCTGCAAGCACGACAATGGCGGTGCCATGCTGGTCGTCGTGGAACACAGGGATATTTAAAAGTTCCTTTAACCGTTCCTCGATTGCAAAGCACCGGGGCGCGCTGATGTCTTCCAGATTAATTCCGCCGAAAGCAGGGGCGAGATTTACCACTGTGCGGATGATATCTTCCGTATCCTGTGTGTCCAGACAAATGGGGACTGCGTTAACGCCTCCAAATTCCTTGAAGAGAACGGCTTTTCCTTCCATAACAGGCATAGCGGCCAGAGCGCCGATATTACCAAGGCCAAGAACCGCGCTTCCGTCGGACACTATCGCTACGGTGTTGGACTTCATAGTGTAAGTGTAAGCGGCTTCTTTATCCGCCGCAATGACTCTGCAGGGTTCTGCAACGCCGGGGGTATAGGCGATAGCCAAATCTTCTCTGGTATTTACATGGGATTTGGCGGTAGTTTCAATCTTGCCGTTCCAGTCTTTGTGCATTTGAAGCGCTTTTTCGTTTATTGTCATAATGTTCACCTGTCCTTATGAAATGTTAACTCGCACATCTGCCGTAAATGTAAAAATGTCATGCGCAAATAGTGCTTGTTTTGTAACGATTATCATATCATTCTTAAGGGTGTAAGTCAAATTCCGTTCAGTGGTAACTGGCATTCTGAGCGATATGGCCGGATACTTTAACGGACGAATGGATAGAAAAATGCTCTTCTTGAAAAAATGATTGCAAAATATGGAAAATCATGTATAATGGATGTATATTTCAAATGAGTCAGTTCCGGCTGTTATTCCCAATGTGATAGATGATATGGCGAATTGAAGAAAAGAAAGGAATTATTTTAATGATGAGAGAAAAGTATGAGTCTCTGCCGTTAGCTACGTTAAAAGAGCTGGCTAAGG
>CATJPU010000326.1 GCA_949742505.1 uncultured Lachnospiraceae bacterium | reverse complement strand
CGGAGCCTTTGTGCCTTTTGTAATGGTCCACGCCCGTACTTCTGGTTCTCCGGCTGTCAGATAACTGATGAGTCCAAGAAGACTATAACTTGCCTTAATTAATTTCTCCAACCCTGACTCCGAAAGCCCCAGTTCTTCCAGAAACATCTTCCTCTCGTCATCCTCCAGCTCCGCGATCTCCTGCTCAATCTGAGCGCATACCACAAATACCTCGCAGTGTTCTGCCTTCGCATACTCACGCACAGCCTGTACTCCCGGATTATCCTTTCCGTCATCCGCAAGCTCATCTTCCGTAACATTCGCTGCAAATATCACCGGTTTCGCCGTAAGAAGATTCAGGCTCCGGAACAGCAATTCCTCTTCTTCATCTTCAAAACCTTCGAAGTTCTTAGCAAGCTTCCCCCCTTCCAGATAATCTCTTACCTTCTCCAGAAGCTTCAGCTCCTTAGCCGCCGCCTTATCATTTCTCGCCGACCTTGCCGTCCTGGCAATTCGTCTCTCCAGCACTTCAAGATCCGAGAAAATAAGCTCCAGATTAATTGTCTCCACATCCCGCATCGGATCAATGCTTCCGTCAACATGAACGATATTGCCGTCCTCAAAACACCGTGCCACATGGACAATAGCGTCTACCTCGCGGATATTGGCCAGGAACTGATTTCCAAGCCCTTCTCCTTTGGACGCCCCTTTAACCAGACCCGCAATATCTACAAATTCAATTGCCGCTGGAATTATCTTCTTTGTATGATACATTTCTCCGAGAATATCCAGCCTCTCGTCCGGCACCGTAACCACTCCCACATTCGGGTCAATGGTACAAAACGGATAATTCGCTGACTCCGCCCCCGCTTTTGTTAAAGAATTAAATAACGTGCTTTTCCCCACGTTCGGCAATCCTACAATTCCTAGTTTCATTTTATCTATATACCTCCTATAAACCATCCCTGTCACGAGTTTCCATTAGTATTACCGTGCCGCAAGAAAAATCAATTACAACCTCGTCCTCTTCAAATTCATTGCTCACGCACAGACTGTCGCAGGGCATCAAAGTATGATTTCTTAAAGGATACTTTGCCCCGCGTATATTTAATCCCCTGACAGTTTCCCCTAACGGAAACACACTGAAATAGGGCCCGTATGCATTCTCCTTTAACAAATGAACCTCTTCTCCAACCAGGCGGATTCTGTTCTGAGGATCCAGTATAAATGCCTCTACGCCTGCTGCAAACGGAATCATCAAGCTCTGCACATTCGCCCATAAATGATCAATTCTTCCTCCGGTAGCCCCGAGAATTATCAAACGCTCACTTCCAAGAGTTACTCCAAGCCGCACAGCTATCTCTGTATCCGAAGCATCCTTCACCGGGTTATATGCCCGAATAGGCACGTCTCCCCGGTCTTTATAATAAGTCATAATTTCCTCCGGAAGACTGTCAAAATCACCCACAATATAACTCGGCAGAATCTTATGACAATATAGAAATTCCACACCTCTGTCTACTCCGATAATGCAAGGACTATCTATCTTATCCAGTACATCAGACACCAGGCTCCCATCCAGGATCCCGCCGCTTATAATCACCGCATTCTTACTCATATTTTCTGAATATCTCCATACATCTTCTCACATTCTCTCCAATGTCTCCGCCAAATACTGCAGAGCCTGCAACAAAAATATTTGCTCCGGCGTCCATAATCTCCTCGATGTTATCCAGAGTCACGCCGCCGTCTACTTCCAGATCAATTTCCCGGTCTGTCTCCTGAATCATACGTCTCACATCCCGGATTCTGCCAAGCGACTCCCGGATGAACTTCTGCCCGCCGGCCCCCGGATAAACCGACATAATCAGAATCATGTCCACAATCTCTAAATATTCCCGCACTGCTTCCACAGGCGTATCCGGATTAAGGGAAATCCCTGCCTTAAGCCCCATATCCTTAATCTTAACCAATGTCTTTCTCACATCCGGACAGGCTTCATAATGTACCGTAAGCAAATCTGCTCCTGCGTCACGAAAGGCTTCCACATAACGAATTGGGTCCTGCACCATTAAATGCGCGTCCATCATCTGTCTGGTAGCTTTTCTTATAGATTTCATAACCGGTATTCCAAAGGAAATATTCGGAACAAACATTCCATCCATTACATCAAAATGTAAATAAACGGCGCCGTTCTCCTCCGTTTCTTTGATTTCACTTCCAAGCTTTGTAAAGTCCGCTGAAAGAATAGAAGGTGCAATTACGTATTTCATCTTTAAAATCTCCTTTTATCTTTTAATTCTTTATATAATTCCAGATAACTCTGATATCTGACCATATGAATCTTCTCTTCTGAAAGCGCCGCCTTTACCGCGCAGTCCGGTTCATGGACATGATCGCATCCGTTAAACTTACATTTTCCCTCATAGGCGGCAAATTCCGGAAAACAGTATTTTAACTCTTCCTTCCTGAAATCATTCACATAAAGAGAGCTGAATCCAGGCGTGTCCATAATGTAAGCGTCCTCATCAACCGCAATCAATTCTGAATGCCTTGTGGTATGTTTCCCCCTATCTATCTTTCTGCTGATGTCTCCGGTTTCCATCCTTATATTCTTCTGCAGACAGTTAATTAAAGAAGATTTCCCTACGCCGGAAGGTCCCGCAACCGTAGTTGTTTTCCCCTTAAGAGTCTTCCTAATCTCGTCAATACATTCTTCCATCCGCGCACTGATAAATATCACCTGATATCCGGATGACTGGTAAATCTTCCTCAGGCTGTTCATATCATCCTCTGTGGCGATATCCCGTTTATTAAAGCATAAAATAACCGGAATATCTTTCCGCTCCATCATTACCAGAAAACGGTCCAACAGATTAAAATGAGGCTTCGGCCTCTGCATGGCAAACACCACCAGCGCCTGGTCCACATTGGCAACCGCAGGCCGTATAAGCTCATTCTTTCTTGGAAGAATTGCCCGGATATTCCCTTCTTTATCCTCTTCACTCAATAAATCAATTTCTACATTATCTCCCACCAAAGGCTTCTTCCCCTCTTTTCGGAAGATTCCTTTCGCCTTACATTCGTAAATACCGAATCCTGCTATGTGAACATAGTAGAATCCGGCAATTCCTTTTACAATCTTTCCCTGCATATGCTATTGTTCTTCCTCTGAGCCATATGAGCCTCCCGCTTCCTCTGCAGGCGGTGCAGACGGCCAGCCTGTGCTCACCACCAGACTTACCACGTCGCCCTTGGACAATTCCGTACCGACCCCCGGACTGCAGCTTAT
>CATJPU010000325.1 GCA_949742505.1 uncultured Lachnospiraceae bacterium | reverse complement strand
GCATTAAGAGAAAAGATATATACGGTATTAGCTGATTATAAAAAAACGAAAAGTATTACTTATGGTTACAATGAAATAATCAACAATCTTCTGAATGGTTCGTATCAGGGATTTGAGACACAGCAGGCTATGCTGGCAGCACAATTTCTGCAAAGACCAAAGATAAATCTAACGCAGTAGCTGGAAAATCAGGCAAGTGATATGGCTAGTAATTTATTATTCGTTGTACTAGGCATTAGAAGTGTATATTCAATAGGTGTAAAAAAGGAAAAAATATGTTACACTAAGACGGTGTACTTAGGCATACCTTCCAGGTATCACATTATGGCCATCCGGCTGTTTCATAAAGTACATTTAACAAACTGCTAACGTTTGTTAAGGTATGAAAAACGAAGAGAATGTAAGCAGAATTTTAAGAATTGGAGATTGAATCATGAGTGTAAAAGATTTAGCGCAATACGAGTTACTTAAGGAGCAGGACCTTCAGGATGTGAAGTGTCATGGGATGCTTTTAAAGCACAAAAAAAGCGGCGCCCGTCTGGTTTTGATGGAGGCGGTCGATGACAACAAGGTATTTTCCATCGGATTTCGCACGCCGCCGGAGGACAGCACCGGGCTTCCGCACATTCTGGAGCATTCGGTGCTCTGCGGTTCGAAGAATTTCCCGGTGAAGGACCCTTTTGTGGAACTGGTGAAGGGTTCCATGAATACTTTTTTAAATGCGATGACCTATCCGGATAAGACGGTATATCCGGTGGCAAGCTGCAACGATAAGGACTTCCGAAACCTGATGCATGTGTATCTGGACGCGGTATTCTATCCGAATATTTATCAGCATGATGAGATTTTCCGTCAGGAGGGCTGGAGTTATAAGCTTGAGAGCGAAGACGGGGATTTGGAATATAACGGAGTGGTCTATAATGAGATGAAGGGTGCGTTTTCCTCGCCGGAGGGAGTGCTTGACCGGGTTACGTTAAATACCCTGTTTCCAGATACGTCTTATGCCTTTGAATCTGGAGGAGACCCGGATGAGATTCCGAACTTAAGCTATGAGCAGTTTTTAGCGTTTCATAAGAAGTATTATCATCCTTCGAACAGCTATATTTACCTTTATGGGGATATGGATATGGAAGAGAGGCTTATCTGGCTTGACAGGGAATATTTAAGCAAATTTGATGAAATAGAGATTGATTCAGCGATTCGGTATCAGGAGCCATTTACTGGGATGAAGGAGGTTAAACTTCCTTATTCGATTACCAGCGAGGAGCCGCTTGAGGATAATACCTATCTTTCCTATAATAAAGTAATCGGTACAAGCCTTGATAAGGAACTCTATGTGGCGTTTGAGATTCTGGATTATGCGCTACTCTCCGCACCGGGGGCGCCCATTAAGAAGGCGCTTTTGGAGGCCGGAATCGGCAAAGATATTATGGGGTCTTATGACAATGGCATTTATCAGCCAATCTTTTCTGTGGTTGCAAAGAATGCGAATGCAGACCAGAAGGAAGCGTTTGTAACATTGATAGAGGAACTTCTTTCGGAGATGGCGGTGAAAGGGATTGATAAGAAAGCGCTGGAGGCCGGAATTAATTATCATGAATTTCAGTACCGGGAGGCGGATTACGGACGGTATCCCAAGGGACTGATGTATGGACTTCAGATTATGGACAGCTGGCTGTATGATGAGAAAGAGCCATTTATGCACATTCAGGCTCTTGATACCTTTGAATTTTTGAAAGGACAGATGAATACCGGGTATTTTGAAGATTTGGTGCGTAAGTTCTTGCTTAATAACCAGCATGGAGCTGTGATTGTGGTTGAGCCGGAACAGGGCCGTACCGCCCGTATGGACAGAGAACTTTATGAGAAACTGCAGGCTTATAAGGAAGAGTTAAGCGAAGAGGAGATTCAGACGCTGGCCAGACAGACAAAGGAGTTAGAGGATTATCAGTCGGAACCGTCGGATGAGGAGGCGCTGGCTACGATTCCGGTGCTTCGCCGTGAGGATATTTCCAGAGAACCGCAGCCGATCTATAATGAAGAGATGAGGATAGCGGATATACCGGTTATTTTTCATGAGATTGATACCAATGGAATCGGCTATGTGACCCTGCTTTTTGATATGTCAAAAGTACCGGAAGAACTGCTTCCTTATGTAGGAATCCTGCAGGGGGTACTGGGCATTATAGACACTGAGAATTATGAGTATGGCGAGCTTTTTAATGAGATTAATCTGAATACCGGAGGAATCGGCACTTCTATGGAGCTCTACCCGGATGTGACGAAGGTTCGTGAGAAGGAATTTAAGGCTACTTTTGAAATCAAATCCAAATCATTATATACGAAACTTCCGGTAGCTTTTGCGATGATGAAGGAGATTCTTATCCGCTCGAAGTTGGGAGATGAAAAGCGGCTAAAGGAAATTCTGGCTATGACTGCATCGAGGCTTCTGATGCGGTTCCAGTCGAATGGCCATGTGACGGCGGCTCTCAGGGCACAGTCTTATGCGTCGCCTTCGGCGAAGTTAAAGGATATGACGAATGGAATTGAGTATTACCAGAAAGTTTCTGCGATTGAGAAGAATTTCGGGAAGGAGAAGGAGATTCTGATTTCGAATCTTAGGAAGCTGGCGAAAGCGTTGTTCCGGGCAGACAATATGATGATTAGCTATACTGCGGAGCGGGAAGGACTTCCGGCTCTTGAAGCCGAAGTAAAGAGTTTTGCAGAAGGGTTATTTACAGAAGAGGTGAAGCTTGGAGATACAGACCGGTGTATCATTCACTGTGAGAAGAAGAATGAAGGATTTAAGACTGCCTCTAAGGTGCAGTATGTGGCAAGATGTGGTAATTTTATTGACGGAGGCGCGTCCTATACCGGGGTTTTGCAGGTACTCAAAGTAATTATGGGGTACGAGTATCTATGGCAGAATATTCGTGTGAAAGGCGGAGCATACGGCTGTATGAGCAGTTTTAACCGGATTGGAGAAGGCTTCTTTGTCTCTTACCGGGACCCGAATCTTAGGCGCACCATAGAAGTATATGAGGGCGTAGCGGATTATCTGCGGGAATTTACCGTCAGTGACTTTGATATGAACAAATACGTGATTGGCACCATGAGTAATTTGGACCAGCCTATGACGCCGTCTCTGAAGGGAGACCGGTCGCTGAATCTGTATATGAACCATGTAAGTGAGGATATGCTTCGGGAGGAACGCAGACAGGTATTGGAGGCAGACCAGGAGGATGTTCGCAGACTAGCGCCGGTTGTGGAGGCTATGATGAAGTCTGAGCAGCTCTGTGTGATTGGAAGCGAGGAGAAAATTGTGGAATCCGGAGAACTGTTTGATACGGTAACGGTATTTTAATGCTTGAGGGCGAGCGTATGAGAAATGATTATAAATCGGGATTTGTAACACTGATAGGGCGGCCGAATGTGGGGAAGTCTACGCTGATGAATTATCTGATTGGACAGAAAATTGCAATCACCTCTAACAAGCCTCAGACTCCCAGAAACCGGATTCAGACGGTACTGACCAGAGAAGAAGGACAGATCATATTCGTGGACACGCCGGGAATCCATAAGGCGAAGAATAAGCTGGGGAATTATATGGTAAATGTAGCGGAGCGTGCGCTGAATGAGGTAGATGTGGCGCTGTGGCTGGTAGAGCCGACCACCTTTATTGGAGCCGGAGAAAGGCACATTGCAGCCCAGCTTAAGAAGGTAAAAACACCGGTAATATTGGTAATCAATAAGGTAGATATGGTTAAGAAAGAAGAGATTCTTGCGGCTATTTCCGCATATAAGGATATCCATGATTTTGCAGAGATTATTCCGGTTTCGGCCAGAAGCGGGGATAATACGGATGAATTAATCAAAGAAGTGTTCCGTTATCTGCCTTATGGTCCGCAGTTTTACGATGAGGATACGGTTACAGACCAGCCGGAGCGTCAGATTGTGGCGGAATTGATTCGGGAGAAAGCCCTGCACTGTCTGAATGAGGAGATTCCTCATGGAATCGCAGTTGTGATTGACAGCATGAAGAAGAAGGGCAAAATAATGCATATTGACGCAACCATTATCTGCGAGCGGGATTCCCACAAGGGGATAATTATTGGAAAACAAGGAAATATGTTGAAAAAGATTGGCAGCGCCGCAAGATTTGAGATTGAGAAAATGTTGAATTTACAGGCAAATCTCAAACTTTGGGTGAAAGTAAAGAAGGACTGGAGAGACAGTGATTTTCTTGTGAAAAATTTTGGATACCGGGAAGACGAATAAAAGACCCCTTCTATAGGAGAACCTAATCTATATTCATAACAGAGGATGAGGTGAGACTATGGAAGAAAAGTACTGGAACAAATTTATGGCGTCAGGAAACGTACAGGATTACTTGAATTATCGGGGAATCTCAATTTGTGCGGAAGTGATGAGAAAATACGGACAGGGTCCGAATAGCGGAACAGGGGAAATTCTAAGTGAATCAGATAACGGTAATGGGTATGGTCTTATCAGCCATGCCCATCGGTGAATATGATAAGCGGATTGTGCTGCTTACCAGAGAACGGGGCAAGATTCCGGTATTTGCAAAGGGAGTCAGAAGGCCGGGGAGCGCGCTCAGCGGGGGCGTGATGCCCTTTTCCTTTGGAGAATTTACAATTTATGAGGGGCGGACATCCTATACAATGATGTCGGCCTCTATTTCTAATTATTTTGCGGAACTCAGAGGGGATGTGGAAGGCGCTTATTACGGTTTCTATTTCATGGAGATTGCGGATTATTATTGCCGGGAGGCAAATGACGAGAGAGAGATGCTGAAATTGTTGTATCAGTCTCTACGGGCGATTTTGAAGGAGCGCATACCCAATCGTCTGATCCGGCGTATTTATGAATTGAAAGCAGTCTGTATCAACGGGGAAGCGCCCCAGGTGTTTGGGTGTGTGGTATGCGGCGATTCAGTGAGAGACGGACAGTTCAGCGCGAAGAAGGGCGGAAAAGTCTGTGTGGAATGCGACATGGATGTTTTTGACGGTATGAGACTTGAGGTTTCTACCTGGCATACACTGCAGTATATTGTAAGTTCCAGTGTGGAGAAGCTTTATACGTTTACTGTGTCGGAACCAGTGCTGAAAGAGCTGGAACAAATTGTGGAACGATATATGGATGTATATGTAGAGAAACAATTTAAATCACTGGAAATACTGGAAAGCATACAACAATAAATAGTGATATATTTGTAACTTTTTGGTTGACAGGGAGGAGAAGAAGTGATATATTTATCTCGAGAAGTGATAAATATATCGCTTTTTTAATTCATCCGGGATAGTGGGTATGGAATCTCGGATTACAACTCAGCTAATTAATATGAATGCGTAAATCTGTTCGCGGATTTACAGTAAACAGTAAGTATATCCGTTTTTGGAAAGGAGGTTGCCGTATCCTGTTTACATACCTTGTGAAACAGCCGAACGGGCATAGTGGAGTACCCGGAGGGTACACCTTGCAAAACGGCCGGAGGGTTATTGCCACAGTTTGAACAGGAACGGCGGATATGATTATGAAAAAGACAAATGTAAGACGTATGGCAGTTCCGGGTGTGTTGTGCGCTGTATTTACAGCGGTTTCCGCATGGCATTCAGTAAAGTATAACGATGCGAGAATTATAAAACCGATGGATTATTCGGAATATACGTTTCGGATTCAGGATTTGCCGATGATTCTCTCGATTGGATTCATAATATTGTATGTTCTGTATCTATTCTGCCTGCTGATGAAGAAGATACGCGTGAGGAAAAGCATTGAGGCGAATACGCAGACTGTCAGAAGTATAAGCCCGGGGTACGGCTTGTTTGGTTTCTTTGGTTTGTTTGGCTTTTTTGGTTTCTGGACTTACAGCGTGGATAAGACAATTTTTCCGTTTGTTTTCTTTGTGTTTTTCGGATTTTTTGGATATTTCTATACGGCAAAATTATCAGGTACGCTTATGGACGAACGGTTCAGAGAGAATCAGGTTAAAGCGGGAGCAGCAGCAAATAAGACTGCTCTTACCATTATTTTTGCAGCCGTACTGGTATTGGGGCAGGGACGGCTTATAGGCAGCCTGGAATTTACGCTGATTGCTTTTGTTATTGCCGTGTCGCTGGCTCTGGCTTTGGAGAGATTCTTGAGCCAGTATCTTTTGTATCGTTATGATCAGGAGGATGGATTTGAGGAAAGCGGGGAATAGACGATGCCGGATTTTGAATGCAGGTTAAAAAAGTACAGACAACTGATGGATATGACGCAGGAACAGTTAGCTGTGCAGGTAGGGGTGCGCAGGGAGACGATTATGCGGCTTGAGAAAGCGCAGTATAATCCCTCACTAAAACTTGCAATAGATATTTCAAGGGCGGTTGGGACACCGATAGAAGAAATTTTTATTTTTAAATAAGTATCTAAGAATTGACGATGTGTATTATGCGTATTATAATTAAGAAATGGTAAAAAGGTTTCAAAGATTACGGTGCATGATGCGGGCGAACGCTTCATTCTTCAGATACCATATTTGAAGAAAATATTGCGAAAGGTTAAAAATATGCAGAAAAAGACACCTGATTATGATAACGTGTTTAAGACTATGAAGAGTAAGCACAAGAGACTGTTTAT
>CATJPU010000324.1 GCA_949742505.1 uncultured Lachnospiraceae bacterium | reverse complement strand
TCCCATAATTGTTACCTGGTTGTTTTCAATAATCTTATCTGACATTGTTGTAATTCTCCCTTCCTCTGAAGCGTATTTTAAGTTACTTTTTCTCCCGGCAGCTCATACTTTCAAAATTTTCAGGCACAGTGAGTACAAAATTTTTGTCCATTGCGCGTTGCTGCATTCGTGTGCCAGAGCTTGTTAGACAAATGTTCTGGCATCTGGCAGGCTATGTATATTTTTACCGGGACAATACATAGTCTATGCGGGGAATCTCCCCTTTAGAACCAAACAACACAAATATCTGTATTTTCTTTTAGTTGTTTTTTTATAAATATATGATACAATACAAAAAGTTAGTTATATTTACACTGCGCCCCGCTTAATCATGTCGTGCAAAGCGCATCGCCTTGCACGACATGATTAAGCGGGGCGGAAGGCAAATAAAGCTGGCAATAGAAAGAAAAGGATGATTTTTATGAGAGAAAAACGAGAAGATGTCCGTAATATTGCAATTATCGCTCATGTCGACCATGGGAAGACTACGCTGGTAGACGAACTTTTAAAGCAGAGCGGTGTGTTCCGCGCCAATCAGGAAGTCGCGGAGCGGGTTATGGATTCCAACGATATTGAGCGGGAACGGGGTATTACGATCCTATCCAAAAATACGGCCGTCTATTATAAAGGAACGAAGATTAATATTATTGACACGCCCGGTCATGCGGATTTCGGAGGCGAAGTGGAACGCGTACTGAAAATGGTTAACGGCGTGATTCTGGTGGTGGACGCTTTTGAGGGCGCAATGCCGCAGACAAAGTTCGTGCTCCGTAAAGCCCTGGAGTTAAAGCTTCCGGTCATTGTATGCATCAATAAAATTGACCGTCCGGAGGCAAGACCGGAGGAAGTGATCGACGAGGTGTTAGAACTCTTTATTGATCTGGAGGCAGAAGACGATCAGTTAGAATGTCCCTTTGTCTATGCCTCTGCCAAAGCAGGATATGCGGTTCTGGAACTGGAAGACGGACCGGAAAATATGATTCCTTTATTCGAGACAATACTTGAATACATTCCGGCGCCGGAAGGCGATCCGGAAGCGGGCACCCAAGTGTTAATCAGTACGATTGATTATAATGAATACGTAGGACGGATTGGCATCGGCAAGGTCGATAACGGCGTAATCCGGGTAGGCCGGGATATGGTGGTAGTCAATGAACACAATCCTGACCGGCAGGAAAAAGTGCGTATCAGCAAACTCTATGAGTTTGACGGGCTGGATAAAACAGATGTGAAAGAAGCTTCCATCGGCTCCATTGTAGCCATTTCCGGAATTTCGGACATTTCCATCGGAGATACCCTGTGTTCGCCGGAGCATCCGGAAGCAATACCCTTCCAGAAGATTTCCGAGCCTACCATCGCCATGCAGTTTATTGTAAACGACAGCCCCTTTGCCGGACAGGAAGGCAAGTACGTGACCTCACGCCACATCAGGGACCGTCTGATGCGGGAGCTGAATACCGACGTAAGCCTCCGGGTGGAGGAGACGGAAAATACCGACAGTTTCAAAGTATCCGGACGGGGCGAACTGCATTTGTCCGTATTAATTGAAAATATGCGCAGAGAAGGCTATGAATTTGCCGTCAGCAAAGCCGAGGTTCTCTACAAAAAAGATGAAAAAGGCAAACTTCTTGAACCGATGGAACTTGCTTATATTGATGTTCCGGAGGAATTTACCGGAACGGTCATTGAGAAGCTGGGGCAGCGGAAAGGAGAACTTCGCAATATGAACGCAGGCAGCGGCTCTTATACCCGAATGGAATTTTCCATTCCTGCCAGAGGCCTGATTGGCTATCGGGGCGAATTTTTAACAGATACCAAGGGAAACGGTATTATGAATACGCTCTTTGACGGATACGCGCCTTACAAGGGCGATATCCAGTACCGCAAACAGGGCTCTCTCATCTCCTTTGAAACCGGAGAATCCGTCACCTACGGCCTGTATAACGCCCAGGAACGGGGAACCCTGTTTATCGGAGCCGGTGAAAAAGTCTATTCCGGCATGGTGATTGGGCAAAACGGCAAAACCGACGATATTGAGGTAAACGTATGCAAGACCAAGCATCTGACCAACACTCGCTCCTCCGGCGCCGACGACGCACTGCGTCTGACTACGCCGAAGGTATTAAGTCTGGAGGAGGCCTTAGACTTCATTGATACAGACGAACTTCTGGAGGTAACGCCCAAAAGCCTTAGAATCCGCAAGAAAATACTCGACCCGCGAATGCGCAAACGAGCTGCTATGAAACAGAACTGATTACAGAACATTTAAATCAAATGTAATAAGGAGGCTGCCATGAGAAAACAGACCAGATTGTTTTTATCCAAACTGGCTTCGGTACTTGAGTTTTTTGTCACCATAATGATGGCCGTAGGCATTATCCTGCTGTGCATCCGTCTGGCGGGTTCTCTGTTTCACCTGCCTGGAACAGAGCCTTTTCCAGCCTATCAGGAGCTTCTGACTACCTGTTTTAACTTAATTATCGGCGTCGAGTTAATCCGTATGATGTCCTACCATACCTCTGACACCGTATTTGAAGTATTGGTATTTGCAATCGCAAGACAGGTAATCATCGGCCATTCTTCTGCAGTCTCCAGTTTAATCGGAGTCTGCGCAATCGCCGTACTGTTCGCCACCAGGAAATTCCTCTTTCCCTCCTCCGGCAAGCTCACGAAACCGGATACCGAACAGGAGGAATTTGTCTCCGAACCCACGGATGTATGATCAATTGTAACTCTCTCACTTACTGTCCACTCCGTTCACAGGGCATCTGGTAAACAGCGGGTTGAATCAGGAGATTATCTCTTAGCAGACAATTCAGGAGTGCTTTTAATGGTGATGAACTAGCGGCTTATCGAGACTTAGGCATGAAGGCTCTCCTGAATGGCTTAATCTCGGTTAGCCGCTAGTTCAGCGGAATGTTACTTCGTCTGTTAAGAGATATTCTTCTGAATCAACCCGCGTCCTCCAAGCGACATGCGAACTGTAACACACACTCTATTCATTAATCGTGGACGCGAATTACACTATACAAGCAAAGAAAAACATGCTATACTCAATATATCAGATAGATTATGATTTCTGGTATCAATTGTCAGACATTTTTCTTATCTGAAATTACCTTATAAAGGAGTTGGATTGTATGAATTTTATCATCAGCGGAAGAAACATGACCGTAACACCCGGACTGAAAGACGCCATTATCAGCAAGCTTGGCAAACTTGAACGGTATTTCACCCCAAGCACAGAGATTATCGTCACTTTGAGCGTGGAGAAAGAACGTCAGAAGATAGAGGTAACCATTCCGGTCAAGGGGGACATCATCCGTTCCGAGCAGGTAAGCACAGATATGTATGTATCGATTGACCTTGTTGAGGAAGTGATTGAACGCCAGCTTCGCAAATATAAAAACAAACTGGTTGCCAAGCATCAGGAAGGCGGTTCTTTCAATCAGGAGTTTTTTGATGAAGAAGATGTATATGACGGAGAAAATGAAATTCGGATTGTCCGCACAAAACGTTTCGGCATTAAGCCCATGTTCCCGGAAGATGCCTGCGTACAGATGGATCTTCTCGGACACGACTTCTTTGTATTTTCCAATGCGGAAACAGATGAAGTCAATGTCGTTTACAAGAGAAAAAACGGAACCTTCGGCCTCATCGAACCGGAATTTCAGTAAAAAGACGCGATTGAACAGGCAAAATCCTGGAGAGTCAGCTCTCCAGGATTTTTATATCTCCTTCTATCTCTGCAAAGTAACAGGACTCACCCTCTGTAAGCAGTATTTTTCCGCTGCATCCCTCGATCAGTTCCGCCTTCAAATCCGCCAGTCCGGCAGCAGGCACAAGACAATGCACCTCTGCCTTATCCGTATAAACAGAATCCAGAACCGGTATTTTATGCTCCCCAAGAATATACTGAATCCTGCCCAGCAATGCATAATCCACACTGATTGTTAACTTCACGCCTGCTGTCCGGATTCCAATTACCGACTCCGTAAGCCCTGCCTTTACCGCTCCCGAATACGCCCGCACAAGCCCTCCGGTCCCCAGAAGCGTCCCGCCGAAATACCGGGTTACCACTACGGCCGCGTTATGTAGCTCTTCTCCCAACAGCACATCCAGCATAGGCTTGCCGGCCGTCCCTCCCGGTTCGCCGTCGTCGCTGAATCTTGCCAGTTCATTCCTCTCTCCAATCACATAAGCAAAACAATTGTGCCTTGCATCCCAGTATTTCTTCTTCATCTCCTCGATAAATGCCAGCGCTTCCTCCTCATTCGATACCGGGCGCACCGTAGCGATAAACCGGGATTTCTTCTCAATGATTTCTCCCTGTCCGCCCTTATAAACAATTTTGCACTCCAAAAGCATTCTCTTTTCCTCCCCATACGCTTTATCCTGAGTTCGCAGAATATTTTGTGCTCTTATTATACATACTTTCTTAATAATTTCCTATAGAAATATGAACTTTTCATTTTTTCCTTTATTTCAAACACTAAGTTTGCTATAATGTTTGCGTATGAAGGAGGCAAATATTCATGAACTATGGAAGAAAAAAAGCTTCAAAAAGGCAGCAAGAGATAACTTCCAAAAATA
>CATJPU010000323.1 GCA_949742505.1 uncultured Lachnospiraceae bacterium | reverse complement strand
GATTCGGTTTATGAAATAATCGGAGGGCATTGAAAAAAGTTTTCTTTGCTGCGTATAACTGTGGACTGACGCACAATAAATGCATCAGTCCATTTTTTGGCGGAAGAATGTTTTGGATAATAGTTTTAAATTATTGTAACGAAATATTGGGTAAGGAGTCTACTTGATATAAAGGAGGTGAGATGCATGAAGTTTGAGGATGTATACAAGCGGTATTACCGGGATGTGTATTATTATCTGCTGTCTTTAAGCAGTGATCCGGGTCTTTCCGAAGAACTGGCACAGGAGACATTTTACAAGGCGCTTAAGAATATACACAAGTTTAAAGGCGAATGTAAACTTGAATCATGGCTATGCCAGATTGGGAAAAATACGTATCTGTCCTGGGTGAAGAAGCGGAAGCATCTCACAAAAAAAGCTTTGGAGCCGGAGGAATCCTGTGTTGCCGGAGAAATCGGAGAGCAGGCAGACGGCAGCCCGGAGGTGCTGTGTATCCGCAAAGAAGAGGCGCTGTCAATCTATAAAGTGTTGCATATATTGCGGGAGCCGTATAAAGAGGTATTTACTCTGAGGACGTTGGGAGAATTATCTTTTAAGGAAATCGGCGAAATATTCGGGCAGGGTGAAGGCTGGGCGCGGGTGACTTATCACCGGGCAAAATTAAAGATTCAGGAAATGATAAAGGAGGTGCCTTGAATGAAGAAAGACTGTGCAGTGGTACAGGATCTGTTGGTCCTTTACGAGGACAATGTATTGAAGGATGAAAGTAAAGAGTTGGTAGAAGAACATCTCCGGGGCTGTGAGGAATGTATGCAGGTATATGAAGAATCTGGGGGAGAGCTTCCGGTGATTGAAAAAGTGCCGGAAGCCTCGGAAGAAGAACAGGAAGAAGCGGCAGTCTGGGCGATGAAGAAACTGACCAAAAGAATTACTTACAAAACCGTATTGATTTTTGCATCAATCGTAGCGATTCTGTGCATTGCATGGGCGGTAACGGATAGTCTGGGTTATCAGCTCGTGGATGGCTACGGAGGAATCGTTGAGATGATTTATACCATACCAACTGAAGACATCCGGGTGACCGAGATGTATCAGTTGAAAAACGGCGATATCTATTGTACGATTGAATCAGATAAAGAGATTGGTGTTGAACAGATAGCAGACTGGATTATTCCTGAGGGTAAGGGCGGAGAGAGTACCGATGAGGCATTAAAAGAGATCAGATTCCGGGAAGCGGCATTCTGGGAATCGAATATTTTCCGAAGGAAGCGTATCAGTATTATATTCAATTTAGAAAGACAGGGAACCGCGCAAGGCAGCGACAAGAGAATTACCCAGAGCTGTGCGGAAATTCGCGTATGTGGGAAAACGAACGAGGATACACTGGTAATCTGGAAGCGGGGACAAAACCTTGAAGAAGCTTCGGAGAGTATGGAGAAAGAAGCAATTCGCTTATATGCGCAGGAAGGGCTTCTTGCCAAGGCCATAAAGGAATGTGATAATATGGGATGGGATAATTATGAGGAGATTTTCGGAGATGCAGGCCTGAGCTGGAGAGGTGAGGGAAGCAGCGGTGAAGATTGGGGAGTGTTTTCCAGCGAAGAGGATTCCTTTTTCCTAAATTAGATTATATTGAACATTAGCAGAGGGGGTAACGTTTCAGTGAATTACCGGCTTAACTTAGCAAGAGTGCGCGAAGCGCATTCTTGCTATTATTTTGGATTATGTTGAGAAAAAGCAATGATAACCTGAGAGGCATATCCTCTGCTCATATGTAATCGAACGTCATTGATTAGAATGATATCATCGCGGCGGATATGTTTAATCTTGCTTAACGATACGATGCAGCTTTGCGTGCATCGGATAAAACCAAAGGGAGATAGATTCTTCAACTCATTGGCCAGGGTTCCGTATTTTTGAAAAGTTTCGAGTTGTGTGTGGATTGTGATATTATGTTTTTGGATTTCTAAATAGAAGATATCGTATATATTGATTTGCGATATGTTTTTTTTAGTTTTGCAAATGTATTTCTGGTGGGTATTTTGGTAAAGCTGTAGTGCATATTCCAGACCGGATATTCCATACTGATCTAAAAAGTCGGATAGATTTGTATGTAGATTTTTATTTGATGAGAGTTCTTTTAACCAGTTCATTTTTAATTGTCCTTTGTAGTTTCTATATATATGACAATTTGGAAATGAAAAACCGTCGGAAAATGTCGAATGAATTTTCAGATTTTATTTTGAATTTCCAGATTTGCTGTTAGAAGTGTAATATGTGTTGTAAATGAAATCTGCCGAACAAAACTTTTTCCAATAATCTTATCGTGGTATTCAGCCTCATGCTGGCGGCTTTCCTGTTTGCGGCAGGCGGTTTATGGCTTATTCTGCTCCTCCGACGTTTACACGTTCAATCTTATTTCTGTAAAATTCTATTTTCTTATCCAATTTTATCTTATGTTCCTGCAACTGTGCTATCTGCTCATCAAGCGTCTGACGGTGCTGTATCAGCATCTCCATTCTTTCAGAAAGGGTGGGCTCGCCTGCCGCCCGGATTTCGGCGTAGTGCTTGATTTCTTTGATAGGCATTCCCGTGTCTTTCAGGCGTTTGATAAATTCGATCCATGTGAGGTCTTTATCAGAATAACAGCGGCGGTTGCTGGAATTTCTTTCCGGCGCAATTAAGCCTTCATGTTCATAATAGCGCAGGGTATGGATGCCCAGCCCCGTAAGTTTTGAAAAATCTCCGATGGAATATTCCATAAAAATCACCTCAATCTTCTTGACATAGAGTTTGCTCTACATTGTATGGTTGGATTGTATCAATATCGAAGGAGGATTTTCAAATGGTTCAAGAAACGGGAAAATATACAGTTATTACCGGGGCAAGTTCAGACATTGGGTATGAAGCGGCAAAAGCATTTGCGCAGCGGGGCAAGAATCTGGTCATAACAGCAAGGCGTAAAGATAGGCTTGAAATGTTGAAACAGGAGATTTTAGGGAAACATCCGGACTTGGATATTGTCATCCGGAGCACTGATTTATCTGTGCCGGAAAATGCGTACCTGTTATATGAGGGGCTGAAAAGTTACGAGATAGAGACATGGGTAAACAACGCAGGCTTTGGGAATTAAGACAGCGTGGCGGATCAGGACTTGGGAAGATAGGGGCAATGCTTTATCTGAATATAGAAGCGCTGACAATTCTGTCCGCACTGTTTGTCCGTGATAACAAGGATACAGAGAGAACACGGCTTATCAATATATCTTCATGTGGGGGCTATACCATTGTTCCCACGGCAGTGACGTACTGTGCGGCGAAGTTTTATGTCAGCAGATTTACGGAAGGGCTGACAGACCCGTTGTTCCCATATGCGGGAAATTCCTTACATAATCAGCAGCGTATGTGAGAATAGGTAAAGTACTCAAACTTCCCACATAAAAAATGGGATTTGCACTTTGCTACGAGTTTTATTTTCGTAGCAAGGTTCAGCACACCAAAATGGTGTGGGATGTTTGAGTAAAATACTACAAAAGCTAACTGCCGCAGATGGCTTACTGCCATTGATTTCTTATCAAGGAATTCTAAATTCCCTTTTACAGCCTCTTTAAGCTTCTGTACATCTTCCCTGTTCAATCATAGTCCGCATCGTACTCGATAATATTTCCGGAAACCGCATCAATAGTATAGTCGTACTCTGTTCTGCCGGAATAGAATTCAATTTCATATTCAACGCTACCGTCATCATTCTCCAACTTTGCTTTTGCAAACTGCACATCTGATTCGTTCAGCTGGGCGTGATTTAGAGCGAGCTCTTTCGCGCGGTCGACTCCAATATAATCATTGCTGGAGCTGTTTATGGCACTGTCTGCTGTTGGGGGCGTCTGGATCTGAAATTGCTTAATATTCTTTTCAAGCACCGTTCCGTTGGAAGCATCGATTTCATAATCATATTTTGTATCAGAAGTATAAAATTCAATGTCATATACCCGTGTTCCATGGCTATGATCAAGCTCTGTCTTTTTAAATGTGACATCTGATTCAGACAGGCCTGCATCCTTGAGCGCTGCAGCTTTCGCATCATCCAGAGAATCTTCCTGTGACGGTACTGCGCTGTTTCCGTTTGCAGCAGGCTGATTCCCCGCATCTTTCTGCGGCTGCACAGAACTGTTTTCGTCTGCGGCAAACTGATTTCCGGTATCCTGCATATCATTATTCCCGTTTCCTTTACCATCAATGTCTCTTGCGATAATCTCTCCATTCTTAGCCTGAATTAAATATTCATACTCTGTACCGT
>CATJPU010000322.1 GCA_949742505.1 uncultured Lachnospiraceae bacterium | reverse complement strand
ACATCATTTCTACTTCATGTGAATAAATCATTTTAAAACTCCTTTCAATTGTACATGATTTTTCTAAACGTATGGTGTGTTAAATATATCACCAAGTCTGCTACTATTTTCTCATAATTTTCAGCGTACGTCAATCATTTTATCAGATCCCAGAAGGGATTCTCCGACTGAAACTCTCCAATCTCCTCTTCGTCAAAGGGAGCCGTCACCCAGCCATAACCCAGATCATCCTCGTCGTTTTTATCGTAATGAAAGGAAAATCCAATCTCTACCCCTTCCTTATCCGCAAAAAATACAGGGAGATAAGTGCCGTCCTTCGTATCCTCGCCGGACAAAGCCTTGCGCATCTGAGTCCCGTCAAGCTCCGACAGAATCTCTTCGGAATCCGACTCGCTTTTCATTCCTTCCAACCATTCCTCTACAAAATCATCCTTCAAATCAACAATGTCCTTCACCTCGTACGCCGTTCCGTCCTTCAGATTCACATTCCTCGCCCGAAGGCCGACGTAATAAGCTTCCTCGCTGCCCTCATAGCTGTAATCCTCAAAAACAACGCAGAGATACTCCTCCGTCAGATAGGTGACTTTATACTTCACGTAGTCGGCAATCACCGGATATTCCTCTCCCAGAACCCGTTCTTTGACCTCCGGATCCGGGTTCTCATAAATCCGGTCCACCGTTTCCATCGCACAAATCCTTAACTCTTCGTTAATCTTTTCCTGCATCGCGCCGTCTTTAAGGCCCTCAATCTGAGGATACGAAATCTCAAAGTCCACATAGGTCGTTTTCTTATCGTCCGGCGTGTCCAGATAATTTTCCTCCTTTATCACAAAAGGCAGTCCCTTCTCCTCATATTCAGGAATGGCGTCAATACCGGATAAGCTCTCAGTCTCTTCGTCAAAATAATCATCCCCGAACCAGTCTCCGTAATCTCCATAGCCGCCGTAATCTCCATAATCCCCAAAGGAATCAAAGGGATAAGGATTCTGAAATACATCCCTGGCTTCGTTGTAAACCATTTTCGCCAGTAAGCCAAGAAACGCGAGCACAAGAACCACCGCGCCTGCAATCACTGCCGTCTTCTTCTTCTCTCTTCTCGGAGGCATTGCTCCGGGCGCAATCATCAGCTCCATGGGGATAAAGACTTCCGGTCCAACCGTCTGAACCGGCGCAGTGTCGCACAGTCCGAGATGGTTCATAGCCGTCGCCGCCGACGGAAATACCCGCATCATCATCCGGGTTACCACAAGCACCTGGCCGCAGTACTGATACATCGCCTGCATCAGCTGCCGGCCAACGCCCCTTCTCTGCCAGTTCTTTCTTATGTAGAGAAGCAGAATATTCCCCCTCCGGTCAATTCCGCTTACTCCGCACAGTTCCCGCCCTTCATAGGCTCCGAACAGTGTAATCTCGCCGCCCCGTATCCGGGGAACAATATTCTCATACCGGATAAGCTGCTGAAACCCGGCCACTGCCTCCGGTTTCAAAAGAGGCGCCGCATCGGAAACATACACCTCCCACACCAGATGCAGAGCCGGAAGAATTTCATTTTCACTGATTGTTCTTACAAACATATTAATTCCTCTCTCAGTACCGTCAACGCCCGTACCACTGCATAATCTCTGTTCTTCTCCCGGTTCCCGGTAAATAAAAATTCTTCCGTACGGACTCTGCCCTTTACAAAGCAGCCCACGTATACCAGACCCACCGGTTTCTCCTTACTGCCGCCGTCCGGTCCCGCGATGCCGGTAACAGACAGGGCGGCGTCCGCGCCTGCCGCATTTGCCGCTCCCCTTGCCATCTCAGCCGCCGTCTCGGCGCTGACAGCCCCGTATTTCTCCAAAGTATCCCCGGAAACTCCCAGAAGCTTCTCCTTGGAATCGTTAGAATAGGTAATATATCCCTCATTGTAAACAGCGGAAGCTCCGGCCGCGTTCATAATTCTGCCGGCCAGAAGGCCTCCGGTACAGGACTCGGCCGTCGTAACCGTCATACTCTTCTCCTTAAGAAGCTCAACGATTGCCTCTTCCAGAGTCACCTCTTCCTCTGTGGTATAAATCTTATCGCCAAACCGCTCATATAGTTCCTTCACCATAGGCTCCATCAGCGCGTCAGCCGTCTCTTCGTCCTCCGCCGCCGCCGTCACGCGGAAATGCACTTCCCCCGTCTTGGCATAGGGCGCAAGGGTCGGATTGGTCTGGGCGTCCATGAGATCCGCAACCATCGTTTCAGCCCGGCTCTCCCCGATGGAACACACCTTCACCATCTTCGAGTAAATTCCTTCCGGCTGCAGGCGGTTTAGAAAGGGTGCGATATCCCGCTCAAACATAGGCTTAATCTCATTAGGCGGCCCCGGAAGCAGAATCGCAGTCTTACCGTTCTCTCCATCAAGAATCAGTCCCGGCGCGGTTCCGTTATGGTTTTCCACCACCGTCGCCCCCTCCGGAATCAGCGCCTGTTTCCAGTTATTGCTGGTAATTTTGCTGCTGTGAATCCGCTCAAAATACGCCTGTATTCTCTCCTTTGTATGAGCGTCTTCTACCAGTTTCTTTCCAAAAACCTTCGCGGTAACCTCTTTCGTCAAATCATCCTTAGTAGGTCCAAGGCCGCCGCTTAAAATCACAAGATCCGACCGGGAAAGGGCAAGCCGGATGGCGTCCTCCAGGCGTTCCTCGTTATCTCCCACCGCGCTCTGGTGGTAGCAGGACAGGCCAAGCGCGGCAATCCGCTCCGCTAAAAAAGCCGCGTTGGTGTTCACAATATTTCCCAGTAAAATCTCCGTACCTACCGATATCAGTTCTACGGTCATCTTACATGCCTCCTTTTGTTAAAACTTCGATGTTCTTCGCCACATAATCCACAAGCGAAACCACCGTCAATACTAAGGATACCCAAATCAACACGATTCCAATCGTATCAAATATTCCTCCCAGATCCGCAATCAGCAGAATAATCATCACCATCTGAGATACCGTCTTAAACTTTCCCCAGTAACTGGCGGCAATCACTACCTGATTATCCGACGCCACCAGCCGGAACCCGCTGATAATAAATTCTCTGGCAATTACGATAATCACATACCAAGCGGTCAGCTTTCCCAGCGGGATAAAACAAATCATAGCGGAGCACACCAGCATCTTGTCCGCCAGCGGGTCCATAAATTTCCCGAAATTCGTCACCAGATTCCTGGCCCTCGCAATCTTGCCGTCCAGCAGATCCGTCAGGCTCGCCACCACAAAAATCGCCAGCGTAATCCACTTATTGGCGCCTCCTCCCAGATCCGTCAGCATAAACAATACAAAAAACGGAACCATAATCATTCTCAAAACTGTTAATTTATTTGGCAAATTCATCTTATCAACTCTCCTATCAAATCATATTCCAATGCTCCGGTTACCCTGACTCTGGCAAAGTCCCCGGACATCATCTCTTCTTCTGTATCAATAAAGATTAGTCCGTCCACATTCGGCGCGTCCATATAAGTTCTTCCCACATATGCATTCTCACCGGCAACTCTGCCTTCCACCATGACGGTTATTTCCCTGCCAATCATGTCCTCCGCCAAATCAAACGCAATCTCCTGCTGCAGCTCCATAAGCTCCGCCTGTCTGTCCCCCTTCACTTCCTCCGGTATCTGGTCCGGCAGTCCGGCGGCAGGCGTATCCTCCTCCTGGGAATAGGTAAATACCCCCAGCCGGTCAAATTCCATCTCATTCACAAAGCTCAAAAGTTCCTCGTGCTGCTCCTTCGTCTCCCCCGGAAATCCCGTAATCAGCGTCGTCCGAAGAGCGATATCCGGAATCTCTTCCCGGAGCCTGTCAATGATTGCAGCCAGCTGGTCCTTCGTGGTTCTTCTCCCCATTCTCCTTAAGATTTCATCGCTCGCATGCTGAATGGGCAAGTCCAGATAATGGCAGATCTTCGGTTCTTCCTTCATCACCTGAATCAGATTCTCATCAATCTCCTCCGGATAACAGTACAAAATCCGAATCCACCGAAGGCCGTCAATTCTGCATAACTTCCGCAAAAGCTTATGCAGAGACTTCTCCCCATATAAGTCCTTCCCGTACAGCGTCGTCTCCTGGGCCACAAGAATCAATTCCCGGACCCCGGCCCCGGCTAGTTCCTCCGCTTCCTGTACCAGCCGTTCCATGGGAACGCTCCGGTAGTCCCCCCGTATCTTCGGAATAATGCAATACGTACAATGCTTATCACACCCTTCCGCAATCTTTAAATACGCATAATGGCCTCCTGTCGTGAGCATTCTCCTTCCTTCCGGAACCGGCAGAGCATTCATATCCTTCAGATACATGCTCTGTTCTCCCGCTAACGCTTTATCAATGGCCTCCGCAATCTTCTCATAAGAAGCAGTGCCAAGCACCGCGTCCACCTCCGGAATCTCCGCAAAGATTTCCTTCTGGTAACGCTGGGCCAGACACCCCGTCACAATCAGCGCTTTCAGCATTCCCTCTTTCTTATAATCCGCCATCTCCAGAATCGTCTGAATACTCTCTTCCTTCGCGTCGTGAATAAAGCAGCAGGTATTGACTACAATCACGTCCGCGTCCCGCTCGCCATCCACCATCCGGTGCCCCCGGGAAGCAAGAATCCCCAGCATTACCTCTGAATCAACCAGATTCTTGTCACATCCAAGAGAAACAAATAATATATTCATACCTCTTCTCCCTGTCGTTCCTTTGTTCGGCAAAAGGCAGATACCGCTCTCAGCATCTGCCTCTTACTTTTATCTGTTTATTCGCCTTCCTGAGCTATAATCTTAATCTTTTCATTATTCAGCTCCTCAATGGCCGTAGACAGCGGCTTATCCCCGTCCTTAGCATGAACCATCGGCAGATCCCCGTCGATTAGCTGTCTCGCTCTCTTCGAGGTAGCCATCACAATCGAATACCGGCTGTTTACAACCTTCGTCTCGCCTTCTTCCACGTCCTTATTTACAACCTTCATTAAATCAGTATAAGATGGATGCAGCATCTGTTATTCTCCTTTCAACTCTCTCTTAATCTGTTCTGCAAATTCCCGGTTGCGCATGCTTCTTCCATGCTCTGCGCAGATAATTCTGTGCACGTCTTCCACACAGGTATCTAAGACATCATTCACAACATAGTAATCATAGGACTCCATTCCTTCGGATTCCTCCACAGCCCGCCTCATGCGCTGTTCAATCACTTCAGCCGTCTCGGTTCCCCGGCTCACAAGGCGGCGCTTTAACTCCTTCGCCGAGGGAGGCGTCACAAACAGCAGAAGCGCATCCGGGAATCTGTCCCGAATCTTCAGCGCGCCCTGCAGCTCAATCTCTAAGATTACATCCTTCCCCACGGCAAGCTGTTCCTCCACGTATGCCCTGGGAGTCCCATAGTAATGATTCACGTACCTAGCATACTCTATCAATTCCTCTTTCGCAATCATTTTTTCAAATTCTTCCCTTGTTTTGAAAAAATATTCCCGGCCTTCCACTTCGCCTTCCCTGGGCTGTCTGGTGGTCGCGGACACCGAGAGCGCATAGTTGTCGTACCTGCGAAGAAGCTCCTTCATAATCGTCCCCTTGCCGGAACCGGAAAAACCTGATACAACGATTAATATTCCCTGTCTGTTCATAACCGTACTCCTACTCAATATTCTGAATCTGCTCTCTTACCTTCTCAATCTCCGTCTTCAAATCAATGGCATAGTTTGAAACCTCGATATCATTGGCCTTAGAAAGAATCGTATTGGCCTCCCGGTTCATCTCCTGCGCAATAAAGTCAAGCTTCCGTCCGATTCCGCTTTCCTCCGCCGCAAATGTCTCCTTCATATGTGCAATGTGGCTCTTTAACCGCACAACCTCCTCGTCCGTACAAATCTTGTCTGCAAAAATCACCACCTCCGCGGCAAGTCTGCCCTCGTCGATCTGCGCATCCTCC
This sequence comes from uncultured Lachnospiraceae bacterium, assembly GCA_949742505.1. Taxonomy (GTDB): domain Bacteria; phylum Bacillota; class Clostridia; order Lachnospirales; family Lachnospiraceae; genus Claveliimonas. The sequence goes on along the minus strand of CATJPU010000322.1, from coordinate 851 downwards.
AAAAGCTCCCGAACCTTGTCTTCTAACTTCCTGCGATACTCCGCGATAATCTCCGGAGAGCGCTTCTCTATGTAAGCCACCTTCTCAAGCATCCCGTTAAGCTTCCCTATAATATCTTCCTTTAAATTCCTGCCTTCCGTCTCCCTCGTCCCGGCAAACTGATTCAGGGCTTCCTCCAGAGCCCCTTTAAGTCCAATCCAGAGTTCTTCCTCATCCGCGGTCTGTTCCTCCATGGTAAGCACTTCCGGACATCGGGCAACCGTAGACACGCGCACATCGTAATCCAGTCCGAAGCTCTCCTCCATCTTCCTGAAATAAGACAGATATTCCTTCGCCAGCGTCTCATTATACTTCAAAGACACCTGATTCTCCGATAAATCCTCATAGGTGACAAATATATCCACCTTTCCCCTTGCAACATACTTCTTCAGCAATGTCCGAATCGCACTGTCAAAAAAGTTCAGCTTCTTCGGCATGCGAATATTTACATCCAGATACCGGTGGTTCACACCCTTCATCTCAACCGTAAACTTGCGGCTGCCTTCCGATGTCTCGCCCCGTCCGAATCCCGTCATACTCTTAATCATATCTTTGGCCTTCTCTTCTTTATAATAGTGTCATTGAAATAGGAGCAGCGTTTCCTATATGGTAAAATAGAACTGTCCGACCTGTTCCGGCATCGCAGTTCTAATTTTCTGTGTATCATTATAAATCATTTTTATCGTTCCGTCAACCATGCGGACAGCTTGGGACGGCGTAAATTTACTGTAGGAATTATAGTGGCAGAAACTGCCAGATGTGTATCAGATATATCAGTTCAACGTCTTTTTATACTATACTTCCTTTGCTTT
>CATJPU010000321.1 GCA_949742505.1 uncultured Lachnospiraceae bacterium | reverse complement strand
TAGGTCGCATAGAGGAGGTTAGTTTGTATGTCGAAAATGAAAGTATATGAGCTCGCGAAAGAGCTTGGAAAAAGCAGTAAGGAACTCCTTGAGTTTTTAAGCGAGAAAAATATAGAAGTAAAAAGCCATATGAGTTCGATTGAAGATAAAGAGATTTCATTGGTGAAAAAGGCTTTTGGCGGGAAATCAGAGGCGGCGAACGCCGGCAGACCCGCGGGTACGGCTTCTCAAGCTGAGGCGGAAAAGAAAGCGGAAGAGGCGCATAAAGAGGAGAAGGCTTTAAAAGCGGAGGGAGCCGTTCCCAAGAAGAAAAATATTGTACGCGTATTCCGTCCTCAGAATACAAGAGACGGAGGTAAAGGCGGAAACCGTTCGGGAGGACGTCAGATAGGAGGCGCGCGGCCGGCAGTCGGAACAAGACCTATGCAGAACGCAAGGCCAATGCAGGTGCAGAACGGAAGACCTGCTCCGGGAAGCAGGCCGGTACAGAATGCAAGACCAGTGCAGGCCCAGAACGGAAGGCCCATACCAGGAGCCAGACCAGTTCAGAGCGGGAAGCAGGAAGTTGTGAAGGAACAGAATGAACAGGCTGTAAAAGCCGGGATAAATACACCGCAGATGAAACCGGAGACCATAGCAGAGGCGAAAGCAGCGGAGAACTCTCAGGGAGAGAAAATAGTACGGGAAAATAAAGTAACGGATAATCAGGAGAAAGTACAGGAGACAAAAGTGCAGGAAACTAAGGCGAAAAGTGATGGGAATACATCCGATAGCCGTATTCAAGCTGAGCGTGTACAGAGTGACAGACATCAAAACGACCGTCCCCAGGGAGAAAGGCGTACAGATAACCGACCGGGAAGAGGAGACCGTCCTCAGGGAGAGAGAAGACAAGACGGCCGTTTCGGAAGAGGAGACCGTCCCCAGGGAGAGAGGCGCACAGATAACCGACCGGGAAGAGGGGACCGTCCCCAGGGAGAGAGAAGACAGGACGGCCGTTTCGGAAGAGGAGACCGTCCCCAGGGAGAGAGGCGCACAGATAGCCGACCGGGAAGAGGAGACCGTCCCCAGGGCGACCGCTTCCAGTCCGGCCGGGGCGACAGAGACAGAGATAATTTCCGCGGCGAGCACAAAGATCGTCAGGGCAGGAAGAGCAATCCTGCAATTCCGGCGCCTGCAATTGAAGGACAGAAGACCCAGAGAAGCAAAGGAAAAGGCAAAGACGATTATAAGAAGAAGGACTACAGGGACGACGATGAGAGAGTAAAGGGCAAGAAGCAGAAGAATGAACCGAAACAGCAGATGCAGAGGCCTCAGCAGAAAGTGCAGAAGGTAGAAGAGGTCATTAAGTCTGTGGTAATTCCGGAAATCCTTACCATTAAGGATTTGGCAGATAAGATGAAGATTGTTCCTTCTGTCATTGTGAAAAAATTATTCATGCAGGGTAAGATTGTGACGGTAAATCAGGAAATTGATTACAACACTGCAGAGGAAATCGCACTGGAATTTGATGTGCTCTGTGAGAAAGAAGAGGTTGTGGATGTCATAGAGGAACTGTTAAAAGAAGAGGATGAGGATGAGAAGAAGATGAAGAAGCGTCCTCCGGTAGTCTGCGTGATGGGGCACGTCGATCATGGTAAAACATCTCTTCTTGACGCGATTCGCCATACGAATGTTATTGACAGAGAGGCAGGCGGTATTACCCAGCATATCGGCGCGTCGGTGGTTACCGTGAACGGAGAAAAGATTACGTTCTTAGACACGCCGGGACATGAAGCATTTACCGCGATGCGTATGCGCGGCGCCAATTCTACCGATATTGCAATCCTGGTCGTTGCGGCGGACGACGGCGTGATGCCTCAGACCGTGGAGGCAATCAACCATGCCAAGGCGGCAGGGATTGAGATTGTGGTTGCCATCAATAAGATTGATAAGCCAAGCGCGAATATTGACAGGGTGAAACAGGAGCTGTCAGAGTATGAACTGATTCCAGAGGACTGGGGCGGAAGTACCATTTTCGTACCAGTTTCAGCAAAAACCGGAGAAGGCTTAAAGGATTTGATGGAGATGCTGCTTCTGACGGCCGAGATGTCAGAGCTTAAGGCGAATCCGAACCGTCGGGCAAGAGGTCTGGTTATTGAGGCTGAGCTGGATAAGGGCAAAGGCTCTGTTGCGACAGTTCTTGTTCAGAAGGGAACGCTGCGTGTGGGCGATGCGATTGCCGCAGGTTCTGCTTTTGGTAAAGTAAGAGCGATGATGGATGATAAGGGAAGACGGGTCAAGGAAGCCGGACCGTCTGTTCCGGTTGAGATTCTGGGGCTGAATGACGTTCCCAATGCCGGAGAAGTATTTGTAGGCTGTAAGAATGATAAGGACGCCCGAAGCTTTGCGGAGACATTTATTTCCCAGAATAAAGCGAAGCTTTTGGAGGATACTAAGAGTAAGCTGTCTCTGGATGATCTCTTTAATCAGATTAAAGAGGGTAATTTAAAAGAGCTTGGCATTGTAGTGAAGGCAGACGTACAGGGTTCTGTGGAGGCAATCAAACAGAGTCTTCTGAAGCTGTCTAACGAAGAGGTTGTCGTTAAGATTATCCATGGAGGCGTAGGCGCGATTAATGAATCAGACGTCAGCCTTGCTTCGGCGTCGAATGCGATTATTATCGGATTTAACGTCCGCCCGGATGTTACTGCGAAGGAAACGGCAGAGCGGGAAGGCGTGGATGTTCGTCTGTACCGGGTTATTTACAACGCGATTGAGGATGTTCAGGCAGCGATGAAGGGTATGCTTGATCCAATCTTTGAGGAGAAAATAATCGGCCATGCGGAAGTGCGTCAGACTTTCAAGGCTTCCGGTGTGGGAACCATTGCAGGCTCTTATGTAACAGACGGAATCTTCGAGAGAGACTGTCAGGCTAGAATTGTCCGCGATGGAATCGTTATCTATGACGGAAAACTTGCATCGCTGAGACGATTCAAGGACGATGTGAAGGAAGTCCGAACCGGATACGAGTGTGGTTTTGTATTCGAGAACTTTAATGATATCAAAGAAGGAGATCAGGTAGAGGCATTTAAGATGGTTGAGATACCGAGATAAGAGGTTTTCCTTTGCGGACGGCATATGCAGGCTTTCGCATGGAACCTTAACTGGCAGAATGGCGTATCTTCGTAGAATGAATGGCGGCATTCTGTCTGGCGTATGAATGAAGGAGAATAAAAGTTGAGGAAAAATAGTATTAAAAATACCAGGGTGAACACAGAAGTTCAGCGTGAACTGAGTAATATTATCCGGGCCGGAATCAAAGACCCAAGGGTTGCTCCCTGGACTTCTGTTGTAGCTGTTTCCGTAGCTCCGGATCTGAAGACCTGTAAGGCATATATTAGTGTGCTTGGAGATGAGAAGGCTCAGGAGGATACGGTGAAGGGATTAAAGAGCGCGGAAGGTTATATCCGGCGCGAACTTGCGCGGAATTTAAATATGCGCAATACGCCGGAGGTTACCTTCGTGCTGGACCAGTCGATTGAATATGGCGTAAATATGTCGAAAAAAATTAGCGATGTGACCAGAGATTTGAATATGGATGGTGAAGAAGATGCTGAATAAGTTATTGCAGGACGCGCACAGGGTCGCCATAGGCGGCCATGTGCGCCCTGACGGGGACTGTGTCGGTTCCTGTATGGGATTATACTGTTATATCAGGGATAATTATCCGGATATCGTGACAGATGTGTATTTGGAGCCGATTCCGGAGAAATTTAAGATACTGAAAGGAACAGAAGATATCAGGAGTAAGATTCCGGAGAATACAGCGTATGATTTATTTATCTGTCTGGATTGCGGCGACGAAGAACGGCTGGGATTTTCGGCATTTTTGTTCCAGACGGCTCCGCATACCTGCTGCATTGATCATCATGTAAGCAATCAGTCTTTTGCGGAAGTTAATTATATTGTTCCGGACGCAAGTTCCACAGCCGAGCTTGTGTACGGCCTTCTGGATAAAGAGAGAGTTACGAAGGAGATTGCAGAGTGCCTGTATATGGGGATTGCCCATGACACCGGCGTATTCCAGTACTCCAATGCGTCTCCGGCCGCATTTCGGGCGGCGGCTGAACTTCTGGAGACGGGAATTGACGCTGCGTCGTTAATTGATTTTACATATTATGAGAAAACATACGCCCAGAATCAGGTATTAGGACGCGCATTGCTTGAGAGCATTGTGTTTATGGATGGGAAATGTATTGCGGCGTTTATGAAAAAATACCAGATGGAATTTTATGGAGTGACGGCGAAAGATTTGGACGGAATTGTGTCCCAGCTTCGGATTACCCAGGGTGTGGAAGTGGCTATCTTTGCCTATGAGACAGAGAAGGATTTGTATAAAGTCAGCCTGCGTTCGAAAAGAGAAGTAGATGTGAGCATAATTGCTGAATATTTCGGCGGCGGCGGTCACGTGAGAGCCGCAGGCTGCATGATGCCCGGTACCGTTTATGACGTGATGAATAATCTGTCCAGACAGATTGAACTGCAGTTTGCGAAGGAGTAGCTTATGCTGCATGGAATTTTAAATGTGTATAAGGAGAAAGGCTACACCTCTCATGATGTGGTAGCAAAGCTCAGAGGAATCACCAGGCAGAAAAAGATTGGCCATACCGGTACGCTGGACCCGGACGCAGAAGGAGTGCTTCCGGTCTGCCTTGGCAGGGCGACGAAAGTAAGCGAATTTCTGACAGAGAAGGATAAGGCGTATCGGGCGGTTTTGCTTTTGGGGACGGTTACAGATACGCAGGATATTACGGGGACTGTACTGAGACAGTCGGATACGGAGGGTGTGTCTGAGACGGAGGCGGCAGAAGCAATCCAGGGATTTATCGGTACTTATGCGCAGATCCCGCCGATGTATTCCGCGCTTAAGGTGAATGGAAAGAAACTCTATGAGCTGGCCAGAGAAGGAAAGACTATCGAGCGCAAAGCAAGAACTGTGGAAATCTATGACATTCGGATTATACAGATGGAGCTTCCAAGGATTGAGTTTGAGGTGTCCTGTTCAAAGGGAACCTATATTCGCACACTCTGCCATGATATAGGGGAAAGGCTGGGAACCGGAGGCTGCATGGAAGAACTATGCCGGATTCGCTCCGGAGTCTTTGAAATCGGGGCAAGCCATAAGCTGGAATCCATCCAGGAAAGCATGGAAAGAGGGGAACTTGACAGACTTCTGATTCCCATTGACGCTGTATTCCCGCAATACAAAAAGATTCAGACAGAGAAAGATTTGGATAACCGGCTGAAAAATGGGAATCCTTTTGTTATGCACTGTCCTAAATGGCAGCTTATGGATCAGGAGTATGTGCGGGTGTACGACTCCGCCGGTAATTTTACGGCAATTTATCAATATATGCAGAAGGAGAATCGGTTTCAGACTGTAAAGATGTTTCTGTGAATCGGAATAACAAGGGAGAACTATGCAGTATATAGAAGGATTGGAAGCGTATCAGGGGACTGGAAGAACAGCGGTTACGCTGGGGAAATTTGACGGTCTCCACCGCGGACATGAAAAACTGATTGAAAAAGTAACAGAGTATGCAAAAACGGAAGGTATAGAGAGTGTTGTCTGCTCTTTCAATATAATTCCGTTTTTTAAAAGTCAGGGGATAGAGCGGGAGATTCTGATGACCAAGGAAGAACAGAGACTTCGTCTGGAGGGAAGAATCGATAAACTTGTGGACTGTCCCTTTACCAAATCTTTCAGCATGATTTCAGCAGAAGCGTTCATTCGGGATGTGCTGGCAGGATTATTTCATGCCGCCTGTGTGGTCGTGGGGACGGACTTCTGTTTCGGATATCAGAAACAAGGCAATGTCCATATGCTGAAAGAATATGAAGAAAAATATGATTATAAACTGGTGGTGATTGAGAAGGAACGGTATCAGGGCCGAATCATCAGCAGTACCTATATTAAGGAGGCTATGGCAGAAGGGAATCTTGCGCTGGCGAATTATCTGTTGGGGTACTCATATACCGTTGCGGGCGTGGTGGAGCATGGAAAGCGGCTTGGCAGAAGACTTGGCTTTCCTACTCTTAATGTAGCCCCCGGAGCCCATAAAATCATGCCGCCCAATGGAGTCTATGTGTCCCGCACTTTGGTGGACGGCATCTGGTACGGCGGTATTTGCAATGTGGGTGTAAAGCCTACGGTTACAGAGGAGAATCGTATGCTGGTAGAGACTTACCTGTTTGATTATCATGGAGACGCATATGGCAAGAGGGTGACAACACAGCTTTATGAGTTTCGCAGGCCGGAGAGGAAATTCGCCGACGTGTCTGAGATGAAAGCGTGTATCGACAGAGATATTGAATACGGGAAGCAGTATTTTGCACAGTAGTTGTATATACTTCTACTTACTAAATACGGATGGAGTGGGGCAATTTTTCATTAAGCATTCTCATCACGTCTGGTTTCTGTAATCCATTCGGCGACATCGTCCTCGGAAAGAAATGAGCCGGCTGGAGGAAAGAATTGCGAAAGATTCCCGGCGGCTGATTGATTTCTATCAAGAGGTTTTTCAATGTAAGAGCATCGGGGAGACGAGAGACTTGCGCGGGGAGCGGCTTGACCGGATGACAGGGCTCTATGGCGCGCATCTGACCAGCGAGCATCTCTGCCTGCCTGGCTATGGGGAAGACCATCCTACGCTGGAAATATTTTCTTATGACAGGATGGAAGAATCCTGTCCACTGCTCAACCGCTGTGGGATCGCCTACATTGCATTCGAGGTGGACGACGTGGAGGAGACGCTGCAGCTATTGCTTAAAAAAGGCGGGAGCCAGATTGGAGAGCTGGTGCGGACGAAGTATCCTGACGGACGGAGTGCGGTGTTCGTTTATGCGGCGGACTGCGAGGGGAATATCGTAGAGCTGCTGAGTTGGAGTTAGATATATTTAATAATGATATAAGGCTGTTTTCAGTTGACAGAGATAAGAATGGATACGCACAGATTAGAAGAATAAAAGTTTCATAGAAATTGATGAATGAGGAACAGCCATTATCAGGACTTTGGAGCAATGGAAGGCTTGGAGGTGTACCGGATTTATTTTGAGGAATACAGGAATTGTCTGTGAAAGCCCCGGCAGTCATTAAGAGTGGCGAATCAATGAATAAAGCGGACATAACCGGAAGTCAGATAAGAACAGCTTTGGACGAAAAGAGCTTAGGCAGACATAGGCGGGAATCCGAAGGAGGAATAGATGGGAAGATTAAAGGAACTTCGAACATATGTGGATCGTGAATTGAATAAGATAGCGGATGCTGACAAACGAAATAGTGCAATGGTACCTCTTTACGGCGTATCTCTTGCGGCTGCAATGATCGCAAGAGAAGCGGGGGCTTGATTCGGAGCTTTCTTCGATGGCGGCAATGCTTCGTGACCTGTATGCATATAAGGCCGGAGCTTATGATGACCATGCGCACAAGGGAGCAGAGCTTGCAGGGAGTATTCTCAGAGAATTGAAGCTATGATAAGCTGCGTACTGAGTTCGGGATATGAGGGGGATATGTCCTGACGTCGGCATGGAACAGAATGTGATAAATATGGCAGTAATAAAGTAGAATAATTGATATGGAAATTAAGTAGACATCGGAAGCCATCTCTGGGGATACGGAAAGTATTTAAGGGGTGGCTTTGTCGTTCAATGGAAACTGATTGTGAAATGGATAGGGATAGGTTATAATATGGAACACAGTACCGGAAGGAGGCTGCAGTGATAAAATTTTTGAGAAAGAGTTTATGGAAGTTTACGTCTGTATCCGCTTCGTTGCTCTCAACAAGACAGAAGTTATCACAGGTTATGATAATGGAGATTTTGGACCGGCGTATGAGATTATAAGAGAGCAGATGGCAGCAATGATGTACCGGTATGCCAATAAGCTTAAACTGGACACATCAGCCAGAGACGGGCTGGGAGGATTTCCGGATGCAGAGAAGGTAAGTTCGTTTGCAGATGAAGCAGTGAAATGGGCAGTGGGAGAAGGCCTGAACAAAGACGACGGAGGAAATATTAATCCGCAGGGCAAGGCAGAACGCGTCCAGTGCGCAACGATTATTATGCGTTTTCTGGAAGCCTATGGGCTGTAAATCGGATAGAAAATAATATAAGGCGGATACTGCAGTGGCCGGGCGGCTGTGTTTCTTATGAGACGCGGCCGCCCGGTTGTTGTTGAAAGATATCTCCAATCCTCTGAAAAATGATTAGTTATCTTAAATCATTGGTAAAAATGTTACAAAATAACTACCTATTTACAGAAATCTGTTGTATAATATCCCTGTTGATTAAATACAGGTGAAATGGAGGATTCTGTTATGAAGAAAATACTGGTGATTGGCAGCCTGAATATGGATACGGTGATTGAGACGCCGAGGATTCCGGTTCCGGGCGAGACGATTATGGGAAAAAGCGTGAAGAATGTTCCAGGCGGAAAGGGCGCGAATCAGGTCTACACCATAGGGAAGCTGGGCGGAGATGTGAGTATGATTGGCGCGGTAGGAGACGACAGCTTTGGAGATATGCTGATTGACAATCTGAAAAAGGTGAATGTGAATGTAGAGGGAATTGAACGAGTGGAAGGCGGAACAACCGGACAGGCATTTATTCCGGTGGACGCTTCCGGCGAGAACTCGATTATTGTAATCGGCGGGACCAACGGCCAGGTTGACGATGCGCTGCTGAAGAAATACGAATATCTGATGGATGAAAGCGATATTGTGGTTATGCAGCAGGAAATCCCGCTTACTACAGTTATGGTTGCCAAGGAAATGGCAGTGAAAAAGGGAAAACTGATTATTGTTGATCCGGCGCCTGCGGCGGCTATGCCGGATGAATTTTGGAAAGATATTGACTATATCAAACCGAATGAGACGGAACTTGGAATTCTGATTGGAAAAGATCTGCATACGCAGGAAGAGTATAAAGCGGCGGCGAAAGAGATGCTTGCCAAAGGTGTGAAGCATCTGCTGGTAACACTGGGAAGCAAGGGCTGCCTTCTGATGACGGCGGACAGTGAGGAATTTCTTCCGGCCAATAAAGTACAGGCCGTAGACACGACGGCGGCAGGGGACTGCTTTACCGGCGCCTTTGCAGTTGCCTTAAGTCAGGGGAAGACAGAGAAGGAAGCTATTGCATTCGCGCAGAAGGCGTCGGCTATCGCAGTGACCAGAAAGGGCGCGCAAACTTCGGTTCCTTCACTGGAAGAGGTTCTGGAGAGTTTTTAGGGATGGCGACTATCAAGGACGTTGCCAGAAAAGCGGGAGTCGGAATTGCTACTGTTTCGAGAGCTCTTAACGGAACCGGATATCTGTCGGAAGAATCCAGAGTCAGAATAGAAAGAGCCGTTAAGGAACTGAACTATATCCCTAATGAGAGAGCGAGAAATCTTTCCCGGAAGAGAACAGGAATTATAGGCGTACTGATTCCGGATTTTCAGACGCCTTTTTACGATGCGCTGATTCGGCAGATAGAAATCGGATTATATCATTACGGGTACCGGACGATGGTCTGCAACTGTGTGAAGACGAGGGATAAGGAGAAAGAGTATATTGATATGCTGGAGCGCAATATGGTTGACGGACTGATTACCTGCGCGTTGTCGTTAGAAGATTCGGCATACCAGCGTATTCACAAGCCGATTGTCAGCATGGATCACAATCTGGGTGAGGAAATTCCTCTTATTTATTCCGATCACAGAGCCGGAGGGCGGATGGCGGCGGAGTATCTGCTCAGTCGGGGCTGTAATAAGGTGCTGCAGCTGGGAGGAAAGTTCGGGGCGGCGACTCCTTCCAATGACCGCTATGAGGAATTTGCCAGAGTGATGAGTGAAAATCATGCTTCGGTTCAGGTTCTGGAGTTGGAATGGAACCGGCTGGATTATGAATATTATCGGAGTCAGTTAAGCGGGTACCTGGAAGAGATTCGGGAGGCGGACGGAGTATTTGCTTCAGATATGGGTGCGATTGGGATGTATCATTTTGCCGTTGAACTGGGAATCCGGATACCGGAGGAACTGAAAATTATCGCTTATGACGGAACGGATATTACCAGAATGGTAACTCCTGTTTTGACTGCGGTGTGTCAGGATATCTCTTCGTTAGCCCAGAAGTGTACGGATACGCTGGTCAGGATGATTGGCGGAGAGACAGAGATTGCGCTGCGTCAGATTGTGGACGTATATTTCCAAAAAGGGAAAACTGTATAAAGGAATCCTTCGGGAGGATGCACAGAGTCTGCCCCGATGATTCATAAAGCTTTTGTTTTATACTTTCAGAAATAAGTAGGTAACCATCCTTCTTCTAGAAAATATCCGGATTGAAGTTGACGCAGACTGCCCTGCCCGATTGATGGCTGCGCTTCTGAAGGCTTTGAAGGGTTATGCTTGATTTTTCCGGAAGCACAACGGTCTATCTGGCATGTGGCGTGACCGATCTGCGCAAGAGCTATACCGGTTTGGCAGCGATCATCAAACTGAAATTCCAAGATCTTTCCGATATTGTCACGTCCTTTGTTGAAAATTTTATAAATATTAGTTGATGATAGCGTTGAATATAGTATTTATTGTTTCAGTTTAATCAATTCAATCGCCTGCTTTCCAGATAAATGTTCAATAGAAAATTTATTATGCAAAAAGATGCTTTACTGCATTTTTTGATTGCGTATATTTTATGCCCGTTTTTTGAACCGTGAAAAAACAATTTAGAATTGTAATATACATAACTGATTGGAACTGCATACGGATAATCATTATCTCCTAATAAAGCAAATACACCGGCCGTTCCTTTTTCTAAGATTTCAATACATTCTTTTTCGGATAATATTAGTTTTTTTCGACGCATTTCTCTAAACATTTTCCTTACCTCTTTCTGATTTAATATATAATACAATGCCCGCTAAAGCGACAAAACACTCTGTAATTGGAAAAGAAAGCCATACGCCTGTCATTTTTAATATAAAAGACAGGAAAAATGCCATAGGGATTATCATTAAAAATCCTCTTGACAATGAAATGATTTG
>CATJPU010000320.1 GCA_949742505.1 uncultured Lachnospiraceae bacterium | reverse complement strand
TCCGTTGCAGTTCACAAAATTCGTATTCTCCATTCCAAGCCCTCTGGCCCGCTCGTTCATCTGATTGACAAACTCTTCCTCGCTGCCGCAGACAAATTCCGCCATCGCCACACAGGCGTCGTATAACATTAGTAATCTTCCGGACTGTTATTATCTGCGCTGCTAAATTGATAGAATATACTGACAGAACCGTCTTCATTTACCTCAATCCGCTCAATCAATTCCAACACCATTTCTCTGGTCAGTTTATCCACATTGATATAGTCTTTAAAGCTCTCCACCCATTTATCATAATCAGAAGCTTTTCTGTTCTCTTCTAAATGCCTCTCCTCCAAATGCTTCCGTTTATCTTTCAAATTTTGAATGTCTTTCTCATATCCTTTCACATAAGACAAATATTCCGCCTTAGAAATTACATCGTCCAGATAATTTTGGTATGTCTTTTTCTTGTATCCTTCCCTGCGCTCTATCTCCTTTTCCAGGCGGGCTGCCTGTAGTTTGTAATCCTTCCCCGTATCACAGACGCACCCTATACGGTACAGATAGCGGATGTCCTCGGGAGTCATTATTTTCCCGGCCTCATCCTGAATCGAGTGAAGCACAGCTTCCTGAAGACGGCCGTCATTTATAGCATGACGGGAACACTCCCTTTTCCCCAGCGTTTTGTATGTCTTACAGCAATACCCGGTAAATTTGTGTTCCCCTCTGCGCTCATACATTCTTACCATGGCATGTTTGCACCCGGCACAGAATAAAACGCCGGAAAATACAGACTCCGTTCCGCCGCTCTTTACTTCCTTCGCCCGCAGCTTTTGCCGTTCCTGTACCCTTTGGAAAGTATCAGTATCTATCACCGGCTCATGCATACCCGCTACCCGAATCCACTCCTCCTTCGGCTGTCTGATATGCTTCTTATCCTTGTAAGACAAATTACTGGACTTGTTCTGCACCACTGTTCCAATATAAACTTCATTGTTCAGTATCGTATGTATGGTCTGATAGGACCATCTTTTTGTGTTCTTCATCTCGTTAGGATTGTGATAATTGATGCGTAAAATCTCTCTTTTATAAACGGATGGAATCGGTATCCCTTCTTCGGTAAGAATCCTTCCAATCTTCGCCTTTCCATACCCCTTAAGATAAAGCTGGTAGATCCTCCTTACTACCCCCGCGGCATATTCATCCACAATCAGGTGATTATGATTCTCCGGGTCTTTCACATACCCGTAAGGGCAGGATGCGCCCAGATACTGGCCGGATTTCATCTTCGCCCGGAAGGCGCTTCGGATATTTTGGGATAAATCCTCGCAGTACCACTCGTTTACCAGTCCGTTAATCTGCCTTGATTTTTTATTTCCCATATTCGACGTATCCGCCCCGTCAACTACGCCGATAAAGCGAATCCCAAGATTCGGAAAATCTCTGTGCAGGTATTTCTCCACATGCTCCATATTCCGGGAAAATCTGGACTGGGACTTGGCAATCACGATGTTGAATTTCCCCAGCTTTGCATCTATAATCATTCTTTCAAAGTCAGGCCTTGTATCAAAGAGTCCGCTTTCGTCATCGTCTATGTAAAAGCCGTCTTTGATACAATGTAACTTTGCCCCAAACCTTTTAATTTTGCCTTATACTTTTTAATTTTGCCCCCATACTTTTTAACTTTGCCTCCGAGGG
>CATJPU010000319.1 GCA_949742505.1 uncultured Lachnospiraceae bacterium | reverse complement strand
GTCTTATTTAAAAAAGTATTTGTAGGTAATAATTGTGTAATTAAAAACTCAATCATCCTAAACGATGTTTATTTGGGCGATAATACATATATCGAAAACTGTATTGTGGAAAGCAAAGATACCATTCGTGCAAATACCCGTCATGTTGGAGAAAATGCTGTGAAGATAGTAGCACAAAAGTAAGGCCAGTGCGCAGAACACTGGTCCCAGGAAAGGAGCTGGAACGCGATGCAGGTTACAGATGTACGTGTACGCAAAGTAGCAAAAGAAGGAAAACTAAAAGCGGTTGTATCGATTACAATGGATGATGAGTTTGTAGTGCATGATATCAAAGTTATTGAAGGAGAAAAGGGTCTTTTTATCGCTATGCCAAGCAAGAAGACTGCGACCGGAGAATACCGGGATGTTGCACATCCGATTAACTCCGGCACAAGAGACCGTATTCAGGATATCATTCTTGACAAATTTAGAGAAGCCATGCAGGAACCAGACGAAGAATAAATTACACTTTTACTGTAGAATGAAACTTATAACCGGGATGAAAATTTACAGAGCCGCACCGGCAATTGGTACGGCTCTTTGCTATGTTTCTTCAAATAAATTATCCCTTGTAATATTCTTAAGCCATTTCCCGCTGCGATACCGCTTAATCACCGCCGGCCATTTGGCAAATTCATCGGTACATAACAGGAAATACACCCACAGCACCGGAAGCTTTAACACAAACGCCGCAAAGAATCCCAGGGGCACCGCATAACACCACATCGTAATTCCATCACAGATACAGCCGAATCTGCTGTCGCCGCCGGCCCGGAAAATCCCGGCTATCAGCGTGGTATTTACCGCAATCCCAATTACATAATAACTGTTAATAAAAAGCATTACCCTTAAATACCCCATAGCCGTCTCCGACAAATCCGCAAACCGCATTACCAGCGGCGTAATGGCAAGCACCACAAGTCCGCCTGCGATGCCGGTTAAAATCGTTAGTTTCATGACCCGGGAAGTATAATCTTTCGCTTTCTCAATCTTATTCTCCCCAAGCACATTCCCAACCAGAATGCCCCCCGCGCTCGCCACGCCAAAACAGAATACGGTTCCGAAATTCCTCACCACTGTAACCAGAGAATTGGCCGCCACTGCATCGGTTCCTAAATGCCCCAGAATTACCGAATACATGGAGAATGCCGCTCCCCAGAGCACATCATTCAAAAGAGCCGGAACCGCGAGTTTTACAAAATCTCCAAAGAGCAGTTTATTTCGGATCAGCATATATGCCGGATTCAGCTTAATCTCTTTCGTCCTTCCCGATACAATGATACAGGCAAAAAGCTCCGCCAAACGGGAAACCGACGTTGCGATTGCCACGCCTGCAACTCCCAGCTTCGGCGCTCCGTACAGCCCGAAGATAAACACTGCATTCAGAATAATATTCAGAGAAAAAGCCAGCACGTTCATTGACATCGTAATTACTGCTCTTCCCACACTTCTTAAGATTGCAAGATAAACTTCAATAATTCCCCAGCACAGATATGCGATACTGACAATCCGCAAATATTCTGCACCCAGTTCGATTAGCTCAACATCTTCAGTAAATAACTTCATCATAAGCTCCGGAATCGTAACCGCCGCTCCTGCAAACAGGATGGAGGCAGTCAGAGAAATCCGCATGGCAATTCCCTCTACCGCCCGAATCGGCTCCCATTCCCCTTTTCCAAAATACTGCGCGCACAGAATACTTGCCCCTGTGCCCAGTCCGTAAAAAAACATAAACAAGGTCTGCGCATACTGTGCGGCAAGGGAAACTGCCGAAATTGCCGACTGTCCAACATAGTTAAGCATCACAACATCCGCTGAATTAACTGCCGCACTGAGCAAATTCTGAATAACGATTGGAATAACCAGCGTTCCAATCTGTCTATAAAACTGTTTTTGCATAATGAATCCCGTTCCTCTTCATAATCTCTTCTTCTCTCTTCTGACAGGAAAACAAAATCACCTGACGCCCGCAGCCTGCAAGCCACTTCAATGTCTCCTTAAGGCGCCCGTCATCATAAAAGGCAAAGGTATCGTCAAGAACCACCGGATATTTCTCCTGATACAGAACCTCCGCCACCGCCATGCGAAGGGCAAAATAAATCTGCTCTAAAGTTCCCTGGCTAACCTGTTCCATCGCCACAAGCCGGCCTTCCCCAACAAGGCTCATATGCAGATTCACATCCGCCACAAGTCTCTTATATTTTCCTCCGGTTATCCTCTCGATAATCTCCGAAGCCTTCTGATTCAGAAGCCCTGTCAACTGCTTCTGCATGTCCGACGAGGTATCCTCTAATTGTTTCGCCGCAAGCAAAAGCGCCTCTCTTTTCCTGTCCAGTTTCTGATATTCGTCCCCCAGTTCATCCTGTTCCTGAAGTTGTTCCTGAAGATTATCATACTCAATCTGTTTCTCTTTCCGTTCCTCTGTAAGATGTTCCAGTTCCCAGATAAGCTTATCTGTCGATACCAGTTCCTCTTCCGGTATCATTTCTTCTAATATCTCCTCTGACTCAGTTCTTTCAGCGCGCTTGCCAATCTTCATCCGGTTCCAGACATAGATTGCACCAAGCAGGGCAACCACCACAGTAACAAAGGAATTCCATGGGTTTGGAAGAAGAAGAAATGCGAACACAATCAAAGCAAGAATCCCAATAATCTCAAAAGGATGGATTCGCCATTTTGCTGGCCGCAGAGCATCCGTAAACCGTTTTTTCACCCACTCATTCTCCAATTCCTTCTCCCTGGGACTCTCTTCTTCCTTCACTTCACGAAGCTCCAGCTCTTTTTTGATTGATTCTATTTTATCATCCATATGGTGAATATCTCTCCATACGTAGGAGGCTTCCTGCCCGATAGATTCCCTCTTCTTCTGTTTTTCATGAATCGCTTTCTTTATCTCTTTGTCAACAGCCTTCTTTTTGGTAAATAGATTCTCTATTGCAGCGGCAAGATTAATCTCGCTGTCTCCCGCCACATAATAACTGGCCGCATAATTCTTAAGCTCCGACGCCAGTTCCTGGGTAGTCGGCGCATGAAGCTGTCCAATATACAACGTGTTTTCATAAGAAGATGAACTAAGACCGTCAAGAAGCATATCCAAATCACCGTCTTCCACCGACATCTGTTCCCCATCCGTCACACAAACCAGCGAAGCTTTCTTTGAATATTTATCGAAATTCCGCTGCAGAGAGAATCGTTTGCCGCCGCACTCAAACTGGAGTCCTCCTGCATAATAATTCTCATTATCCCATGGCTCATATCTGGAAAATGTGTCGTTTGCCGACCCTCTTCCTCTTTTTCTCTCCAGTCCAAACAGCATCGCCCTGATAAACGTATGTATCGTAGATTTCCCCGATTCATTCTCCCCGTATACCAGATGCAGTCCGTCATAAAGCTCAATATTCCTGTTATGAAATTTGCCAAAATTCTTAATATCTAACTCAAGCAGCCGCATCATTTATCCCCTCTTCGTCTCTAAAAGCGCTCTGACCCCTTCACATAACGCCTGATATTCCACGCTGGTAAGTTCCGCGTCTCCAAAACGTTCAATATATTTTCCCATCAGATTATCCCTATTATTAGCAAGCAGCTTAAGAAAGTCAAATGCAGGAATTGTATCGTCCACAATTCCCACAATATTCCCAAAGGTATCCATATGGTATAAGTCAAACTGTACTTCCGGATCCTTGAATCCTTTCAGGATCACCTGGTATAAATTCTGAACCCCTTGTTTCTGAATCTCTTGCTCAATCTGTGTCCGCAAAGCATAACCCGTCATGTCTTCCGAAACTTCAATATCCATATGAATATACTCTCTAAAAGCCACAGGCACAAATTCTGTCCTGCAGCCGGAGTTCTTCAGGCTTCCCTTTACCAATCCATGTCTCCCCGTATCATTCTTATCAATCGGCTCTAAAGCGCCCGCATAAATCATTCGATTCGGACTCAGTTCCTGAGGCTTATGAATGTGACCCAACGCCACATAATCAAAGCCCGCCGCCTCCACATACCTTTTACGGAAGGGCAGATGTTTCTCATCCCCTCCATGTGCAAGCAGGATACGATAGCTGCAGTTATCCTTAATTTGAATCTTCTCGTACAGCGGCTCGCTTTTCTCCTTCTCATAATAACTGAGACCATAAATGGCCGTATCCAGTTCCGCCAGCTCTATATGACTGATTTCGCTGCTTAAAATCATATGTACGTTGGGACTCCAGACAAATGTACGGTAATACGAGTTCTTCTTAATATAATCATGATTTCCCGCCGCAAGCACTACCTGGGTCTTTGAGAGCGAGCCAAACAAATAATTCACTTCTTTCAATTCTCTGAGAAGCGGCTGTCTGTGGAACAAATCTCCCGCAATCAAAAGCAGCTCTGTCTGCTCCTCTTCACAAATCCGTATAACATTCCGAAAAGCATCCCATATCTCACTTTCCCGATTTGCGCTGTATGCCCTTCCTGCGTCCGGTTTTGCCCCTAAATGTACGTCTGCTATGTGTATGAACTTCATGTTCTAATCCTTCTTCCTGCTTATTCTTCGACGGCAGCGTCACTACAAACTGCGTCTTTTCCTCATCACTCTTCGCAATAATGCGCCCCCCATGAAGTTCTACAATCTCTCTGGCTATCGCCAGTCCTAGTCCCGCGCCGCCGGTTTCTGTGGAGCGGGAATCATCCAGCCTGTAAAATTTCTCAAATATGGTCTGCAGTTTGGCCCCCGGAATCTTCTTTCCCTCGTTGCGGAAAATAATTTCCACATCTCCCCGTTTCATGTGGGCGTCAATGCCAATCGTTGTATTCTCATAGCAATAAGCAATCGCATTTCTCAAGAGATTGTCAAATACCCGGGCCAATTTATCCGGATCTCCCTCAACTTCCAGATTCTCATCCGCCTGCACCTCACAGGTCAGATGCTTCTCCTGCAACACGCCATAAAGCTCATCTGCAATCTGCTCCAGCATCATAGAAAGATTCAGTTCTACCGGTTCCAGTTCAAATTCCTGCAGACTGAACTTCGTAATATCAAAAAATTCATTAATCAATTCACCAAGCCGAACTGCTTTCTCAAGTGAAATATGCGTATATTTGGCCCGCTCCTCCGCCGGCATATCCGGATGACTGTCAAGCATGGTCAGATACGCCACCACCGAAGTGAGCGGCGTCTTCAAATCATGAGCAAGAAATAATACCATATCATTCTTGCGCCTCTCACTTTCAATTGCTTCCAAATCCTGCCGCTTGAGCGTTGCCTTAATCTCATTTAAACGAATCTCAATCGGCTTGAGCTCTGTAATCAGATGAATCGGCTCAGTAGATTCCGACAGAATATTTTCGATTCCATCCCCCACCTGATCTAAATACCTAGTCATCTGTGACAGGGCAATATAGAAAAACAGCGCAAAAAGCAACAGGAATCCTACAATCATAAAAAATATCTTATTATTCCCGATGAGCTTCCAATATAAATCAATGGCGGTTTTTTCTTCCATGTGAAGGGATTCTAAAAATTCTACAAACGTCGTTGCAAAAGAATCATTATAAATCCCGTCTATAACATAATTCAGAAGAAAACCGCCAACCAGTACAGTCAGAGCCGTAATCAGCACTGTCTGTAATAAAATACTGAATTTTAATTTACGATAACTATTCTTCAACCTTATACCCTACTCCCCATACGGTCTTGATAAAGTCAGAGGTACCGGTGGGCGCGCTCAGTTTCTCCCTCAAGTGCCGAATATGCACCATAACCGTATTATTACTGTTCTTGTAATACTTCTCATTCCAAACCTTCTCAAACAGCTCCTCCGAACTGATTACCTTTCCCCGATTCTCACATAACAGCCACAAAATGTCAAATTCAATGGGCGTTAAAGTCAGAGAGACCTCGTTATAGACACATTCATGAGAAGTACGGTTCAAAAACAGCCCGCCGAAATCAATCACATCCCCCGCATCCTTACCACCGTCGTTATACTGCGTATAACGGCGGAGCTGGGCTTTCACTCTGGCAATCATCTCCAGAGGATTGAAGGGCTTCGGAATATAATCATCCGCCCCCATCGTAAGCCCGGTTATCTTATCCATGTACTCTGTCTTTGCCGTCAGCATAATAACCGGGAAGGTGTATTTCTCCCGAATCTTCTTCAGAATCTGGAAGCCGTCTATATCCGGAAGCATTACATCCAGAATTGCAAGATCAATCTTCTTATCCCTGATACAGTCAAGGGCTTCCTGACCGGTATAATACTTGAATACGGAATACTGATCCTTCTGAAGATACAGCTCAATCACGTCTGCAATCTCCTTCTCGTCGTCCACTACCAATATATTCATACTGTCCCTCCTTATCTGAATGTAGGCGTTCTTGCGGTTTTGCGGCATCCTTTCTGTACAAAGCCAGGCAACGCGCATTTAATATTTATAAATCACAGTTATTTACAGTACGCGGGAACGGAATGACGTCGCGGATATTGCTCATTCCGGTCAGGTACATAATGCAGCGCTCGAAGCCTAAGCCGAAGCCAGAATGCCTTGTGGAGCCGTATTTGCGCAAATCCATATAAAATTGATAGTCTTCGGTCTTAAGCCCCAGTTCTTTCATGCGCTTTTCGAGCTTTTCATAATTGTCTTCCCTCTGACTGCCGCCGATAATCTCGCCGATTCCCGGCACCAGGCAGTCTACGGCTGCAACAGTCTTATTGTCATCGTTCATCTTCATATAAAATGCTTTGATATCCTTCGGATAATCTGTCACGAATACCGGACGCTTGAACACTTCTTCTGTCAGGTAACGCTCGTGCTCGGTCTGAAGGTCGGCGCCCCAGGATACTTTGTACTCAAATTTGTCGTTATTCTTCTCCAAAAGTTCCACTGCCTCTGTGTAGGTGATTCTTGCAAATTCTGAGGAAGCTACATTCTGAAGTCTCGCAAGCAGACCCTTGTCCACAAAAGAGTTGAAGAAGTTCATCTCCTCCGGCGCTTCTTCCATCACATACTGAATGACATACTTCAACATAGCTTCCGCAATTTCCATATTATCATCCAAATCAGCAAACGCCATCTCCGGCTCTATCATCCAGAACTCCGACGCATGACGGGTGGTGTTGGAATTTTCCGCCCGGAAAGTCGGCCCGAATGTGTAAATATTGCGAAACGCCTGAGCGTAAGTCTCACCATTC
>CATJPU010000318.1 GCA_949742505.1 uncultured Lachnospiraceae bacterium | reverse complement strand
GCCTTACCACTTGGCTACTGCGCCTTATGACTCCACCGGGAATCGAACCCGGGTTACCGCCGTGAAAGGGCGATGTCTTAACCGCTTGACCATGGAGCCTCGCTATACATAAGCAGTCATATTCCGACTTCTCACATGCGATAATCATACTACCATACCCCAATGGTTTTTGCAAGCACTTTTTCATAAATCAATCCACATAGTTCAGCCAGAGCGGGCTGTGGCTGAACTGTTACTCATAATATGCTATCAGAAGATCCACCATTCTCCCGTAACTCTTCACCCCGTCCGTCTGACCGTTTGCTTTCAGATATCCATCATTGATTTTCTCCGATACTTCTGCTGCCTTTCCCTCATAAGAAGACCAGAACTCACTGTTTGCCTGAAGATCCTGCGCCGCCTTCTCTGTCAGCTTCCCCCGTATCTCCCTCCACGCGTCCGTATCCTCTCTTCGCAGCACGTTCGCACAGTGAATCCAGCCCAAAAGGCTCCCGCTGTAGCGAAATTCCGGCGCCTCGGACTCCATACATGCCAGATAAGCAATAAAATTCGCTTCCTCTTCCTGCATAAATCCCCGCAGATGGGACAGCTCATGACAGGCGGTAAAGGGGATATTATAATCCGTCATATCATTATTATAATTAGCCTCCACAGTAAATGGCGCATAAATCCCAGTCAAATTCTGTATCGACAACAGCCACGAACCTGCAAGCGCCTTCGGCTTCGGATAATATCCCGCCATCCACTTGTAATCTTCCCCCAAACGATACATCGCCTTTACTGCAGTTCCTTTTTCCGAACCGTCCAGAATCATCAGGCCGTCTTCGTCTCTTTCCACCTGCTCCGCGTAAACATTGACCTCCTGGGTAAGTATTTCACAGACCCTTTTTAGCTCCTCTGCCGAATATTCTCCCGTCTCAATTCCTTCCTGTTTTGAAAAGGATAATCTCTGATAATTAATTCCACAATTCAACGTATAGAGTAGAAATAAAAGAGACGCCGTAAGCCATACGCCGGAAAAATAATGCACTGCCTCTGCCTTTCCTCCTTTTTTTACCGCCAGCCGGAATATCAGCCGAAAGAAACATGCCAGTACCAGAAATATTATCACGTACAAAAGTATCTCCGCCACTGACATGGGAAACCACCCGAACACTCTTCCCACAGTCCCCACGATAACCGGATAAATATGTACCGCATACCACTGAGCCATTCCCTCCGCTTTCCGTGCAAGATACAAAAGCAAAAAAGAGGCTGCAAATAGTACAGCCCCACAGTAGAACCATGTCAAATTGTGTCTTTTTCCTGCCTCCAAGCTCCTCACCAATCCTTATCTCTTACAGCGTATCCCCTAACTCATTCCTACAATATGCCGCCCACTTCACACCAGATTTTCGCCATATTTGACACGACTTCCGTTTTCTTCCAGATAAAGCCAAAATCCATCGTTACGGTTTACAGCCTAAAGGCTGCTCATAGCAACAACTCATCCTACTCTACGCGCTCTGCCGGTTCACAATCACATTTCTCTATAAAGAACCGGTACAACTCCGGCTCCTGAGAGGAAGCCGTCATCACACTGACCGCTTCCTTTTCCTCAATCAGAAGATACAGAGCCTTCTCTCCCTGCTCGAACCACATACGATAAGGCACAGGACGCCGTTTTCCAAGCTGGTAAGGAAGTTTCGTTACGGAGAAACAGTACGCGCCGTTTTCTTCAAAGAAGATATAGCTCAAATTGTCCTCAAACCGGGGCTTCTCTAAACATCTTACAATTGCCTCCATGGATTTATTGCATCGGAAAATCATCCTTGTTTTTGCTTTCTTTAACAACCTCATCCAGACCTCCTGCACTGATTGACACCTTACCTAAGCAGCTTTCCAACTACATCCTTTTTAACCAGACAAATCCATGTCCGGGCAGCCTCACATGATGGATATCTACCTTCTGTCCGTCTGTCAGACTATTGAAATCTCCAACTTCCGGCACATCAATTTCCTTCTCCCAGTCTCCGAAATTAAAGACTCCTACCATCCGCTCGTTTTCTTTATCTCTGGCAATACAAAGTACGGAAATATCCGGAACATCTATAATCCACACATCCGAATCCGCGTCAAATACCTTCTCCTGCCTGCGAATCTTCTCCAGTTTATCCAAACTCTGGAACAGCTTTCCTGATACAGTATCTTCTGACTTTCTGCTTTCCGCCAGCTCCCATCGAAACGCTCCTCTATGGATATAACGTGAGTCCTCCCATTTGGTAGGATGCTCTTTATATGTATAGTCGTTCACCTGGCCTACTTCATCGCCGCTGTACAACATCGGAATCCCGGTCTGCATCAGCATATAAGCATGCAGCATCACATCCATGCGGATTGCGTGCTCCATCTTCTCTTCATTTCCCTCAAAACCGGCGCTCTCAATACCGCACATAGACGCAGTGGTTCCGCAGAATCTTGCGTCTCCAAGCACCAAATCCTCATTATAAAGCTCTCCTCTGCTGGCGCTTCCCTCGAACCTTCCGGTAAAATAATCATTTAGATACCTCTTATGCGGAACCTCTTCCATTCCCCAGTATTTCAGCAGATTATAGTCCAGCCCCCAGCCGATATCGTCATGGCAGCGGAGATAATTTAAAAACGTGTACTCCTTCGGCAATCCATTGACAATATTCATCTGATTCTTTAAGAGCCTTACATCTCTGGTAGCCACCGTATGCCAGGTAGACGCCATCGTTGTCACATTGTAGAGCATGTGACATTCCGGTTTCTCCACCGTACCAAAATATGGCGCTACTTTCTCCGGTTCCATCACTACTTCACCAAGAAGTACTACGCCCGGACATACGATTTCGCTAATCATGCGCATCATACGCACAATGGTATGTACTTGCGGAAGGTTCCGGCACTGGGTGCCCAGCTCTTTCCAGATATAAGGAACCGCGTCAATTCGGATAATATCCATTCCCTGATTAGCAAGATATAGGAAATTATACATCATCTCATTAAATACCCGGGGATTCCTGTAGTTCAAATCCCACTGATATGGATAGAAGCTGGTCATGACATGATGTCCGATATCCGGAAGCCAGGTAAAATTCCCCGGCGCTGTTGTCGGAAATACCTGCGGCACCGCAGCCTCGTACTGGGCGGGAATATCATAACTGTCATAGAAGAAATAGCGGCTCATATACTCGCCGTCTCCCTGCCTTGCCTTTACAGCCCACTCATGCTCCTCCGAGGTATGATTCATGACAAAATCCATGCATAAGTTCATTCCCTTATCATGACACTCTTCCGCCAGCGCAGCCAAATCCTCCATGGTTCCAAGATCCGGTCTTACCTTTCTGAAATCTGCCACCGCATATCCCCCGTCAGAACGGCCTTCCGGCGTATCTAAGAACGGCATCAAATGAATGCAGTTCACATTGCAATCCTCCAGATAAGGCAGTTTCTCTCTGACTCCTTTCAGATTTCCTGCAAAATTATCAATATACAACATCATGCCAAGCATATTCTTCTGCTTAAACCACTCCGGATTCTGCTCCCGTTTCTCATCCAGGCTCTTCAAGCTCCGGCTGCGCAGTTCATAATAGGAACCCATCTGCTCGCACAGCTCCATAAACATGCTGTCATTTTCGTAGAGCTCCATATACAGCCAGCGCAGTTCGTCATGATGCCGCTCCATACGTTTCCGGAAAATATCACGCTCTCTTGCAGCTTCCCTCTCCTTCTCTTCTTTCTTCTCTGACTCCGCCTTCCCAACTTCTGGCTCGCTCTTCTCCGCTGCGTCCTCTTTCTCTGCTTCCGGCTCGCTCTTCTCCGCTGCGTCTTCTTTCTCTGCTTCCGGCCCGTTCTTCTCTACTACGTTCTCTTTCTCTGTTTCCGACCCGCTCTTCTCAGCTACATCCTCTTTCTCTGCTTCTGGCTCGCTCTTCTCAGCTACGTTCTCTTTCTCTGCTTCTGGCCCGTTCTTCTCTACTACGCCTTCTTTTTCTGCTTCCGACCCGCTCTTCTCAGCTACGTCCTCTTTCTCTGCTTCCGGCCCATTCTTCTCTACTACGTCTCCTTTTTCTGCTTCCGGCTCATTCTTTTCTACTGCTTCTGTTTTCTCTGCATCCAGCGCTTTTTTCTCTGCTGCTTCTGCCTCCACAACTTTCTCGCCGGCTTCTTCCACTGCTTCCTCATTCACAACTGCCGTCTTAACTGTCTTGTTCTTCGCAGCTTTCTGCATTGCCCTATTTCTCTTTGTTTTCGCTTTCTTTGCCATCTTCTTGCTTCCCCCATTATCTATTGTTCTTTTCTATCTATGTTATCCGGCCCGCCGGTAGATTCCTTTTCCACAAGTCGGTATCCCATCATAATTCCCTTGACAGCCGCATCCCTGTTTTCAATATTTTCCAAAAGTATTCTGGCTGAAAGCGCTCCGCTTTCCTCAAAGGAATAATGTACCGTTGTAAGCGTCGGCGTCGTCACATCCGACAGAGTAGAGTTGCCATGCCCCGCAACCATCACTTGTTGCGGCAATTTCACGCCCTGCTCCTTTAAATACTGCATTCCTCCCACAGCAACAGTGTCCGTAGCGCAGACCACACCGTTTAGTTCCTTGCACTTCTCCATAAGTTCCTTCATCTTCTCATATCCTGACTGCATAGAAAAATCTGCAATAACATAATTCTCCTCTAACTCCTTAAGCCCCGCATCCTTTACTGCATCGCAATACCCCCGGAAACGTTCTAGACCCGCTGCTTTGTCCCAATGCGGCGCGCTGATAAATCCAAGATTACGTTTCCCTTTTTCCAAAATCAAATTTGTAATATCATATATCGCATGGTAATCATCATGATACACACAGTTATACCCGGCAATCCTCTGCCCGTTCACCACTACCGGCACCGACATCGCTTTCATAATCCGTCTGTGCTCCGCCGTAAATACTGTAGCCACAAAGATAACGCCGTCCACCTGCTTCTCATCTAAAACAGTTAGATATTCCTTCTCCCTTTCCGGAGCATTCTGCGTATCTGCAAGGAGCATCTGGTATCCTGACGCATCCAGAACAGACAGGATTCCCGCCACAATACTGCTAATGGCCGCCGAGTCAATCCTCGGCACTATCACTCCAATCAGCTTCGTCTTCTTAGTCCGAAGCGTCTGCGCCTGAAGCGACGGCCGGTATCCCGTCTCCTCCACTACTTTGCGGATAGCCTCTCTCTTCTCCTCAGAAATATAGCCGTTATTAAAATATCTGGAAACCGCCGCCGGAGAAACCCCCGCCAGTTTCGCAATCTCTGCTATATTCACCTGTCAGTCCTGCCTTTCCAAACTGCTCTCCGTTACCATATACTCTGCCTATTCTACTCATTCACTTAGAATTGAAGCATCGTATCTATATATGTTCCTTGTACATTATAGCATTCTATCCCCACTGTTGCAATATATGCCTCTCCGCAAAGAAATACCTCCTGTGAAAAGGCTATTGTTCACACACTGCTTGGAGGACTCGGGTCGAATTACCGACCTGAACCAATGAACCTATAGCCGCATGCGGGGCAGCGCTCTGGATACGCTGGCTGCCCTGTATACGATTATAGGTTCTCTGGAGTTTCTATTCTGCGGAGATAATCTCCTCCCCGGCTTCTACCGCCCCTGTCTTCACAATCCGGTAATTCGGATAATCTCCGCTGTTTGTCACAAGCACCGCAGTCGTTGTACAATAGCCTGCCGCTTTGATTTTTTCGATATCAAATGTAAGAAGATTCTGCCCCTTTTTCACCTTATCGCCCACAGAAACCTTAACGTCAAATCCGTCTCCATTCATTTTCACCGTATCAATTCCCACATGAATCAGCAGCTCCATTCCAGTCGGTCCCATAATTCCAACCGCATGTTTTGTCTCTGTAACCGTTACAATCTCGCCGTCGCAGGGAGCCGTCACCTCGCCGTACTCCGGTTCAATCCCCACACCGTCGCCCAGCGCCCCTGATGCAAATACCGCGTCTGGTATGTCGTCTCTTGCAATAATCTTCCCTGTAATCGGCGCATACAAAACCTTCTCTGTCTGCGCGGAAACTGCTGTTTCTTTCGATTCTTCTGCCTCTGTGCGTTCTTCCGGTTTACTCTCCTCTTTCTTTGGCGTTTCTCCTTCATCTTCCTCCTTCCAGAATACCCATGTCAGCGCAAATGCGATAACAAAAGATACTACAAGAATCACCGCATACTGCAGCGTATAATCCAGAGTAATCAGAAATCCAGGAATACCCGTCACACCATAAGACGTCGCGCCGATATGGAAAAATGCTCCCAGCAGCGCTCCTGCCGCTCCGCCGGCCATTCCGCAGACCAGCGGCTTTACAAACCGGAGATTGACGCCAAATATTGCCGGCTCTGTAATTCCCAGCGCGGCTGACAGAGATGAGGGAATTGCAACTGCCTTTGTCTTCACATTCTTTGCCTTCAGACCTACTGCCAGACAAGCCGCACCCTGCGCAAAGTTTGCCGCTGATGCGACCGGCATCCATGTATTCAGTCCATCCACCGCAGAGAGCATTCCGGCCTCAATGACATTATACATATGGTGGATACCGCACACTACCGTCAGCGGATACAATGCTCCCATCAACATTGCCCCAACGCCGTATCCTACAGAAATCAGCCATTCTGCAAAGGTCAGTACATAAGATTCCGCAATGGAGAATACCGGTCCGATAATTCCGAGTGTCAGAAATCCGGTAATCAGAACCGTACAGAGGGGCGATACAAATAAGTCAATCATCTCCGGCACATACTTATCAGCCATTTTTCAATCTGACTCATCAGCCAGACTGCGATGATTACCGGAATCACATGTCCCTGATAGCCAACCTGCCGAATCGGGAACACGCCAAATAAATGCCAAACTCCGATATCCGCCGCATCCATGCCTGCAACCGCCCATGCATTTACCAGATTTGGGTGAATCATTATCATGCCAACTACCGCGCCCAGGAAAATATTTCCGCCAAATACCCTTGCCGAAGATACGGCAATCAGAATCGGCAGGAAGGTAAACGCTGTATTTGCAAATAAGTCCAGTATCCCATACCAGTCGCTTCCGGCAAATGTAGGAATTGCCTTGCCAAGCGCCTCTACCAGCCCCATCATAATGCTCATGTACGGTAAAGAAGCAAGCAACCGAAAACAAGAGATAGACCGCCAGCACCATACTATTCCGAACCAAAGACCAAAAGACAAGCACCGTGGAAATGTGTATAACTTGCTATTCCGTCATGGAAAAGTCCGTTCACAGAACATGGAAAAGCTAAAG
>CATJPU010000317.1 GCA_949742505.1 uncultured Lachnospiraceae bacterium | reverse complement strand
CGCGTCTAAGTCTGCATAAGCTGCTATTTCAATTCCATGAAAAGCACTCCTGAATTGTCTGCTTAGAGACCTGCTCCTGATTCAACCCGCTGTTTACCAGATGACCTGTGAACTGTAACGACCGTCAAGGTTACTGTTTACACACAGTAATCCAACAAAACCGCATAACTGCATTATTGAGAAGTTTTCATTGTATTTTTTTTGCTCAATCGATATACTATATCCATAGGGCATGTATTGTATGATAAGAAATTATAGAAGTAAGGAGTGGGAATATGCAGGCAATGGAATGGAAAAAGGATTATGAAGAATTTGAAAAAGTAACCAGGCAGTTTTATGCAGGCGAAGTTACGGTACCTCAATATAAGGGATTTTCCGGCGGGTTTGGGAGCTACGCCCAGAGAGGCGGAACGAAGAGCATGTTAAGGCTTCGATTGCCGGGAGGAAGACTTTCGGTGGATAAACTTGGATTTGTGGTCAGGTCGTTAGAGCAATATAAGATTGACAAGGTTCATCTTACAACCTGCCAGACGATACAGCTCCATAACCTAGATGCGGATACAGTTTGCGACCTTGCCGTTGCCGCGTTGGAGTACGGGATTGTCACAAGAGGCGGCGGTGGGGATTTTCCGAGAAATGTGATGGCGTCGCCCTTATCAGGCGTGGAGAAGGAAGAGTATTTTGACGTGCTTCCCTATGCAGAAGCAGTAGGCGAGTATTTGATGGGTTTGATTAAGACGGTAAAGCTGCCGCGGAAATTGAAAGTATGCTTTTCTAACTCTCAGGCAAATCATACCCATGCAACCTTCCGGGATCTTGGATTTGCTGCAAGAAAGGACGGTCGGTTTGACGTTTATTGTTCAGGCGGACTTGGAAATAATCCAAAGATGGGCGTTCTGGTGGCGGAGGCAGTTCCGGGAAGCCAGATTCTCTACTATGTGAAAGCTATGGTGAAGCTGTTTGTCGCCTATGGCAACTATGAGAACCGGGCGAAGGCGAGAACTCGGTATATGCAGGATGTATTGGGGGATAAATATGTAGAGGCGTATCAGGAAAAGCTTGCAGAGGCAATGCGGGAGGAGAAACTGGAGGTTAAAACAGAGCCGTTGGTGGTTACGAAGAAATCTGACGGTACTCAGACAGATGACAAAAGAGCCGTTCCTCAGAAGCAGGAGGGGCTGTATGCGGTGGAATATCATCCCATTGGAGGCTGCCCCGCGCCTGGGAAGCTGAAAGAGCTGTATGAGGCGATGAAAGATATGGATCAGGCAGAGATCCGAATCGCGCCGGATGAGAAGCTGTATGTGATCAACCTTACCGGCGCAGAGGCGCAGAAGATTCTTGAGATTACAAAGGACAGTGCAAAGACCGCGTTTGAAGCGTCCGTTGCGTGTATCGGGGCATCCATCTGTCAGGTTGGGCTGAGAGATTCCCAGAAGCTGCTGGCCGAATTAGTAGCCGCGTCGAAGGAATGGGGGTATGAGGACGGCGTGCTGCCTCGGATTTATATTTCCGGCTGTCCGTCTTCTTGCGGAACCCATCAAATTGGAAGGATCGGACTTAGGGGAGCGGTGAAAAAGGTGGATGGGAAACCGGAGCCTGCGTTTGTGCTTACTGTAAATGGAAATGACAGAGAAGGAGGAGAGCGCTTCGGAGAACAAATCGGCACGCTCACAGAAGCTGAGATACCGTTATTCTTGAAAGAACTTGGAAAAGAGATTTCTGATGCGGGAATGAAATTTGATCCGTGGTATGAGAAACATGCGGATCGGTTTAAGGAGATTGCGGCGCCTTATGCCGGCGTATAACAAAGAGGTTATGAGGAGCCGGCTTGAGTAGGCGAACGGAAGAGCCGGATGTGCAAAATCCACAAAAAAAATGCTGCTTTTAAAATCCTTTACAGCATATTTTTTGTGGATTTTTTGATTGGAGAAAATAGGTTGATTTTTTAACATTCTAGACAAAAAATTGCTTGTTAATTAGTTATCAATGTGCTATCATAATTGAGGGTAAGGGCAGAAACGACATATTTCTGTTATCTTATCATAGATATAGAAAAAACAAAGTCAGAAGGAGAGAAAACATGAACAGCAAAATTACTATCATCGGAGCAGGAAGTGTTGGTTCAACAATAGCGTACACATTGTCTGGAGAGGACATGGCGTCTGAGATTGTCATGATCGATATCAACAAGGAAAAGGTAGAAGGCGAAGTAATGGATATCGAGCAGGGAACATG
This sequence comes from uncultured Lachnospiraceae bacterium, assembly GCA_949742505.1. Taxonomy (GTDB): domain Bacteria; phylum Bacillota; class Clostridia; order Lachnospirales; family Lachnospiraceae; genus Claveliimonas. The sequence continues at coordinate 33,660 of CATJPU010000317.1, read as the reverse complement.
TTTTAGGGATCCGATCTCCATCGTTGCGGGCGAATATGAGGATGCGAAGGATTCGGATATCGTAATCATTACGTCGGGAATTGCACGTAAGCCTGGACAGACCAGAATTGAACTGGCGCAGACAAATGTTAATGTTTTAAAGCAGATTACCCCGGAGATTGTAAAGGCTGCGCCAAACGCGCTTTATATTATCGTAAGTAATCCGGTTGATATTATGACATATGTATTCACTAAGATTTCAGGGCTTCCGGAAAACCAGATCATCGGTTCCGGGACGATTTTGGATTCCGCGCGTCTTCGCTGCGGGCTTTCCGAGCATTTCGGCGTTGCGCAGAGAAATATCCATGCCTATGTATACGGCGAGCATGGGGATACCTCTTTTGTTCCATGGTCTGCGGCAAGAATCGCAGGCGTTAACGTAGACGACTATTATGAGATGATGCCGAAGCTTGGTAAGGAAGCGAAGAAGCTGGATAAGGACGCTATGCTCACTTATGTACAGAAATCCGGCGGCGAGATTATTGCCAACAAGGGCGCTACGTTCTACGCGGTAACCAGAGGAGTATGCAGATTATGCAGCATTCTGATGTCCGCTTCCGAATCTGTTACAACAGTTTCTTCCATGATGCACGGCGAGTACGGGATTGAAGACGTGTGCTTAAGCACCCTTGCGCTGGTTGGGCCAAACGGTATCCAGAGCAAGATCCCGATGGCGCTTACCGATGAAGAAGTTGAGAAGCTGACGGCAAGCGCCGACGCTTTGAAAAAGGTTATTGCTCAGATTGATTTATAATATGATAGAAAGGACAGCGGGAACTATGAAGTACAGTTATTATCCGGGATGCACTTTGAGGACAAAGGCAATAGATCTGGATGTTTATGCAAGGGCTTCAGCAGCGGCGCTTGGTATAGAGCTGGAAGAAATTTCAGACTGGCAGTGCTGCGGCGGCGTTTATCCACTTGGTACGGATGAGATTGCGACAAAGCTGTCTTGTGTCCGCGCCCTGAACGAGGCCAAGGAGAAAGAACAGACGCTTGTGACGATGTGTTCTGCCTGCCACCACGTGATGAAGCGTGTCAATGACGACATGAGGAATGTGGAGGATATCCGCACCAGGGCGAACAATTATATGGAGTTAAAGGAACCCTATGCAGGCGAGACGGAGGTTCTTCATTTTCTGGAGGTTCTCCGTGACAAGGTGGGCTTTGACGAGTTGAAGAAGAAGGTGGTAAAGCCTCTGACCGGGAAGAAGATCGGGGCGTATTACGGATGTCTGCTCCTTCGTCCCAGCAAGCTTCTTGCCTTTGACAATCCGGAGAATCCGAGGATTATCGAAGATTTTATCCGTGCAATCGGCGCGGAGCCGGTGGTTTACCCATACCGCAACGAGTGCTGCGGCGGTTACATATCCTTGAAAGAAAAGGAACTGTCAAAGAATATGTGTGAGAAGATTATGGAGAGCGCGCGGGGTTTTGGAGCCGAGACGCTGACTACGGCCTGTCCGCTTTGCCTGTATAATCTGAATAAGAGTGCAAAAGCATCCCTTCCAGTCGTTTACTTTACCGAGCTTCTGGCAGAGGCGCTGGGCGTTCTTGAGGGATGCCGGAATGAAAACGCGGGCGTATCCGGCGCGGAGGAAATAAAAGAGGAGGTGCAGAAGTCATGAGTTCTGAAAAGAAACAGGCGGAACTGATCAAGGAAATCAGCGGCGTGAATCCGCTGAAATGCATGAAGTGCGGCAAATGTTCTGCATCCTGCCCATCCTATAACGAGATGGATATCAAGCCGCATCAGTTTGTATCCTACGTAATTAATGAAGATATTGAAAGCCTGGTAAATTCCAAGTCGCTCTGGAAATGCCTTTCCTGCTTTGCATGCGTGGAGAGATGCCCCCGCGATGTGAAACCCGGGAAGCTGATTGACGCCGCAAGACAGATTGTGGTGCGCCAGAAGGGACAGAACTACCTGCTTGCGGACGAGATACCGGAATTATTAGACCCGGAGCTTCCGCAGCAGTTATTGGTCAGTGCATTCAGAAGGTATAGGAGGTGAGTCTAAGTGCAGAGGATCGGAGTATTTGTCTGCCACTGTGGAAGTAACATTGCCGCAACGGTAGACGTAAGCAAAGTAGCGGAGATGGCTCTGATGGAGCCGGGCGTCGTCCATGCCGAAGACTACCAGTATATGTGTTCCGAGGCGGGACAGGCGAAGATCGCGGCGGCGATTCAGGAGAAGAACTTAACAGGAATGGTGGTGTGTTCCTGTTCCCCGCGTATGCATGAGGCTACGTTCCGGAAAGCGGCGGAGCGCGCGGGATTAAATCCCTATATGGTTGAAATTGCCAATATCCGCGAACATTGTTCGTGGATTCACAAGGACGTGGAAGAGGCCACTAAAAAGGCGGTTATCCTGATGCGGGCGGCGATTGCTAAGGTGAATTTGAACGCGCCTCTTCAGCCGGGGGAGAGCCGGGTTACCAAGAGAGCTCTTGTGATCGGCGGCGGTATCGCGGGTATCCAGACTGCGATAGATATTGCGGACGCAGGCTATGAGGTGGATATCGTGGAGAAGACGCCGAGCATCGGGGGAAGGATGTCCCAGCTTGACAAGACCTTCCCTACGCTGGACTGTTCCGCGTGTATCCTGACGCCGAAGATGGTGGAGGCTTCCGCCCATGAGAAGATTAACATTTATACATACAGCGAAGTGGAGAAGGTCAGCGGATTCGTGGGAGATTTTACGGTAGATATCCGCAAGAAGGCCAGAAGCGTAGACATGGACAAATGTACCGGCTGCGGTGTTTGTCAGGAGAAATGTCCGTCCAAGAAGGCGCCAAGCGAATTTAACAGAGGGTTGAATACCAGAAGCGCTATCTACACTCCATTTGCACAGGCAATCCCGAACGTGCCGGTAATCGACAGGGAAGCCTGCATCAAATTTAAGACCGGAAAGTGCGGCCTCTGCGCCAAAGTATGTCAGGCGGGAGCCGTCGATTATGAGCAAAAGGATGAAATCGTTACAGAAAAATACGGCGCTATCGTGGTTGCAACCGGGTTTGACACGATTAAACTTGATCAATATGACGAGTACGCATACAGCCAGAGCAAGGACGTAATTACCTCCCTGGAGTTAGAGCGCGTCATGAATGCGGCGGGTCCGACCCACGGACATTTAGAGCGCCTTTCTGACGGAAAAGCTCCGAAAGAGATCGTATTTATCCAGTGTGTGGGAAGCCGCTGCTCAGACGACCGGGGCAAGCCTTACTGTTCTAAGATCTGCTGTATGTATACGGCGAAGCATGCGATGCTGATCCGGGATAAATATCCGGATGTGAACGTAACCGTATTTTACATCGACGTCCGTACGCCGGGAAAGAATTTTGACGAGTTCTACCGGAGAGCCGTAGAGCAGTACGGAGTGAATTATATTAAGGGACAGGTAGGAAAGGTCATCCCGCAGCCAAACGGAAAACTTTTGGTACAGGGTTCCGACCTGCTTGACAATAAACAGATTTTGAAAGAAGCGGATATGGTGGTTCTTGCGACAGCCATTGAGCCGAACCCGGATGTGAGAAAGATTGCGACCATGCTGACGGCAAGTATCGATACCAATAATTTCCTGACGGAAGCTCATGCGAAGCTCCGCCCGGTGGAGTCGCCTACCGCGGGTATTTTCTTATCCGGCGTATGCCAGGGGCCGAAAGACATCCCGGAGACCGTCGCCCAGGCAGGCGCGGCCGCAGTAAAGGCAATCGGGCTTCTTGCAAAAGATAAACTTCTGACCAATCCATGTACCGCGCAGTCGGATATCTTACTGTGCAACGGATGTTCTACCTGTGAGAATGTATGTCCTTACGGCGCGATTACCTATGAGGACAAAGAGGTCAACGACCATGGTATCCGTGAGACACGCCGCATTGCGGTAGTAAACAGCGCTCTGTGCCAGGGATGCGGCGCTTGTACCGTAGCATGCCCGTCGGGCGCTATGGATTTGCAGGGCTTCTCAAACAGACAGATTATAGCGGAGGTGGATGCAATATGTCGTTAGAAAAGAAAGAATTCAAACCAAAGATCGTCGCATTCTGCTGTAACTGGTGCAGCTATGCGGGAGCGGACTTGGCGGGAAGCAGCCGCCTTACCTATCCGGCCGACGTGAAGATCATCCGCGTTCCCTGCTCCTGCCGTGTGAATCCGATGTTCATCTTACGTGCATTTGAAAAGGGCGCGGATGGGGTAATCATGTGCGGATGCCATCCGGGAGACTGCCATTACAGCACCGGTAATTTCTACGCAAGAAGGCGTATGACCCTGCTGTTCTCCATGCTGGATTACATCGGCGTGGAAAACGGGCGTACCCGGGTAGAGTGGGTGTCCGCCGCAGAGGGCGTGAAGTTCTCGGAGACAATGAACAGCTTTGTAGAGAAGATTTATTCTCTCGGTGAAAATGTAAGATTGGGGGATTTAAGATGCAAGAGCTAATAAACCGTGCAAAAGAGCTGCTGGCAGACGGGACTGTGGCACGGGTTCTCGGCTGGAAGGGCGGAGACTTGCCTTACAATCCGGAGCCGGCTTACTTTGAGACAGCAGAAGAATTGGCCGATTTTGTATACAACAGCTTCTGCGGGGCGAATTTGAGTAAATATATGATAGAAGCTTCCAAACTGGAAGGAAAGACCATGGTTTGTCTCAAGCCATGCGATACATACAGCTTTAACCAGTTAATTAAAGAGCACCGTGTAGACAGGGAGAAGGCATACATCGTAGGCGTAGGGTGCAAAGGGAAGCTGGATATTGAGAAGATTAAGAAGAAAGGCGTCAAAGGTATCGAGAGCATAGAAGGCGCAGAGATTACCGATGAGGCGGATACCTTGAAGATTCAGACCATTTACGGCGAAAAATCCTGTGCTTACGCAGACGCTATGTTAGAGCGCTGCCATGTGTGCAAGGGTAAGGAGCATATGGTTTATGATGAATTGATTGGCGATTCCAAAGAGACAAAGGACGCAGACCGGTTCGATGAGGTGGCAAGGATTGAGGCTATGAGCCCGGAGGAGAAATTTGCATTTTTCCAGAAGGAACTGAGCAAATGTATCCGCTGCAATGCCTGCAGAAATGCCTGTCCTGCCTGCAGCTGCCGCAAGTGCGTATTTGACAGCACCAAGTTCGACAGCTCCCAGAAGGCAAATGTGGATTCCTTTGAGGAGAAGATGTTCCATATTATCCGCGCATTCCATGTGGCAGGAAGATGTACGGACTGCGGCGAGTGCAGCCGCGTTTGCCCCCAGGGCATTCCGCTGCATCTGTTCAACCGGAAGTTTATCAAGGATATTGACGGACTGTACGGAGAATACCAGGCAGGAGCAGATACCACGTCGAAAGCACCGCTTACAAACTACACGTTTGAGGACGCGGAACCAAGCATTGTAGGAAAGAGGGGATAATGTATGTATAAGATAGCAAAAGAAAATCTTTCCGCATTATTCCGGTTAATCGCGGAAACCAGAGAGCTGTATCTTCCGGTTAAGACGGCGGGACAGACCAACTATGCGGCATGGAGCGAGGACGCGGAGGTCGATCTTGATACATTGAAGACGGTCAAATCAGCAAAGGATGCATTCTTCCCGCAGAGCGAGGGCCTTTATACCGTTAAGAAAGAGGGAAAGAAGATGTCGGTAGAGCCGGAAGGCTTAAAGGAGCAGGATTTCGTGGTATTCGGCATGAAGGCCTGCGACGTGAAGGGCTTAGAGGTGTTAGATAACGTGTTCTTATCCGACCCGGTGGATACCTTCTATGCGGCCAGGAGGGAGCATGGGACTGTGGTTGCCATGGCCTGTCATGAGCCGGAGGAGACCTGTTTCTGTAAGGTATTCGGCGTGGACGCCGCGGAGCCGAAGTCCGATGTCGCTGTCTGGACAGCAGGTGAAGATTTGTACTGGAAAGCCCTGAGCGAAAAGGGCGAAGCTTTGACAGAGGCGGTAAAAGAGCTGTTTACCGATGCAGACGAAGCCGCAGTTGAGGCAGAGAAAGAAGCAATCCATAAGATTCTGGAGAAGCTTCCCTATATGAACCTTTCTCTGGAAGGATGGAACGGGGACGCGCTCTCTGAGAAGTTCGATTCCCCGATTTGGGAGGAATTATACAAACCATGTCTGGCATGCGGCACCTGTACCTTTGTGTGTCCTACCTGCCAGTGTTACGATATCAAGGATTACAGCGCGGGAGATACGGTATCCCGTTACCGGTGCTGGGATTCCTGCATGTATTCCGACTTTACGATGATGGCCCATGGCAACAACCGTACCAGTCAGATGCAGAGGTTCCGTCAGAGATTCATGCACAAGCTGGTGTATTATCCGGCAAATAATGACGGAATGTACTCCTGCGTAGGCTGCGGGCGCTGTGTGGAGAAATGTCCGCAGGCCCTTAATATTGTGAAGGTCATTAAGGCATTTCAGAATCAGGGAGGTGAACAATAATGGGCGAATGTATATGTCATAAGAATTATACGTTAGATACGCTGATTCCCAAAGTAGGCGTAATTACTGACATCCGTCAGGAGACGCCGGACGTGAAAACATTCCGGGTGAACGCGCCGGAGGGCGGCAAGCTCTTTGAGCATATGCCGGGACAGTGCGCCATGGTCTGCGCGCCGGGCATCAGCGAGGGTATGTTTTCCATTACTTCTTCTCCGACCAACAAGGAATATCAGGAATTCAGCATTAAGAAATGCGGAATGCTGACCGAGTACCTCCACAGCCTTGAGGTGGGCGACGAGATTACCGTCCGCGGGCCTTACGGCAACGCATTTCCGGTGGAGACGGAGCTTAAGGGAAAGAACCTTCTATTCGTGGCAGGCGGTATCGGCCTTGCCCCCTTGCGCTCAGTCATCAATTATGTGCTGGATAACCGGGAGAATTACGGTACTGTGGATATTGTCTATGGCTCCCGTTCGGCAGACGATCTGGTACAGCTGAAGGAAATCCAGGAGGTCTGGATGAATGCAGAGGGCGTCAATGTCCATCTGACCATCGACAGGGAGCAGGAAGGCTGGGACGGCCATGTGGGATTCGTTCCAAATTATGTGAAGGAGCTTGGATTTGACACTAATAAGACTGTACTTGTGTGCGGGCCTCCGATTATGATTAAGTTTGTTCTTGCAGGCTTAAAGGAACTGGGCTTCACCACCGAGCAGGTATATACGACGCTGGAACTTCGTATGAAATGCGGCGTCGGCAAATGTGGCCGCTGCAATATCGGTTCCAAGTATGTATGCAAGGACGGCCCGGTGTTCCGTTTTGATGAAATTGACGAGCTCCCGAATGAATACTAAGAAAGGATACGAGTATCATGGAAAATATGGTAAATGTATATTTTAGCGGTAAGAGATACAGCGTTCCGGCAGATTTAACGATTATGACCGCCATGGAGTACGCTGGCTATACATGGAAAAGAGGATGCGGCTGCCGCCATGGTTTCTGCGGAGCCTGCGCTACCGTATACCGAATCAAGGGTAAGAATGAGTTAAAGACCTGTCTGGCATGTCAGACCCAGGTAGAGGAAGGCATGTACGTGGCAAGCATTCCCTTCTTCCCGACAGACAAGAGGACTTATGACATTGAGGAGATTAAGGCTGACCAGCGGATTATGATGGAGCTGTATCCGGAAATCTACAGCTGTATCGGCTGCAACGCCTGCACCAAGGCCTGCACCCAGGACTTAAACGTGATGCAGTATATCGCATATGCACAGCGGGGCGAGTTCGAGAAATGCGCGGAGGAATCCTTCGACTGTATCGGCTGCGGCTGCTGTACCGTAAGGTGTCCGGCGGGAATTTCCCATCCCCACGTAGGAGTTCTGGCAAGACGTCTTACAGGAAAATACATCGCTCCGAAGACAGAGCATCTGAAGGAGCGCGTAGATGAGATTAACAGAGGCGAGTATGACGAGCTGATTGAGCAGATTATGCAAAAGCCGATTACAGAGATGCAGGAGCTTTATAATACAAGAGAGATTGAGAAATAAGGGAGGCGCAGATCATGTATACACCATATCCAGAAAATATGATGGAATCCATCAAAAAGGTAGAGGCTACAAGGGCGGAACGTATGTCTACAGAGCCGAGGCGCCTGACTGCGGATGAAAAAGACGCGCTTCTTAAGGAATTCCATCCAGATTATAACCCAGATGCTTTCGCGGAGATTCAAGTGGGTCCCAACAAAGGACAGAAAGCGCCGATAGAGCTGGCCGAGATGCTTCACTCCACAAGCCGTCTGGTAACTGAGAAGGTTGATATTACGAAAGTTGATTACGACGTGGACGTACTGGTAATCGGCGGCGGCGGCGCCGGTTCTTCCTGCGCGATTGAAGCGCACAACGCAGGCGCCAACGTAATGATTGTAACGAAACTTCGGATTGGCGACGCCAATACGATGATGGCCGAGGGCGGAATCCAGGCTGCGGATAAGGAAAATGATTCCCCGGTACAGCACTATCTGGACTGTTTCGGCGGCGGACATTTTGCCGCAAGGCCGGAGCTTGTGAAGCGCCTGGTCATGGAAGCGCCCGACGCAATCAAATGGCTGAACGAGCTTGGCGTTATGTTTGATAAGGATGCGGACGGACGGATGGTAACCACCCATGGCGGCGGCACCTCCAGAAAGAGAATGCACGCATGTAAGGACTACTCTGGGGCGGAGATTATGCGTACGCTCCGGGACGAGGTATTGAACCGTCAGATTCCGGTAGTAGAATTTACCTCCGCAGTAGAGATTATTAAGGACGACAAGGGCCAGGCCGCAGGCGCGGTACTGCTCAATATGGAAACAGGCGATTATTCGGTGGCAAGAGCGAAGACGGTTGTCATCGCAACCGGCGGCGCAGGCAGGATGCACTATCAGGGATTCCCGACTTCGAACCATTACGGGGCTACGGCAGACGGGCTTGTGCTGGGTTATCGGGCCGGCGTACCGCTTCTGTATCAGGATTCTATCCAGTACCATCCCACAGGCGTGGCGCATCCGGTACAGATTCGCGGCGCACTGGTTACAGAGAAGGTTCGTTCTGTGGGCGCGCAGCTGGTAAATGCGAATGGAGAAGCCTATATTCATCCGCTGGAGACCAGAGATGTGAACGCTTCCGGCGTAATCCGGGAGTGCAGGGAAGGCCGCGGCGTAGAGGCTCCCGGCGGGCAGCAGGGCGTATGGCTTGACACGCCTATGATTGAGATTCTTGGAGGAGAAGGAACGATTGAGAAGCGGATTCCGGCCATGTTCCGTATGTATATGAACTATGGCATTGATATGAGAAAGGTGCCGATACTGATTTATCCTACCCTCCACTACCAGAACGGCGGCCTTGAGATTGACGGGGAAGGCTTCACGAAGACGATTCCAAATCTCTTGGCGGCAGGCGAGGCGGCAGGCGGAATCCATGGCAGAAACAGGCTGATGGGCAATTCCCTCCTGGACGTAATCGTATTCGGCCGGAACGCAGGCAAAAAGGCGGCGGCAAAGGCGAAAGAAGTAGAGCTCGGCGCGATGAATATCGACCATGTAGCCGACTATGATAAGGCGTTAAAAGACGCCTCCATAGCTACAGAAGAAGTATCGCCCAAGCTTCTTCCCAAGTATGCCCGTCATGAGAGATAGAAAATAAGGAGAGAAACGATATGCGTGAGATAGATGTAAGCAAAATTACAGACGTAGTAGAAAAACTCTGTATTGCGGCGAACGAGCATCTCCCGGAGGATGTGAAATGCGCGATTAAGGACTGCCGCGCATGCGAGGACGGCGAGATTGCAAAGGGCGTTCTTGACAATATTATCGAGAATTTTGAGATTGCCGATAAAGAGTGCGTGCCAATCTGCCAGGATACCGGTATGGCGTGCGTATTCCTTGAGATTGGGCAGGACGTCCATTTGACGGGAGGCAATCTTGCGGATGCGGTTGACGAGGGTGTGCGCCGGGGCTATGATAAGGGATATCTTCGGAAATCCGTAGTCAAAGACCCGGTACGCCGGGGCAATACCGGAGACAACACCCCGGCAATGCTCTACACAGAGATCGTACCAGGCGAGGAGATTAAAGTTACCGTTGGACCGAAGGGCTTCGGAAGCGAGAACATGAGTCAGATTCGGATGTTCAAGCCTTCCCATGGCCTGCAGGGAATCAAAGACTTTATCCTTGAGGTAGTAGAGACGGCAGGGCCGAATCCATGTCCGCCTATGGTAGTGGGCGTGGGAATCGGAGGAACCTTCGATAAGGCTGCCCTTCTGGCGAAAAAGGCGCTGATGCGCCCGGTGGATTCTTCCAATCCGGATGCATTCTATGCGGACCTTGAGAAAGAGATGTTAGAGAAGATTAACCAGCTTGGAATCGGGCCCCAGGGCTTTGGCGGCAAGACTACAGCCATCGGGCTGAATATTGAGACACTGCCGACACATATTGCGGGCATGCCATGCGCAGTCAATATCAACTGCCATGTGACGCGCCATAAAACGGAGGTGATTTAGATGGCGGCAAGAAAGATTACATTACCGCTGACAGAGGAACTTGCGAAGACCTTACATGCAGGAGACAGCGTACTGGTGACCGGAACCATCTATACTTCCCGGGACGCAGGGCATAAGAGGATGTGCGAGGCTCTTGCAAAGGGCGAGGAGATTCCCTTTGACCCTACAGACGCCACCATTTACTATGTAGGACCGACTCCCGCGAAGCCGGGGCAGGTCATCGGCTCCGCGGGGCCTACCACCAGCGGCCGTATGGACGCTTACGCGCCCACCATGATGTCGGTAGGCGCAAGGGGCATGATTGGAAAAGGCGCGCGCCTTCCGGAAGTGGTGGAAGCCATGAAGAAATATTCCGGCGTTTACTTTGGCGCCATTGGAGGGGCAGGCGCTCTTCTTGCGAAGTGCATTAAGAAGGCGGAACTGATTGCCTATGAAGATCTGGGAGCGGAGGCGCTGCGAAAGCTCTACGTAGAGGATATGCCGTTAGTTGTTATCATTGACAGCGAGGGAAATAACTTGTACGAAAGCGGACGCGCCGCATACCTTGAGGAACATAAGTAGAAGGGAGTCGTAAGACATGGAGTTATTTGGAGGAATATTAGCAGTAAAGGCTGTGGTATTTCTTACGTTTTCGGTTTTTGCAATCGCGGCAGTGGGCTATGCGATTGGAAAAATTACGATAAAAGGAATCAACCTCGGGACTGCCGGAGTATTTATCATAGCTCTGGTCTATGGCTGTCTGCTGTACGGAAAGCTGTCAGATAATCTGATGGCGGGGGATGTATCATTTTCTACAGAGGCGCTGAAAATTGTCGAGAATATGGGACTTATCTTCTTTGTGACCTCGGTAGGGTTTATTGCGGGGCCGAATTTCTTCGGGAATCTGAAGCGGAATTTTAAGTCTTACGTATTGCTGGGAGCTGTGATTATCCTTGCGGCGGCGGTTACCTGCGTAGCCTGTATCCTGATTGGAGGAAACTTTACGGATTTGAGCCATGAGCAGTTCCGGGCGATTCTGGTGGGAATCCTGTCCGGTGCGCTGACAAGTACCCCTGCGTTTTCCGCGTCAAAGGCGGCCGTTGGAGCAGACTTAGAGGCGCTGGTATCGGTAGGCTACGGTATTTCCTATCTGTTTGGCGTTGTGGGCGTGGTACTGTTCGTACAGATTGTCCCGAAGCTGATGAAAGCGGATATGAATGCAGAGGTAGCGAAGATTACTGCGAAGGAAAGCGGGGGAAGCAAGCGGAAAAGCTTGATTCTGACAGAGGTGGATGAATTTGGATTTTTTGCTTTTTCTCTGGCGGCAATCGTGGGAGTCTTGGTGGGAAGCATCAGTTATATGAACTTTTCCCTGACGACCACCGGGGGATGTCTGCTTACAGCCCTTGTATTCGGACATTACGGGCATATCGGCAAGATATCTATCGTGCCGAAGAGTTCCACGCTGAAGATGCTGAGAGAGCTGGGGCTGATGCTGTTTTTGATTGGAGCGGGCGTGTCCGGCGGGGCGAAGTTCGTAGAGTACTTTGAGCCGGTTTACTTCCTCTATGGAGCGATTATGACGGTTCTCCCGATGATCGTGGGATTCATCATCGCAAAGAATTTACTGAAGCTGCCGCTCTTAAATAATCTCGGTTCCCTGACCGGAGGCATGACAAGTACCCCGGCCCTCGGAACGCTGATTAATATGGCGGGTACGGAGGATATCGCGTCGGCTTATGCGGCGACTTATCCGATTGCGCTGATTGCGGTGGTGCTGGCGTCCCAGCTGATTGTCTTGTTCTGTTAAGAAATACATTAATGCTACGAGCAGAATATTTTAGAATAGGAAAGGGGCTGTTGCAACAGCCCCTTTCTTGCTAGTTTTCTATCTCGTGAATGAGGTTTATCATTTCAATTGCACCGACCGCGCAGTCGTAACCCTTATTCCCTGCTTTTGTACCGGCTCGTTCAATGGCTTGTTCAATATTTTCCGTAGTAAGTACGCCGAACATGACGGGGACGCCGCTTTCCAGTGAAACGGCGGCAATGCCTTTCGATACTTCATTGCATACGTAATCGTAATGACTGGTAGAGCCCCGGATGACCGTTCCGAGACAGATAACGGCGTCATAGCCGCCGCTTTTTGCCATTTTCGATGCAATGAGCGGAATTTCAAAAGCTCCGGGAACCCAGGCGACATGAATATGATCTTCCGGGACGTTATGACGCAGCAAACCGTCCATAGCGCCGCTTAATAATTTAGAAGTGATAAATTCATTGAAACGTGCGGCAACAATACCGATTTTTACACCTTGCGGCACAAGTTTTCCTTCAAATACTTTCATAATAGTTTTCCTCTTCTTTCTTTAAAAATTTAACATATGTCCCATGCGTTTCTGCTTGGTTTTCAGATAAAACAGATCGTGGAGGGTAGCCTCCATCTGAAGCGGTATGCGCTCAGAGATTTCGAGCCCGAATTCGGAAAGCTGATAAACCTTGTCTGGATTATTTGTTAAAAGACGCATGCTTTTTACGCCTAATTCCTTTAATATCTGCGCGCCGATAAAATATTCCCTCTGGTCGGCGGCAAAGCCCAATGCAAGATTGGCATCCAAAGTGTCCATGCCCTGTTCCTGAAGCTCGTAAGCCCGCAGTTTGTTGATGAGTCCGATTCCCCGCCCTTCCTGGCGCATATAGAGCACAATCCCCCGTCCCTCTTTTTCAATTTGCGTCATAGCGGCGGCTAACTGCTGGCCGCAGTCGCAGCGCAGGGAGCCGAAGGTATCGCCTGTGAGGCATTCCGAATGGACGCGGCACAGAATATTTTCCCCTGTGCTGATATCGCCTTTTACTAAGGCGATATGATGTTCTCCATTTAATTGGTTTACAAAACCATGGGCCGTAAATTTGCCGTACTTTGTGGGCATTTCCACAACGGCCATGCGTCTGATTAACTTTTCATGAGTCTTGCGGTAGTTTTGTAAATCCCGGATGGTGATAAATTTCAGATTCCATTTCTTTGCTAATTCCGCCAGTTCGGGGGTGCGCATCATGGTACCGTCTTCCCGCATGATTTCACAGCACAGACCGCATTCCTTTAAGCCTGCCAGACGGCATAAATCAACGGTGGCTTCTGTGTGTCCGCTTCGTTCCAGGACGCCGTTGGGCTTGGACATAAGGGGAAACATATGCCCCGGCCTGCGAAAATCTTCCGCTACGGCGTCGTCCGCTACGACGCTAAGCGCTGTGACAGAACGTTCGGCAGCAGAAATGCCGGTGGACGTGGTTATGTGGTCGATGGATATGGTAAAAGCAGTTTCGTGATTGTCAGTGTTGTTCTGCACCATTTGAGGGATTCTTAATTTATGCACATATGCTTCAGACATCGGCATGCAGATTAAGCCCTTGCCATGGGTCGCCATAAAATTAATATTCGCGGTGGTCGCATATTCCGCCGCGCAGATAAAGTCGCCTTCATTCTCGCGATCCGGATCGTCTGTTACAAGAATGATTTTACCATTCCGCAGTTCCTCCAGAGCTTCTTCGATTGTATCAAATTGTGTCATTTTCATCCTCCTTAAAATCCATTCCGGGCCAGAAATTCCATAGTAGTAAGTTTTCTTTCTGGTTGTGTGGGGGCGGGCGTCAGCAGCTTTTCCACATATTTCCCAATGATGTCTGTTTCCAGGTTCACCATATCGCCTTTTTTGCGTTCCTGCAAAACGGTATGGCTTATGGTGTGGGGAATGGCTGAAACGGAAAACCCGGTTTGTCCGACTTCGGCAACGGTCAGGCTGATGCCGTCGACCGCTACAGACCCCTTTTCTACAATATAGCGCGTGATGTCCGGGTTCGCATGTATGGTGTACCAGACTGCGGTATCGTCGCGCTGTATATGGGTAATTTTTCCTACGCCGTCCCCATGCCCCATCACCAGGTGGCCGCCGAACCGCCCGTTTGACGGCATAGCCCGCTCTAGGTTGACATGGCTTCCATGCGTCAGGCCGGCCAGGGAAGAACGGTTCAGAGTTTCATGCATAACGTCCGCGGAAAAGTGATGGGGGAACAGTTCTGTTACCGTCAGGCATATGCCGTTTACCGCGATACTGTCTCCGATTTGAGTATTAACAAGTACTTTTCTGGCATGGATTTTCAGAGCCGCAGAGTGCTTTCCATGTCGAATCTGGTCAATGGTTCCGATTTCTTCAATGATTCCTGTGAACATGATTTACCACCTCGCTTTCAATTAGAAAATCATCGTCCAACGGTGTAATCACGCTGTTTTTCAGAAGAAATGCATCCCCGGGGAGGGAAACTCCCGCGCCTTCTACCGGCGTTTTTGCGTTCTGCCCGCCAAATAGCTTTGGGGCGACGTAGGCCTGGACTTTCTGGACAATACCGCTGTTTAAGGCCTCCCAGTTTAAGGTTCCGCCGCCCTCCAGTAAAATGCTGTCAATCGGTTCCCGCGCTAGCTGTTCCATAAGCTGGAATAAATCCACATGCCCCTTTTTTTTATTCACCAAGAGAATCCGGCATCCGGCGTTTTCATAGATACGCTGTTTTTCACGATTTGTGCAGCAAGTTGCAAGGATGGTCGGGATTTGCCCAGCGGTTTGGACAACCTGCGCCCCAGCCGGAGTACGCAGATGCGTATCGCAGATAATGCGGATGGGGTTCCTGCCGTCGTTTATACGGCAGGTCAGCAACGGGTCGTCGGCAAGTATTGTACCGACGCCTGCCATAATGCCCATATAGCGGCGCCGCTGTATCTGTACATGATTTCTGGCAGCCTCTCCGGTAATCCATTTGGAAGCACCGGAAACGGAGGCGATTTTTCCGTCCATGGTCATGGCGTATTTCATAACCACAAAGGGACGTTTTGTCTGAATATAGTGAAAAAACACTTCATTCAGCTGTTCGCAGTCTTTTTGCAGCATATGCTCCGTTACCGTTATTCCATGGGAACGAAGAATCTGAATACCCTTTCCGGAAACCTTCGGATTGGGATCGCCGGAACCCACGACGACCCGTTTGATGCCGGCTTCTATTATGGCGTCGGTACAGGGCGGCTGTCTCCCGTAATGGCAGCAGGGTTCCAAAGTAACATACATGGTTGCGCCTGCCGGGGACTTTGTGCAGGAAGCAAGCGCATTGCGTTCCGCATGGGCTTTGCCGTATTGTTCATGCCAGCCCTGACCGATGATTTCTCCGTCCTTTTCTATGACGGCTCCTACCATGGGGTTCGGGGAAGTCAGGCCGCGGCCCTTTTCTGCAAGCTGTAAAGCCAGCCGCATATAGTCGTTGTCATTCATAAGCGGTTTCCTCCCAAATAAAAATGCCCTGAACAAAACCGTTCAGGGCAGGCCGGAATCATGAAAAAATCGGTCTATTCATAAATAAAGCTCTGGAATGTATCAACAATCCAGAGCAAATATTGTATGCATAGAACATCATAGAAACTTCTGCATCTTATCATCTTCTTTCATCCAGACTTTACTGTCGGCTTCGGAGTTTCACCGAATCATGCCTTGCGGCTCGTGGGCTGTACCACCGGTAGGGAATTCCACCCTGCCCTGAAGATTTATTCAATTAATTGAATTATATACCTCTGACTGGTATGTGTCAATAAAAAGTTACAGTTCGCACGTCGCCTGCGCCGGTCTGCAAACTGTAAAAAACATGTGGCGTACTAATTGTGAAACAGATGCAGATAGAGTATAATATGGAAAACGGTATATTTTCGGAGGTGTGAGGATGAAAAAGCCATTGCCGGTAGGTGTTGATAATTTTGAAAGAATAATTACAGATGGTTATTATTATATCGATAAAACCATGTTAATTAAGGAATTAATTGATTTAAAAGGGGAAGTAAATCTGTTCACACGACCGAGACGTTTTGGAAAGACTCTGAATCTGAGTATGCTCCGCTATTTCTTTGAGGATACGGGAAATGAAATGAAGAATGAGCAGCACAAAGCTCTTTTTCAGGGAATGAAGATTATGGACGCCGGGGAAAGCTATACGAACCGTATGGGAAAATATCCGGTATTTGAGCTGACATTGAAATCGGCGAAGCAGGAGGACTATGATACGGCGTACTATATGATACAGACAGCAGTCAGCACAGAATTTGAGCGGCACAGAAGTATCATAGAAGGCGGTAAAGAGGCTCTGTCGGCCGTTGAATATGAGCGGTATAACGCTATTGCGGATAGAAAAGCAGAGGAAAAAGAAGTGAGAAATTCCCTGCTGCTTTTCTGTCAGTGCATGCATAAAATTACTGGAAAAAATACGGTTATTCTGCTTGACGAGTATGACGTGCCGTTAGAAAATGCATATTTCAGAGGGTTTTATGATGAAATGGTGGGATTTATCCGTTCGTTGTTTGAAGCGGCGCTAAAAACGAATCAATATCTACAGCTCGCCGTTATTACAGGATGCCTGCGGATTTCAAAGGAGAGTATTTTTACCGGATTAAATCATTTGAATATTATATCTGTACTTGATAAAAAATATAGCGAACATTTTGGATTTACAGAGTCAGAAGTGCTTCAGATGATGTCATATTATGAAGTGGAAAGCCGTTTCCCGACAATGAAAGAATGGTATGACGGATATTTATTTGGTGATACAGAAGTTTATAATCCCTGGAGTGTTATTAAGTTTTTATATGATTTGTATTCGGATGTAGATGCATTTCCCCACCCTTATTGGATTAATACCAGTTCCAATGATATCATTAAGGACTTGATTGTTAGGGCCGACCGTGAAACAAAAGGGAAAATTGAAGCTCTGTTAGACGGCGGGACCTTGGACATTCAGGTGCATGAAGAAGTTACCTATGGGGCCATGCATGAAAATGGGGAGAATCTGTGGAATTTCCTTTATTTCACCGGGTATCTGACAAAGGAGAGCGAGTATTTTAAGGAGTCGTCTATCTTTTTGCGGACGCGGATTCCCAATGTCGAAGTGAAGACGATTTATCAGAATACCATTTTAAACTGGACGAGGGATATGATAAAGAAAGAAGATTTCCATGATTTATACCGGGCAATGGAGGATGGCGACGCCCAGAGGATGACAGATATCTTAAACGGGCAGCTGTTTCGTACGATTAGTTTCTACGATAGTGCGGAAAATTTCTATCATGGTTTTCTTACCGGCATACTAAGCCAGAGTGAGAACTATCTGGTAAAATCCAATCGTGAATCGGGAAATGGAAGGTCAGACATCATGGTAAAGAGCCCTTCTTTAAGAGGCAGGTCATTTATTTTGGAAGTAAAGGTATCCGATACGGTGGACGCTCTGGAAGCGGATGCCGAAAGAGCGCTGAAGCAGATTTGTGAGAAGAAATACAGGGAAGAATTGCGTGCAGAAGGATACCGGAGGATTGACTGCTATGGGATATCATTTTTCCGGAAGGACTGCGAGGTGCGGTTTGGGGAGAGGATGGCGCCTTAATTACAGAACAGTAGTGGTTGATATATGCTGATGTAGAAGTACAGGAGCGAAAATGAAATGGAACTGATGAAATGTGGATATAATTATCTGGATGAGACGGCAGCTTTTTATGGAAGAGTGGTAAATCATCTGGAGAAAACAGTTAATTATCCGAAGTGGACAAAGAATTATCCTAATAGGGAAAGTGTAGAGGCATCTATATGCAGGGGCGAACAGTACATTTACTTGGATGACGGAAAGGTGGCTGGCGCGGTTGTTCTGAACGAGGAACCTGGCGGAGATTATGAAGCCGGGGACTGGAGCGTGCAGCTGAGCCGCGGCGAGTATTTGGTGATTCATACATTTGCTGTTGAGCCCGCAGCCAGAGGGAAGGGGCTCGGAAGCCGTATGGCAGATGCCTGTATCGACATTGCCAGAGAGGAAGGATATAAGGCTATCCGACTGGACGTCGTTCCCGGGAATGCTCCGGCGATTCACTTATATAAAAGGAAGGGATTCACATATGCGGGTACAAAGGATTTGTCGAGGAAGATAGAAGATATTCCGGTGTTTGAGTTATATGAGTTGAATATAGCCTGTACACGCGTCCGAGACGTTTTGGAAAAACATTGAATTTGAGTATGTACAGGTACTCTTTTGAGAAAACAGAAGGTGAAAGAAGAAATGAACAGAATATAAGTCTTTTTTAGGGAATGAAGAATATGAAAGAAATGATAAGAAACAGAATTGAGCGGCTGCTGTCGGCAGAACTGGGTATTAGTCCCGGGAAACTGAATGAAACAGGTACGGTATATTCCGTTTGTACTGACAGGAAAAAACCGTATATTAAAATACTTGCATATAGAAATTGTGTGGCAGTTTGTACATCCAAGGAGTTATCTGTAAAGATACCGGAACTTTTACAGGGGAAAAGCCTGGAACGACTCCTGCAAAAGCCGCCTGTATTGCAAGAGAAGGCGGCAGAATGATTGGGGCGGCCGGAGCGTCGGAGACATCTGTTAAGGGTGTATGGGAGGTTGGCGTGGATGTTATGGAGGAACACAGAAATGCCGGCCTGGGGACATGGCTGATAAGCAGGCTTACAGAAGAGCTGCTTCAACAGAATATTGTTCCATTTTATTCGGCGTCTGTGACAAATATTGGCTCGCAGATGGTAGCCGCCAGATGCGGGTATGCGCCGTTATGGGTTGATACGTATGGAACGATTCTGGATGACAGCTCTGTATATCATCCGATTGTTCGCAGGCTGTCTCTTTAAATTTATGCAGACACGCTCTAGAGCGAATATTAAGTAATTGAGAAAGGGATGGAAAGGTTGGGTTTTGATGAATTGTGTAAGCCTGAAGGAGATTTATATGGACAAGGAATAGAATGCTCTGCAAGTGAAGCAGTGGAAATATGGTTACATGGAGAATATATTAAACAAGAGCCATTTAACCAAACCAAAGGTTACATAGTATTTTATCATTTTGAAGCATGCATAGAATTTATTTTACAGCATTCATTAAAAATTCTTTCTGTTACAGGCAGCTTGGGAGCGGTTAATATCCTGACTGAGCAAACGGAATATAAGCTGAGAAAAATAGCCCCTAATGATTATGAAAAAGTGTATCATTTTGTGCTCTTATATGATAATGAATTTGTACCTAAATTATCATGGAGGGGGAGGAAATTAGCGGAAATGTGCTTGGATGGTCTTAATAGCGGTAAGTGGGCCGGATACGCATATTTTGATAATGAGGACAAAATAATTTCATATTTAGATTATAAGATACGGATTGATACGGATATAGAATTGGGAGTGGCGTTAACGCATGAAGATTATAGAAAGAAAGGATTAGTATCGTCGTTAATATGGTTTTTTAGGTTAATATTCCCAACGCTTGGTTTTTATGCGGGAACATATGAAGAGAATGAGCCAATGAAGAATACTTTTGCAAAAACCGGATTTGAACCGAGAGAATTTTGGAACGAGGAAATGAACGTGAAAACAAACAAAATACGTGAGCGGATTGTATTGCAGGACTCTGAATCAATTGAGAACAATCAATACAAACTGACAAATTCCGTATATTATTATTCTCAAAGTATATTAAAAGAGAGTCCGAAAAGAACGAATGAAGTAATATAAATTCAGAATATGTTGAATACAGCACTGTATATGCTGGTTTCTGGTTTTGATAAGGAAAGCGTGTGTGGTACAATATATCTGAAACAATTGGTTATGAAGCATACTATTTATATGTGGAGAGCCAATTGTTTATCAAGAGGAGATTCATAATGCTTCTGATTCTGAAAGCATACGGGATATAATCCATTCCTGCGCAAGGCTGGGCATCCTGAGTGCTTGCGGTTCTAAGAGAACATTTTCGACAGAGATGCTAAACGGTGTTGAAGGAGGAAAAGTAATGAAGAAACGCGTGAAAAAAGTTCAGAAAGCATTAAGAAAGAAGTTGTGGCTGGTTATGACGGTATGCCTTTTTCTGATTTCGGTTTCTGAAAGACAAATTACCATTGAAGTATATGGCGCAGGCAATGATGTACATAACGTTAGAATGGAAATTCTATAATAGCCATAAAAGCCGGCTGAGGTTTCTCAGCCGGTTTCCTCTTTATGAAATAAAGTAAATGAGAAAAGGAAGGAGTACATAATTGTTTTTTGAAACAATTACAGAGCGAATAGAATGATAAAGAGTATTAGAAATAACACTATCCGCATTGAGCGGGAAGAATTGCCAGATGCAATCCCATACCATATCAGACATGAATATGAAAGGTTTTGCAGTATGATAGAAGATGAGCAATATGCAGGCGCATGGTTTGAACTCAGAGATTTAGTAGAGGTTACAATAAAATTTCCGGTGCTTTTGGGACTTTCCTATATGTTTCAGAAGGAATCTGTTGATTTTGAAAACAGGGATGTAAAGAGTATTTTAGAATTACTGTTAACAAAGAGATTGTCGCTTGGCGATTGGGATAAGCTGATATTCCTGCTTTGCAAATGCCGTATGATAAAGGAAGATGCTGAGTGTCTGTATGAAATATTGCAATGTGTCGGTTCCTTTGTACGTAATAATGAAATTATAGAATGGCGCAATGAAATGATTGGTCATGGAGCGCTGCCGTTTGAAGAGTCCGCCGATTTTACTATCAAGCTCCGCAGTATTTTCAATTCCTGTGAAGATTGTCTGTTTGAATGTATAGAAGCATATGAAAAGATAGTAATTCAGGAGGACAATCATACAATAAAAATTATAATTGACACTCAGGATATTACCGTTGAGAGATGGATTTTCAATAAAGATTTCTTTTTTGATAAATACAGCACAATGTGTGTGAATTGTCTAAATTATTTAGAAGGATTTCATAAGTATTATGAATGTATCTGGTTTGATGAAGTGTTTAAAATCTACCAGGAATACCGGAGGATAAATGAATTAGAAAATGTCAGGGCGTTAAGTGATGTAGTAACCTGGCAGGATGTTATGAATGTACAGCGGATAAATCAGAATCGGAATTATGTTGGAAATACAATTTTAATGAACTGGCTGAGAAATCAAATGAAAAAGAGCATGGGAATCCATTTGATTATGATGGATCGGGGGATGGGGAAAACAGCATTTGTATCAAGCTTAAACCAGCTATTTGACAGCAGAAAAAATAATGAGTGGTATGTGAGAGTATATTATTGTAATGGACTGAAATTTCAGAATACAAAAGACTTTATTACTGAATTTAACAGTATTTTTAAAATAGAGGAAAATCCTGAACGTTCAGAAGTGGTTTCGCAGATAAGAGATCTGAAGGAGACGGACGGGGCCGATGAGGTCGCCTTATATTTGAAAAAGAGACTTGAGCAGGTACGCAATATAAGAGAGGACGGGGAAATACAGCTTCTTTTTATTATTGATGGAATTGATGAGATAAGTAAGGCGAAAGGCAGGAAGAATATTTTCGATTTTATACCAGAGAGCGGACAACTGGAAGAAGGCGTTCATATTCTTCTGACATCAAGAAACGGAGATTCGAAGGAAGAAGCGCTGCCGGAATATATATGTGAACAATTACAGAGCATTAAAAGCCAGACAGGAGTATCTGTTCTTAATTTTTCGATACTCGAGGAGAAGAATAAAGTAAAGTATCAAAGATTATTATTAGCGTATATTAAGTCATCTATGAAAACAATGCTTGAAATACGGAAGGAGAAATTTGAGGAGAAATTTGAAGAAGAATTTTTGCAAGAGTTGTACGAAAAATCTAATTGGCGGTTTTCTGATTTCAAATTATATGTTGAATTGGTTAAGGAAGCGTATAAGAAGGGAAAGAGTTTAGAGGATTATATAAACGGAAATGATGCTATTGATAGTTTTTTGGGGTATATGAAATCGGTTTTAGGAGAAAAGTTATACAAAACAGCCGCGAAAATTCTGCTTATTATTGCTACTGCATTTCAGCCGCTCAGGATTGAAGATTGTATTTTCCTGGAGCGTCTTTCTCCGGGAGGGAATGTAGTAGAGATTGTAGCAGTGTTAAAGATGTTTGAAAACCTGTTTATATACAAAAGAACGGAGCATGGCGTAGTTGAAAGGGCATATATAAAAAATGATACGGTTGTGACGTATGCGAATGAAAAATATAGGAAAATAATCATAAATAAATTTCAGAGTATGTATATGGATGAATTGATAGAACAATGGATTGATTATATTAATATACAATACCAAAAGGAATATATTTTGAAAACAGATACATCCCCAGAAAGGAAATATAATCCGGAGACTGACTATTATTTTTATAAAATATATCTGCATGCATACATTTACCGATATGTATACGAATATTCAAATAGCAAATTGTTAAAGAAAAAAATCCAAAAGTATGAGTTCATCGATGCGATTTTTCAATATGAGAAATTCATGGCAACAAGAGAACTGGGGACGGCAGTGGTAACAATGGATATGGAGATGAGTATGTCGTGCATTAAATTATTGGAAGAACAAGGCATGATGGAGGACAGACTCCTTGCGGCATCCTATAATAATTACCTTTATCATAGAAGAGATGTCTTTTTACAGGATTGGGGGACTGGAAGTGAAGAGCTGAAAGCAATAGAAGAAAAAGAAAATATTTTGGATTGTTTTGACAAGGCTATTTGTATTTCAAAGGGAAACGATATTGCTATTATGGATTTACATGCTAAATTGTGCGCTTCAAAAGGCGGATTTATGCAGCAACAGGGCGGCAATTTGGAGGAAGTAGAAGAGCTGCAGCTGAAAAGTTACAGAATGATGAAGGAGATTCTGAAAAGGGATGCGCTTTCCGGGTGTAATACTTTTATTCAGTCAGTTATAAGAGTTTTGTCTGTCTGGGGGAGAATGTGGAAAAGAACGGAAATCGAAAAGCTTTATCCGGAAGCGAAAAAGGAGCTTGCAAAATTAAAAGAGATGGAGACGGTGCAGGAAAGACTGCTGGTTAATGCAAACAATAGAATTG
This sequence comes from uncultured Lachnospiraceae bacterium, assembly GCA_949742505.1. Taxonomy (GTDB): domain Bacteria; phylum Bacillota; class Clostridia; order Lachnospirales; family Lachnospiraceae; genus Claveliimonas. The sequence continues at coordinate 10,214 of CATJPU010000317.1, read as the reverse complement.
AATATGGGATATGGTTTCAGGAGGCTATGTTATATCGGAAAATGGCGGATATATGTCAATTTCATAAAATAACACTTTGCGGAGAAACAGCGGGTTATTATTATGAAAACTCCTTAAATATTTTTCAAAGATTAGAGAAGGAGAAGATAACTGATCAGCAACAAGGGCTAATATCTGAAAATTTTGCGCTTGTGCTGCGCGAATATGGGAAATATGAGCATATGCAGGCTGGAAATATTAAAAAGGCGGTTTGTTTATATGATCAGGCAACGGAGCGAATCAGAGACAGAATAGAGAGTGGAAAAACCGCGCCGAAAGAAGAAATGATTGAAGCAGGTTATCTTTCGGTAGAGCTGGACTCTCAAATTGACAAAAGCAAAGATATAAAATATGCGCAAAGGATAGATTTGTGCAGAAAATGGAATAAAATATTGTTCGGCACAGAAGAAGAGAAAAAGTGGGATAAATTGATAAAAAAATTTTGCTGACAAATGAACCAGGTTTTGGGCTGCACGCACTGCTTTTGAGAAACTAATTGTGAAACAGGCATAGATAGAGTATAATATGGAAAACGGTCTATATGGAGGACAGGCTTATGGATAATCCAAAGAATATTTTCATACGGGATGGTGAAGGTACTCCGATTTGTGGGACCGGCCGGCAGCACAGCGGCATGAGAAGCGTCCAGAATCTGGAGATTGTCATCAATGAAGGTCTGCGCGTAGCATTGCTGGAGGAGACGCCGGACCAGTCGCTGGAGGTATTGTTGGAGTATTTAGGAAAAGCACTGAATGGGGAACGGACCTACATATTTGAGCAGAACGAGTCCGGCGGCGATGACAACACTTATGAGTGGGTAGCAGACGGGGTGGATCCGGAAAAGGAGAATCTCCAAAATGTTCCCGGAGAGGTGTGCGCCAGCTGGTATCGGAATTTCAGCATCGGCAGGCATATCGTTATTGAGAATTTGGAAGAACTCCGGGAAGCGGCCCCGCTTCAATATGAGATCCTGAAGCGTCAGGGGATCCATTCTCTTGTGGTGGTGCCCCTCTACGACGGTGAAAAGCTGATCGGTTTTTATGGTGTGGACAATCCGCCTGTCAGGATGTTGGAATATGCATCGAATATGCTCCAGATTGCAGCGCATTTTATCGTATCGTCATTGAAGCGGCGCAATCTGGTTCGTGAGCTTAAGAAGCGGAGTCATAATATTCTTCATGCCCTGAGTGTGGACTATCTGGGTATTTATCAGGTGAACTTCGATACAGGCGAATGTGAGAGATATCGGGACAGCGAACGAATGGACCGGGCTGTTGATTTTGAGGAAGGTTATCAGACAGCGATGGAGAAGTATATTTCCCAGTATGTGGTTTCCTCGGACCGGGAGCGAATCCGTACTGTGACGAAAAGAGACTATGTGCTCGACCAGCTGAAAACAAAAAAGAAGTTTTATGTCCGTTATCAGGTGAAGGACAGTTCTTATGGACTGAAGCATATGGAGATTCATTTTTCTGCTACAGGGAAGCCGGAGGAAGAAAATTGCGCGATTTTCGCCCTGCGGGATGTTAATGCCGTAGTGGAGCAGGAAGAGCAGAATAAGCTGGAAGCAAGGCAGAGTCTGGAGGATATTCTGGAAGGGGCCAGAACCGGCATCTGGACAATCGAGCTGGAGGACGGCTGTCAGCCAAGGATGTATACGGACCGGACCATGCGGATTCTGCTGGGAGTATCGGATGGAACCGGGCCGGAGGAGTGCTATCGGCGCTGGTTTGATAATATTGAACCGGATTATGTGGGAATGGTGCAGGAAGCAGTGCGGGAGATGCTGGAAACCGGACGTTCCGAGGTGATTTATCCCTGGAATCATCCGGAATTGGGGAAGATTTATGTCCGCTGCGGCGGTGTGCCGGATAAGACATTCCGGAAACCAGGCGCCTGCTTAAGCGGATACCATCAGGACATTACAGAGATTATGGTGACGAGGAAGAAACAGGAACAGGCCATCATGGATTTGCTGGAGAAGGTCAGACAGGCAAATTCAGCGAAAAGTGAATTTCTTTCCCATATGTCACATGATCTTCGTACGCCTATTAACGGAATCCTGGGCATGCTGGCCATTATGGAGAAAAGCGGGGATTCTAAACGGCAGGAAGAGTGCCGGAAAAAGATTCGCATGTCGACGGAGCACCTTCTGTCCCTAGTGAACGACGTTCTGGAGATCAGCAGGCTGCAGAGCGGAAGAACGGCGGCGGTGGAGGAACCCTTTGATCTTACTGATACATTGGAGAGTTGTATTGCGATTTTGTCCGTACAGGCAGAGGAGAGGGGAATCCGGCTGCAGCTGGAGAAGGAAGACCTTAATCATAGCAGGCTGCTCGGAAATCCGATGTACTTAAAGCAGATTTTGATGAATACCATTGATAATGCGCTTAAGTATAACCGGCCTCATGGTTCCGTATTTGTCCAGGTAAGGGAAATTGCCTGCCAGGGAGAGACCGCAGATTATCAGTTTGTGATTGAAGATACCGGAATCGGAATTGGGAAGGAGTTTCAAAAGCATATTTTTGAGCCGTTTACGCAGGAACATCAGAGCGCTAGGACTTACTACAATGGCGTTGGTGTTGGCATGTCCACTGTAAAGAAATTGGTGGAGCAGATGAAGGGCACCATTGAAGTAGACAGTCAGATTGGAAAAGGGAGCGTGTTTCGGGTTACTCTGTCCTTTCGGGTTGACACGGCGCATAATACGCAGTCTGTGGATTTGGCGGAGAATGTACGGGATAACATTGATGGGATGCGGGTTCTTTTGGTAGAAGATAATGAAATTAACTGTGAAATTGTGGAGTTTATGCTTGAAGAAGCAGGCGCTAAGGTCGTGACTGCGAATGATGGAAAAGCTGCTGTAGACATATTTGCAGCATCGGATTCGGGAACGTTTGACTGCGTGCTTATGGATTTGATGATGCCGGTAATGAGCGGATATGAGGCGACTCGTGTAATTCGCAGTCTGGACCGGCCGGATGCGGGAAGCGTGCCGATTATAGCGCTGTCAGCGAACGCATTTGAAGAGGACGTCGCAATGGCGAAGGACGCCGGAATGAACGAGCATTTGGCGAAGCCGATAGACATCAAAAAGATGTTCCGGGTTATGAACCGGTTAAGGCGCTAAGGGGAGCCGCCGGCGGTAAATTCCGCCGGGGCTCTGTTAGAGCGTGTCTGAAAATACGAAGAAGTCAGAAAGATATGATATCTTCTATTTTTCAGCAATATGTTTTTTAACATAAAGTAAATTGGCAGCAGAACCACGCAGATTAGCAATGGATAAAAGAGTGACAGCATCGCTGCTGACGTGCTTTGGATTACCCAGCCGACGCCCTCTATCGAAGATAAATCGGTGGAACGGATACAGTTCAACATTCCGATGATAAATCCAAGACAGCCAAAGACAGACGAGATGGCCATTACCATACTGACTGCATAAAGACTTTCCCGGTAAGCTGCAATAGAATTGTATCTTGAATGTATGAATGCCTATCTTGAAAATAAAAACGAATACGGCTGGTATCTTTGTCTGGACGGGGAAAGAATCATCGGTGGTCTTGGCGTAATTGAAAACGATTTTCACGATAGAAAGGATCTTACGCCTAATATTTGTGCGGTATATACAGAAGAGGAATGCCGCTGCAACGGAATAGCAGGTCATCTGCTTAATATGACTGTTGATGATATGAAATCTAAAGATATCACACCAGTTTATTTAGTTACTGACCATACAGGTTTTTATGAAAGATACGGCTGGGAATTTTTGTGCATGGTTCAAGGGGATAATGAGCCAAATATGGCAAGGATGTATATTCATAGATAATCATTTATTTAAAAAAGAACAAAGAAAGTTCCCGTTCAAACATTTTTTATATTAAAAAACGTGGAGGTATTACATAATGAAAGAATATATAAAGAACCGGGTACATGAATTGTACTGGAACGAAGATATAAATTGTGCAAGGACAGCCATTATTTGTCTGAGCGAAATATTTGAAACCAGAGTTGAACCTCAAACGTTCTGGTCTGCAATTGGATTGCATGGCGCGGGCGGATATAGGGCGCAGTGCGGGCTGGTCGAAGGGGCGCTGATGTTTATAGGTATTTATCTTCATATTCAGGGAAAGACAGAAGATGAAATCGTATCTGCCTGTTATAATTTTGCAGCTGCCTTTGATAGAATGTTTGGTTCGCTGCGATGCCTTGAATTACGTCCCACTGGTTTTTCAGAAAGCGACCCGCCGCATATGTGTGAAGAGCTGACTTGTGACGGAATTGAATTTGCATACCAATATATTTTAGGAATTACAGAATTATAAAGATTTTTTTGAGAAAATTGTGATAGATTAAAATAATAGGAAAGGATGGAGAAAATGCTTATGATGATCATTCCAATTATTTTAACATTAGGACCGGCCATGATTTTCCAGTTTGTGCAGTATCTGTGGGGAAGAAGGACTACAGTATTTCACTGCATATGGACGTACATTATGATGCTCTATGTACGATTGGTCTTTTGGGTGACGGGGATAGGCTCTGTGTGGGAGATTGTGGAAAAGGGCGGACTGGCGTCTACGCTCGGGCAGGCGCATATTAATCTAATTCCGTTCCAGTCTTCCGGTTTATTTACTTATTGTATGAATGCAATCATGTTTATGCCCCTTGGATTTCTGCTGCCATATATATGGAAAAATTATAGGAATCCTTTGAAGACAGCTTTCGTTGGGGTTCTTTTTTCTGCGCTGATTGAAGCCGCCCAACTGCCGACAGCGCGTCTTGCGGATATTGACGATATCATGATGAATACGCTGGGGGCGGTTCTGGGGTATGCGGTTTGGAGAGTGATTGGAGCGCATTTTTTCAACAGGAGAGAAGAGCAGCGGACGATTTCGCTGGGCAGCTCAGAGCCGGTTATTTATATCGTTTCAGCCTGTATAGGTATGTTTTTGTTATATGACTGGAAATGGTTTATTTAATTTCTCAAACAGTTCTTTCTGTTATGTTCAGTTCGTGTTATACTCTTTTTAAAGACTTTGATTTTCTATTTTGTATGTTGACTTAACATATAGAAAACACATGTTAGAAAGAGGAGGTGATGGCACATTCTGACTCTTCCGGCCTGACGGCGGAGGGATATATTGTGCCGAGACAGATGAAGCGACAGAGGAAAACAGGACAGCCGGTTATTTTTGCACTTCTTTTTCTGGCCGCCATACTGGTTTTGTTTTATTTCTATACGACACAGAACAGAAAACGGATACAGGAACAGAACAGAGTCTATGCAGAGGATTGTGCCCGGCAGACGGCTGAACGTATCGAGAGTGAATTTGATAATGCACTGCAGCGTATCCAAAATAGCTCCCATTTAGTCAGTGCAGGCGGGACAGAAGCGGAAATCAATACGCAGGTGCTCAAAGATATGGAGGAGAATACAACCTTTGACGCTGTCCGTTTTACCAATGCGGATGGTGTGAATCTTTCTTCTGACGGAGAAACCAGCAATAGTCTGGACCGGGAGTATTTTGCTAGTGGAATGAGAGGAGAGAGCGGCCTTGAGACGGTCGAAAAATCCAGGATTACAGGGAAGCCGATGATGGTTTTTTATGCTCCGGTTTACAGTGAGAAGGAGATTATCGGCATGTTGTTAGGGCTGTATTTTGCAAGGGACTATCTGAAGGATATGCTTTCTGCCAGCTATTTTGGCGAGGAAGCCGATGTGTTTCTCTGCACGCAGGAAGGTGAAGTGATTGCCAGTTCAGGCGATGGGGCATATGGAGACGATCTGCTTGAATCCTTAATCGAATCAGGCGTTATTGATGCCGGAACTGCGGAAGCGGCGCGGTCGGTGTTTACAGACGGCGGCGAGGCTGCGCTTCTGTGCAGTAAAGGCTGCAAAACGGATAATTTTTGTGTCAGACGTTTGAAAGGGTGCGATTATGTACTTGTACAGGCGTTTCCCAAGAATATTACGCAGACGATGGTGAAAAGGGCGAATATGGCGGGGGTGAGATTGGAGATTTCTTTGCTTGTCCTCTTCGGGGTCTATGTTGTTTTTCTGGCGGTTCGCGGCAGAAGCCGGAGAAAGGAACTGGAAATAGAAAATAAAATGATTAACGATGTGCTTCGCGGCACGAATATCATCTTTTCTTCGCGTTATCTTATGGTGGATTTGGAGCGCGACCGCTATTCCTATATGGCGGGGATGGGGCCCTTGAATACCAGTATTCCGATGGAAGGTATATACAGCGAATGGATGAAGATTCAGGCCGACGATGTCGTAGGGGATGAGGGCAAAGCGTCGTTTATTCAGTTTTGTGAGTCCGATACGCTTATACAGAGTCTTAATGCGGAGGACTCAAGCGTTCATGAATGTCATGTTTCCCGGAATGGGAAAGAGGACTGGGAGCATCTGATTGCAGTATGTTTGGAACGAAAAGACAGGAAGCCGGTGCGGGTTTTGTATGTTCGTCAGAATATTACGGAATTGAAGCTGAAAGAATTGCGTGAGCAGCGGGAGCGGGCGGTATTGAACCGGAAAGAACGTCAGTATAAAATTGCGATTATGTCCAATTCTTTCAGCGCCTTTGAGTGTAATTTGACAAAGGATAGGATTGAGCAGGATATTACCCGAATGGCCGGAGGCAGAGAAATCTCGCTGTTAAAACACGCGGGGCTGTCTGCGCCATGTAAGGTTTCTGTATGTTTTGAGAAATGGAGGCAGTTCGTACTGCCCGAATCACAGGAGGATTATTCCGGAACAGTAAATGTGGATTATCTGAAATGTCAGTATGAACAGGGGAATATGGAGGTGGATGTAGACTACTGGGGAGGAATGGATAAGGGGGCGCCCATGTGCGTCCGTCAGTCTTTTATTATGACTAGCGACGAGGACACTGGCGATTTGATTGCTATGGTGGTATCCAGAGATATCACAGAACAAGTCCGAAAGCAGCGTGAGCAGACGCAGGTTCTGCAGGACGCCCTGATGCAGGCGCAGCATGCCAATCAGGCAAAGACTACCTTCCTGTCTAACATGAGCCACGATATACGGACTCCTATGAATGCCATTATCGGATTTGCTACGATTGCGGCCAGCCATTTGGACCATACAGACCAGGTGAGGGACTGTCTGCAAAAGATTCTTTCTTCCAGTAACCATCTGCTGGGGCTGATTAACGATATTTTGGACATGAGCCGCATTGAGAGCGGAAAGCTGCAGATTCATAATCAGGAGTGTAATATTCCGGAGTTAATCCATAATCTGGTTAATATTATCCAGCCGCAGGTAAAATCGAAGCAGTTGGAAATGTTTATTGATACCTTTGAAGTGGCCAACGAGGATGTGATTGCAGATCCGTTGAAGCTGAATCAGATTTTTATCAATTTGATGAGCAACGCCATTAAATACACGCCGGCAGGCGGAACGGTGGCTTTTCGTATTACGCAGCAGACTACCTTTAAGCATGGCTGGGGAGATTTTGTCTTTGTGATTAAGGATAACGGAATCGGAATGTCCAAAGAGTTCGTAGAACATATTTTTGAGCCTTTTGAGAGGGAATCGACTGCTACAAGAAGCGGCATACAGGGCGCCGGACTTGGTATGGCTATAACGAAGAGTATCATTGATATGATGGGAGGAGAAATTACAGTAGAAAGCGAAGTCGGAAAAGGAAGCGCTTTTACGGTAAAGATTCCGTTGCAGCTTCAGGATATCGAAAAAAATGCAGAACAAATCAAAGAACTGGAAGGGCTGCGTTCTCTGGTTGTAGATGATGATTTTAACGTTTGCGACAGCGTGAGCAAAATGTTAAAGAGTATTGGACTGCATTCTGAATGGACCACTTCCGGCAGAGAAGCCGTATACCATGCCAAATCTGCTTATGAAGAAGGAGAACCTTATCATACCTACATTATTGACTGGCAGATGCCGGAAATTAGTGGAATTGAAACTGCAAGAAGAATTCGCAGCGTCGTAGGGCCGGATGCGCCGATTATCATTCTTACCTCTTATGACTGGTCAGATATTGAGGAAGAGGCAAGAGAGGCTGGCATAACCGCTTTTTGTGCAAAACCTCTTTTTATGTCAGACTTGAAGGCGGCGCTGCTGGCTGCAAATAACATTGGCGATACAAAGCAGTCGGACGCAGAGGTTGTCTGGACGCAGGTTGATTACAGCGGAAAGCGGCTTCTTTTGGTGGAGGATAACGAGCTGAACCGGGAAATCGCGGAAGTGATTCTGGAAGAAGCCGGATTCATGGTTGAATCTGCGCCGGACGGAACCGATGCGGTCGCTATGGTAGAAAAGTCCTCGGAAGGTTATTATGACGCTGTGCTGATGGATGTGCAGATGCCGGTTATGAATGGATACGAGGCTACGAAAGCAATCAGGGCAATGTGTCGTAAGGAGGCGAAAACTCTTCCAATTATTGCTATGACTGCCAATGCTATGGAAGAGGATAAAGAAGCGGCGCTCAAGAGCGGCATGAATGCTCACATTGCCAAGCCGCTTGACATGGAGATTCTGATGGCTGTGCTGCGTCATTTTTTGAATTAAAGTAATGACAGAGTAGAACAACGCTGCATAATTTAGCTTATTGCAGATGATCAATCAGATTATCAGGGAGGAGAGTCCGGGCTGCAGTGTAATTTCGTGGAATAAGGTGGAAATAGATGAGAAAAAGAGAGCATTTAACACAAATCCGATTGTCTGATGCACAGAAGAAGCAGTTAAGCGATGCGATTCAGGCATTCTATCTGGATGAACGTGGAGAAGAGATTGGAATGATTGAGCAGATGCAGTTACTGGAATTATTTGAGCAGAAAATGGCGCCGATTATTTACAATAAGGCGCTTGATGATGCAAAAAAATGGTTTGTCCAGATGATGGACCGTATAGATTCAGATTACTATGAATTGTATAAAAATGAGGAAGTATAATATGATTTTAGAAATTGCATATGCTCCATGCAGGGTTTCAGGACGATGCATGGAGGAGGCTATGCCGACTGAGCCAAAGCTATACTGGGGATATTCTTCTTGTGGCGTTGAATTATGACAAAAAGAAAGATATGCATGAGTGTATCATTGAAAAATATACTCTGTGAAACGGCCGAATGGCTATAATGGGGTGCCCGGCTTAAGTTTGCAAGTTACTGTTAATATCTCAGCTTAATGTTAGACAAAGATACGTTCGCTTTGTATCCTTTCGTGTGCAGCATGTATTCCATTCCGCTTTTCGCAAGATCAATATGGTTCTGGGGCGCTACCATAATTTCTTCAATGGGCAGGTTCTTTTCGGTTAAGGGAATCTCGATATAGGGAAGCATGAAGCCGTCTTTCGCGCGGAATTGTACCATAGTATCCTTCTGCCTTTTGAAGATAAAGCGATACTCCTGTTCCTCGGCAAAGCCTTCATGCTTGAAGAACATAGCATAGACCTCTATGGTCCGCTGGAATTTCCGGCAGGCCTTCTGATAGGTCTCATCCTCGCGGTTTTTGTTTCCGAGCGCCAGAATATCGTCTAACGGTATCCGAAGGAGATTTGGCAGGTAGTTACAGATATTTTTCCGGATTAACTGCATCTGTTGTCTGGTATTATAAACGACAAGCCCATGATAGGCGATTTCTGCGGCTTCTTCGATTCTTGCAATAATGTCGTCGCTTCGGAAACCGATGTTGTAACCGGTCTTGTTGGCAAATTCTGACCACATGGTGATGCTGTCCCGGCATTTTGAGAAAGAAAGCACAAAATATTCCCGCTTTTTATCTCTTTCAGCGTAAATGGAATCTTGGAGGAACATTTCTATTAATTCCGGAGTTTTTATATTTTCCTGACAAACTTTGTCTATGATTCCCTGAATGTGGGAAAATTCATTGGGGTCATTTAAGAAATCGCTCTTAGTTGCCCAAAAACAATTATGGCTCAGAATACCGTTGACGCCGTTGCTTTTGGTATAGTGGTACAGAATACTGCCCTTTTCTGCCTGCTGTAATTTTACCTGTCTTCCAGACATTTTAGAGTCCTCCTTTTTGGTGTGACATTTGAAATGGCATATGACGCGGCTCTTGCGCTATGTTACTGTTCACTCCGTTCACAGTAACCTTCGCAAATCCATTTAAAATTCGCTTCGCGAATGGGATTTGCTCACACCTGAATCATTTTCTTACGTACT